>JBDREM010000316.1:0-9761 GCA_043819695.1 Planctomycetota bacterium
AATGAACAGGGTCGAGCTGCTCATTCAGGTGCGCGAAGACTGCAAGGACGTTCCTCTGCCGCGTTATATGAGCGAGCACGCGAGCGGGATGGACTTGTGCGCCGCCGTCGCCGAGCCGGTCGTCCTGAAGCCGGGCGAGCGTTACCTCGTACCGGCCGGATTTCACATGGCACTGCCGCCGGGGTACGAGGCGCAGGTGCGCCCGCGCAGCGGCCTCGCCGTCAAGCACGGCATCACCGTCCTCAACGCGCCGGGCACCATCGACGCCGACTACCGCGGCGAGGTCAAGGTCATTCTCGCCAACCTCGGCGACGAGCCGTTCACGATCAGCCGCGGCGACCGTATCGCGCAGATGGTCATCCAGCCCGTCATCCAGGCCGAACTGAAGCAGGTCGACGAACTTCCCGGCTCCGAGCGCGGCCACGGCGGCTTCGGACACACCGGCACGAACTGAGCGCCGACCTGCCCGCCGGGCAATTTCGTTGATAACAGGTCGAGCCCGCTATAGAGTATCCCCAGGGATTGGGAGGATCACTTCTGCGCTGGCGGAGGCCCTGCCATGTACAAGAAAAGCTTCATTACGTGTACGCTGTTCGCTGCTCTGCTTGCCGCGGCGCCGGCGGCACAGGCGCGGCAGGCCCGCCCGAGCAAGCGGATCGCCGTGCTTGCCTTCAAGAACCTGCGGCCGAATACCGACACCGACTGGATCGGCGCGGGGGCCGCCGAAACGCTCACGACCAAGCTCGCCGCCGTGCCCGGTCTGGTCGCCATCGAGCGCTCGCAGGTCAGGCAGCTCGCCCAGGAGAAAGGCTTCCAGGAGTCGGACCTCGCCGACCCCAAGGGCGCGGCCAAGGCCGGCAAGCTGCTCGGAGCCGAGCGCGTCGTGCTCGGAACGTACGCCGCCGACGGCGATGCGCTCATCTTCAACGTCCGCGTGGTCGACGTGCAGACCGGAGCGATCCTGAGCGCCGCAGCCGTGACCGGCTCGAAGACGAAGATCTTCGACACGCTCTTCCAGCTCGCCGACGCCGTCGTGAAATCGTTCGACAACACCGTTGTGATCGTCGACAACCGCCCGACCGTCCGGCCGGCGCCTCAGGGCGACCGGATCGCCCTCACGGCCGAGCAGAAGACGCAACTCCGCAAGCCCGACACGACGAGCCGCCAGGCATACGAGGCATACGCCCGCGCCGCCGCCGCGGACCCCGACGATAAACTGCGCTGGACGACGCGCGCCATCGGCTTCGACCCGAAATTCACCGCCGCGTACCGCCGCCGCGCACAGGCCTACGCCGCGAAAGGCCAGCACGAAAAGGCCATCGCCGACTGCAACAAGGCCATCGCCGACACGCCGGGCCAGGCCGAAGCCTACCGCACCCGCGGCCTCGTCTACCTCCAGCAGGACCGCAACGGCCGCGCCGTCAAGGATTTCAACAAGGCCATCGAACTCGCGCCGAGCGACGCCGCCGCTTACTTCTACCGAGCAATGGCGCGCTACCGCAAGAAGGAGTACCGCAAGGCGTGGAACGACATGACCGCAGCCAGGGAGCTCGGCCACACCATCCCGCCCGCGTTCGAGACCGCGCTCGAACGTGCGCTCGCGCGGCACTGAGGTTGCTGGGCGAGAGACGCCCTTGGAGGCAAGCCAGAACTAATCGGAAGGGGGATGGATCTGTTCGAAGAGATCGGGAGAGTCCGTTTCAATGAACAGGCCTTCCAGGGCGCTTTGGTTCAAGAATCCGACGGCTTCTTCAACGCTGTCGAATTCGTAAATCTTGACCTCCCCAAGATTGGAGCGTAGTTCGACGGAAACACGGTCGAGGACCCTTTCGATCGTGTCGTCCAGAACGGACCGGACACATGATTCAAGGTCTTCAATGATCGGCGCGATTGTGTCGGAGCCAATCGCGGCTTTCATCTTTCGGGTGAGTCTGCGGTATGCTCGCCACGCGGCGGCGGCCGCGGGCCGGTCTTTCTCTCCCCAATTGAAGTCTATTCCGTGTTCGGCGAAAAGCCCACACACCAGGTCAAACGGGATCAAGAAAAAGTTGATGTCGTGGCTTTTCATCATGGTCAGGGAAGTGGCACTCCACTTGCCGGCCAGAACCGCGATAGAGCTTCGTATGCTTGAGAAGCGGCGGCGCAACGCTGGGTGTGCCGTGCACACCCAACTGCCCTTATCGCGGTTGTGTTTCGTGTAGCGTAAATACTTCCACTCGAGGAGGATCAGCGGCTGCATTGCCTCGTTGGCAATAACTGCGTCAACGTTGTACGCTGTTCCCCACTTGTCATACAGAAGCAGCTTCTTGGGCCTTCCGGTGTTCGGATTCTCGGGTCCCGTGCTGACTGACGAAATGACACCCACATGACTCTGCAACTTGCACGCAGAATGCATTGAGAGCGTTCTCCATTTCGGCGCCAACGGCCTCTCCCAGTGCGCTCGCCGCGTTCTGGACTTTCTCTGGCATCGTTTAGCCCTTTGACAAAGTGACGACCGATTCCCTGAGTTCGACAGAGTGTCGCTGTGGGTTCTGCTTCCACTTCCCCCCGCGGGCACGCAGAACCCTGATGATGTAATCGCGGAATCCGAGCCGGACTCCGATTCTCCCGATCAACTCGTCCGTAGGGATGTGGACGCCGTACGGTGCGGAGTCACCCAAGACGAACACGGCTCTTGCCCCCGGCTTCAGGACGCGGAGGCAATCGCGCAGGACTTTGTACATGTCGTTGAAGTAGCCGGATACCAGATGATCGTAGCTCTTCTTGCCGCCCTTGGTCTGCCGCAGTTTCCTCAGCAATGTCGTGGCATCCCGCAGGAAGGCATATTCGTCGGGGCACGCGTGCCGCAATTCCTCTGAAAGCGCATACTTGGGGTCGTTTCTTGCTATCTGTGTTGTGGCGGAGGTGATGAGCTTCGTCCGGACGTCTCGGCTGATGTCTCCCCATGTACGGGCTTGCCCGAAGAAGTACAACTCCAACCTCGTGCGGTCGGCGTAGTCGAAGTTGTTCAGATAAGGCGGAGACGTGAAGATGTGATCGACGCAGGCGTCGGGGATCATCGCGGTCGTGTCTCTGGAGTCGGCATTGAACAGCTTGTGCGAAGCCAGTTCGTAGTCCGGCGCCGATTGGGCGACGGTGGCCTCGATGTCGGCCACCATTTTCTCCGCAAGGCGGAAACACTCCTGCAACGCGTCTTTCGATGCAGCGGAGGTCTTGAGCTTCTTCGGAGCGATATACGGCCAGCCGGTGGCGGCGCTCGAGACCTCCCGGAGCAGGTTTGCCAGCGCGACGAACAAAAGATCGCCGACGCCGTCATGCCAGTCTTCTGCCGCCCAGGCGTTCCGGATTGCCAGGAGGTCCCAGAGGGTTTTCTGACGATAGCACTTCAGGATCAGTTGCGGAAACTCCCTCTCAAGCCGCCCCGCCAAGTCCTTTGGCGTACGCCGTCTGGCGGCCAGGACGCGGTCCCGGATGTACTTCATCGCCTCTGCCACGTCGTTCCGTCGGACGGCCCAATCCATTTTCGCCTTCGCGACACGAAACACGAAAGGATGTGCCTCGACGCCATATGAGCTAATGCCCTGCTTCTTCGCAACGAGATTCGTTGTCCCGCTTCCCATGAACGGATCGTAAACCGTATCACTCCGTTCAAGTTGTTCGTTGGCGAAGCTCCACTCAACTGCCTTGTAAGAGAAACCGGCAGGATACGTGAACCATCCGTGAATCGGCGCTCTCAAGCTGTCCTTAAACGTTCCCCATTCGTAGGCCTTCGCTGTGCTATCGACGGCGGTCTCGACCGAGGGCAAGTACAACTGGCCAACTGATTCCGAGACGATTCCCCCGGCCACACTGCGTTCTTGATTCGCCCCTAACCACTCGTCAAGGGCACGTTTGAGGAAACGCCACTCTCGCCCGACACGACGAGAGGGGACCTCCCTCGCCCTTGCCTTTTCGCGCAAGGTCTTTTCACTCACGCGTACGTACTTCGCAGCTTCTTTGAGAGTCATCACGGCAGCAGCGCCCATGGGGCTCCTATCTTCCGCCATCTTCCGTTCTCCGTTTGGTCACTATGGGTGAGTTGTTCGGTATGTCAAGAGCGAACTCAGAACCGATAGAGCTCCGTGCAGCGGGCGCAGATGGGGAAGCGGCCGCGCTGCTTGACCGCGCGGCGGTAGCGGCGGTAAGCGTCGTTGTTCCAGATCTCCCCGAAGCTCGACTCGCGGATGTTGCCGGCAACGAAGTTCATCGAGTGGAACGGCCGCACACCGCCGTCGGGGAAGACGTACGCGGCCATCCACGGGCTCTCGCACCGGCCGGAGTATGACCGCGGCTCGAAGTCGAAGCCGCCGTACCACGCGCGAATCTCGGCGTCGGTCAGGTTCGGATAGAACGAGACGGCGACGCGCGGCCGCGCGGCGAGCATCTCGTCCCGGACGGCGATGACCTTCTCGGGATCGACGGCCGGCAGCTTGTCGACGACGAATCCCTCCCAGTCGTGGCAGCGCGTGCCAAACTCGCGCTCGAAGAGGTCGTTGTGCCGGTCGTACGTTTCGCGGCCGCAGAAGATCAGGTGGTGCACGGTGAGCGAGTCGGCGCCGAGCCGCCCGGCGATCGGGATGAGCTCGGGCAGGCGCTCGCAGCCCGACTCGAAGACGACGCTCGTCAGGTTGATGTTCGGGCGCTTCGAGCGGCGGCGCCGTTTCGCGGCGAGCAGCTTCTCGAAGCCGGCCATCGCCTTGTCGAACGTGCCCGGGACGCCGCGGATTCCGTCGTGGACTTCGCGCGGGCCGTCGAGCGAGAAGATGATCTCGTCGAGGCCGGCGTCGACGAGCGCCTCGGCGAACCGTTCGAGCAGCGTCGCGTTGGTGATGACGTTGCACCGCAGGCCGGCCGCCTTGACGTCCTCGACGATGCCGGCGAACTCGGGATGCAGCATTGGCTCGCCGCCGAAGAGCGTGATGTTCGGACGGAACGTGCCGACGTCGTCGAGCAGCCGGCGGATCTCGTCGCGGGCGAGCCGGCTCTTGAGCGTCTCGGGCGCGTAGCCCTTCGCCGCGCCGGCCGGGCCCCACTGCCCGCACATCCGGCAGCGGAGGTTGCAGCGGAAGGTAAGGAACAGGCTGACGGTCTCGGGGGGCGCGCTCCAGCCGTCGTCGCGGCGATACGACCGGTGCGCGCGCCGCCGCTGGCCGAGGGCGCGCAGAGCGTAGGCCGGCTCGGCGAGCGCCTTGCGCAGGAGCCGCGCGATGTTCCGCCTCGAAATCATTGCGGGGCCATTATAGGAAAATCACGTGAGGTTGTCTTTGTACGACTGGCGCGACAGCAGGCACAGCAGGATGACGGCGAAGAGCGATGAGAGCACGAGGCCCGCGATGATCAGTGTCGTCGCGACGGCTGGGAACGTGTTCTGCATATACTCCGCGTTGTCCGGGTGCAGTTTCTCGAGGTCAACCTTCGCAGCGAACGGGCCGGCGAATGCGAGCACGGCGCTGACGACGCTCCACGCGATCCGCACGATCGCATACCAGACCGCCGACGCGGCGCCCCATTTCCGCAGCTTCAGCAGGCCGACGCCTGCGGCGAAGAGGAGGACCGCGAGCAGGAGGTTGGCAGCGCCGCTCGCATACGCACCGGCGAGGCCGTAGCCGGTCAGCAGTTGCGGCGCGTTGTGCTTCGCGACCAGGGCCATGTGGACCTGCGGTTGCAGAAGGGACCACACCGACGTGATAAAGAATATCCCGCCGAGCACAACGCTCAACACGCCGAGCGCCGTCAATCCGCCCGTCTTCTTCCTCTCCAGTTCCGGCATGCCGCCTCCGGTCGAATCTCAACTCGAAGCTGTGAAAAGTATATGTCCGCCGCCCGCCGCGGGCAAGCGAAATCCGGCTGCGGCCTCGATTGAACTCGGCGGCACGGGCCGGTACAATCATGGCTCGACACGGCGTTGCGGCAGGAGTTTTTGCGAATGAGCGACACTCCCGACGCGGAACCCGCGGACGAGCAGGCCGGCGCGCGGCCGCAAGGCGCCGTCGAGCGCCTCGAGGCCGCCGGCGCGACAATTGACCGGCTCGACGAAGCCACGCTGCGAGCCGTCGAGTCCGTGCATAAGGCGCTGCTCGGGTCGGGCAACGTGACGTACGGCGGCAGGGCGGTCGATGCGGAGAACTGGCCGCGGCTGCCCGTGATCCTCGACGTCGACATCCCGACGCGCGTGTCGAAGGACGAGGAGTACTGGGCCGTCGTGCCGTGGTCGCCGGCGGTGATGTCGTCCGCAGAGGACTATCTTCAGGCCGTGCGGGCAACATTTCGCGATGTGAAGCCGAAGCGGTTCATCCTCGTCACGTCCGATCAGATGTCCGCGAAGGACGCGGGCCGGCTGGGCGAGAAGCTCGGCGTCACGCTCCTCGCCGTGCACGCCGAGACGCTCGCCGTCGCCGGCGTCGAGCAGGCGCTCGAGCGGATGGCGCGCGTCACGGGGGAGGGCGGTTTTGCGGCGCACGCCGAGCTCGACGTCCGCCGCGTCATCGCCGGCCACAACGCCGAGCTCGAGAAGGAGGACGAGTTTTACGACCTGCTGCACGCGGCGACGCCGAGGACGTGGGTCACGCCCGTTATCCTTTGCCTCAACTTGCTTGTCTTCATTGCGATGGTGGCGACCGGCGCAGACTACCTGAATCCCGCCGCCCACAATGTCTTCTCCTGGGGCGGCGCGTACGGGCCGAACGTCGTCAGCGGCGAATGGTGGCGGCTGCTGACCGCCAACTACGTCCACTTCGGGCTCCTGCATCTCGGCTTCAACATGTGGTGCCTGTGGCAGGTGGGGCGTTTCACCGAACGGCTGCTCGGCCACTGGGCCTTCCTGCCGGCGTATGCGCTCAGCGGCATCGGCGGCGCGATCGCGAGCATCGCGCACAACCCGGTCGGCATCGGGGCCGGCGCGTCGGGCGCCGTCTTCGGCCTCTTCGGCTGCATCCTCGGCTTCATGCTCGTGCGGAGGAGGGCGATTCCGGTCCGCGTGTTCAAGCCGCACGTCGTCAGCATCCTCGCGTTCCTCGGCTACAACATCTACTTCGGGCTCACGGTCGAGCGGATCGACAACTTCGCGCACGGCGGCGGCCTCGCGGTCGGCTTCCTTTGCGGCATGCTCCTGAGCCGCAGGATCCCCCCGCCCGTCGGCGGCACGCCGCGGCGGCGCTATCTTTACGCGCTGGCCGTGGTCGCGTTGTTGATCGGCGGCGGCGCGTTCGCGGCCCGGCGCGTGCCCGAGAACGCGCCGCTGCTCGCCCCGGCGTTCGGCGGGCCGGAGCGAGTGTACAACAGCTACATGGCATCGGTCGTCTCGCCGATGGTGCGGTACCAGCAGATCGCCCTCGAGAGCAGCCGGCTGACGAAGGTCCTGTCCGGCCGCCGGGTCCTGCCGACCGACGCCCTCTCGTTCGCGGCCGCGCTCGCTCGAGCCGCGCGTCAGAACCTGCGCCTGGTGGAAGACATCTCGTCGAGGAACGCCGAGATCGCCGCCCTGCACAAAGAGCTTCTCGCCGCCGCGGCCGCGCAGGCCGGAGCGCTCGACGCCCTTGCGGGCGCGATCCGCAGCAACAGGGCGTCCGAGATGGCCGCGGCCATACAGCAGTTGAGGGCCGCCGACGAACATTTCCGCAAGTTCATCAGGGCGCAGCAGGCCTTCCTGCAGCGCCACCGGCTGGCGCCGCGCGGCAGGTGACGGCCCGACATCCGTCTGCCTCAGTCGGTCTCCCAGAAATTGATCTGTCGTTTGCGCATCGAGCGAGCCGGCTCCGGCCGCAGCGGAACCACGGGCGGCGTGTAGGCGGGCTGCGGGAACGGCGGCTCGCCCGTCGTGCTTGCCCCCAGGTTCTCGATGAACGCACCGACGTTCTTGCGGGTCAGAGCCGGAACGCCCAGCGCATGCAGGTTCTTGTTCTCCTCCCGCGTGCAGGTGAACATCGGGATGTCGGTCTCGACGACGCGCTTGCAGGTTATGAATGTCTTTGTGCCTTTCTCGGCGAAGGGAACGAACACGACGTCGGCGAGAAGGCAACTGAGCCAGTTGCGCTCCATGATGTTCTTCCGCAGCATCCGCTTGATGCAGATCCACCAGAACCCGGCCATCACCACCGGGTTCACGATCACAGCCGCGATGATGCCGACGTAGGGAATAAAGCCGGCGGCAAGGCAAATGACGGTATGAACCGCCGTCACGCCGACGAAGAACCAGAAGTTGTCCATGACCACGCGCCAGCCGCGGTCGATCGCCTCGCCGAACCGAACGACGTAGTCGCGGGCGCGAGTCTCCTCGTCCGTCGGTCCCGGGCGCGGGAAATCGGGCGGTTGCGAAGGTGCACCCTCCGTGTGCAGAGCCCCCGCGAACTCGGCGAAGGCCGACAACGGCCGCCATTGTCCGGAGCCGTCCGCCTGGAACTGCGTATCGGTCGTGATCCGCCCCTCGTCGACCCACGCCCGAATCTGTTCCGCGTCCGCCGGCTGCGGTCAAAGAGGCCCGATGGCCCTTCCTTCTTGTATCGGTCCCGCCATTTGCGAACCGTCTTCGTCGTCGTACCGAACGCTCGAGCCGTCGGCTTCACGCCGATCTCGAGGGCCGACCGCACCATCCGCATGCGATAATCAAACATGTGGTTTTTCGAGCGAATCACGGTACAATACCTCACGGGGCACATCATTGGCTCGCCTCCTTTTCCTCACAGCGGTTTTGGAAGCGGCCAGCATGTGCCCCTTTTTTCAAAGGTCAAGTGCGAACCGTTCGCACCGTCTTCACGTTCGGCGGTGCGGCGTCTTCAGCAACGTATCGTTCCATCTCCGCCGCCAGCGCCCAGCTCGACCGCTTCGCGGAACCGCGTCCGCCGCCCACGAGGCTCGAGCCCGGCTCGCCTGGCGTCGTCGTGCGACAAGCACCGATGTCCGCCCGGCCGGCGGCCCTGCTCCGAGCGCTAATCTGACGACGCATATGCGTCGCCGGATTCCGCACGGCACACACGGAGGAAGCACAGCGGGCACTTCTGACCGATGACCTGCGTGAATATTTCGACGCATATGCGTCGCCAGATTCCGCACGGCACACACTTCCAGACAACGCCACAGAACCCAGCGAACAGGCTCGGCGGGGCGGCGGCACCAGTTCTTTCACGCACGCCTTCAACTCGCGCCAGCTTCGTTGCCCGAAGCACGCCAGCTTCACGACCGGCCAGGGGTACCCCCTGGCAGCCGTGAGCGATGTGGCGGCCACTCCGGTCGCCCTCCGGGCTCCCTCCGTTGCCGCCACATCGCCAGCCTGCACACCCCCGCCTGCCCCCGTTAGGGGGGTACGATGTACCTGCGCTGTTCCGATTTCGCTGGCTTTGGACCTAGACGGTACGCCTGCGCCTTGTTACAATACCGGCGAATACGGGCGAGTGCCGCGCGATCATTGGCGTGGCTTCCGAACGCACCCACCAGAACGACGCCGTTAGCGACATACCAGTCGAGGTAGTTGTGACGGACACCGACTCCCCGAACCCGGCGCCCTCCACCTCACTCGCCGAGAAGACCTGCTTGACCTGGAATTGCCTGAACCGGATCTCGGCCTCTATGATCCGGGCGAACCCCCCAACCCCAACCTCAACTCAGGAGGAAGCCATGAGCCAGAACAACAACAACCCGAAAACACCTGACCCGGACTCTCTGCGCGACCAGCTCGCTTATCTCAAGCTTCAGTTCATCCTGGACCACTTCGAGGACATGGCCCAGGA
>JBDREM010000317.1:0-8645 GCA_043819695.1 Planctomycetota bacterium
ACGATTATGATTAGGATTAGGACAAGGAAGCCGTCGGGCCGCCCGTTCTCTCTGGCGGCGGATGATCGGGCTTAAGTTAGTGCCATTGGTGACTGTCCTGAATATCCCGTGACTGTCCTGAATATCACTGAATATCAAGACATCCAAAGAGGTGCTTGGCTGGATAGCGCAGTACTGGCCTAACAAGCACAAATGCGCGCCCCAGTGTCCTGTAGGGTACGGCGAATTCTTAGCCCTGATTTACTTTGAGAGTCGTGATACATCGACCCGAACCGGAGGTAAGCCCTATACCTATTTCAACGCTATTGGCGGGCCTTTTGGGTACAAGAATCAGCGAACGACAGCAGTAGGTTTGGCTCAGTTTACCAAAGCCACAATGTCACGTGATATAGCATACAACGGCGAGAAGAGCATTGAGGCTGCCTTGAAGTTGATGATGGATGATGCCCTCAATAAAGACGACAGCTGTGAGTTCAATAAGAAGAATCGATCGCTCAACCGCTGGGAAGCCTGGCGGACGCAGCAGGACAAGATTCTAAAGATGGGAAAACAGATCAACGACATCATCACGAAGACGCACAAAGGTGATGTCTCAGCAGTCACAGAAGCTGAACTGAACGCGGTGTTAGGCATCAAATAGGACGGCGATATGAAGATAATCCTGCGAAATGCTGCGATATGGATCGGCGTCGTCTTCTTAGGAGCGGCCTTGTTTGCTGGTGGAGTATACTGGCAGAAGATCGCTTCGAAGCAACAGGTCAGCGGATCAGATGGCGGATCTGGTGAGGTTTCGCAGATCCCTGCCCGACAGGGCGTCGATGTCCTATTGCACTACCTCCACACTGGGGATGCCGAGGCAAGACGTCAGGTTGAGGCACTCGATGGCGAGGACGAGTTATTGGCCACTCGTATCTATTTAGCTTTCTGGAAGTATTGTACTCGTGGCCTGGATGATGATCAACGCGTCTGGGCTGAATCAGAATTGCTGTTGAACCCGCGGCTGACAATAGCGATCCTAAGGCCGATTGTGATGGAGCCAGCCGATGCTTGGAACAACGGCATTCTTGTATCGGAGGCACAGGAAGTGTTTTTGAATCTGTGCTCAAAGGTCGCTTCCGTCGAGGAGGATGGGTTCGCACGTGGAGTATTGATTGACATAGGGAATAACCGATCCATCCCATGCTCACCGGATGCCAAGAGCCTGGTCGAATTCATCGATTCAGGGAACAATGTTGCCGCCAAGGCCAAGAGCTATAGAGCTTCTGGATCACAGAAGGATCTGTGGTGGCTGAGTAATCGTGCGTTTTGGAAAGGGGCACGCCCCGAGGCGATGCATCATCTGCTGGCCAATCCAGCATTTTCCTCTGGGCCATTTGAAGCGTATGCTGCATCTGTGAATGAACATGAACGTGCGTATCTGTGGTGTTACTATTTTGATGGTGCACTCGAGGCTTGGACGTGGGGCGGTGCGCCACCCGATGCTATGCCGGAGGTTCAGCAGCGCCTCAGGCCGATGCGTTGATGGAGTGTGCAGTTGCGTTATATATGCTGGGGTGTGCTTCCCCCGATTGACTGGACAGAAAACAGCCCGAACTAAGCCAAAGTCAGGTGCCGTTTCACCTGTCACGGGTCACTTGAAAACCGTCCACCGGGGGGCGGTTCAAAACCGGCCACTCCAAGTGACTCCTGTATACACGATCATGCGTCCTTTCCGCAAGGGGCTTCTTCCTTCCTTGACCGTTTTTCCTTCGCCGGCGGGTCTTCCTTCCCGACCTGTTTCGTCCCGGCCTGCTTCACCGCCCGATCTTTGAGCCGGTAGCTCCGGCCGGTGATGGCGATGACCTGGGCGTGGTGGAGGAACCGGTCGAGGATGGCGGTGGCCGCGGGGACGTCGCCGATGAGCTTGCCCCACTCCTCGATGGGGCGGTTGCTGGTCATGATCGTAGACCGCAGTTCGCGGATGATGGTTCGCACGCCGCCGCCACCCGCCGGGCCTGCGAACGCACCCGCCTCATCTACCCTTCCAGCAGATGCATTCGTGCTCTTTATCGCTTAGCGCGCTTCAGGGGCCGGCTCTCCAACCGTGATGATCACGTCGGCAAACTGACGGGTCTTGCCTATGACTTGCGCATTGACCTCATCAGTGCCAGTGGACCAGATGACCGCCTCTTCCAGAGTCTTGCCGTGACCCCGGCACCGTTGGATTAACCGTTCGATCCGCACTTCATCGTCAACGTCCACATACCAGCTCTCATCAAGAACTTCGCGTACCCCGCCCCAGCCATCCCCCGCGTGAAGGAGGTAATTGCCTTCAGTAATCACCAATTCAACGTCGGGAGATACGACGCCTTCTGCTGCGATTGATTCTTCGATCGAGCGATGAAATACGGGATAGTAAATGATCGAGCGTGGTTCATTCTTGATCCGCTGCAAGAGCATCGTGTAGCCAAGAGCGTCAAAGGTATCAAGGGCGCCTTTTCTTGCAGCACGGCCCAGTTCTCGCAATACTTTGTTGCTCAAGTGGTATCCGTCCATCGGGACCACCTGAGCCTCTGCGCCGAGCCGTGCGGACAGAAGCTTTGCGATGGTGGATTTTCCGCTTCCAGGCTTGCCGACGAGGCCAAGAATCCTGCGCCCGTTGCCCATCAGCAGTTGAGCGCGTTCTACGGCGGCATCCAATGAGTTCAGTGCGATTGCCATAGGTGGGCGCTTGTCACTTTGCCGCCCTGTTCACTGCAGAACAGGCCGGACCAGACCGATATTCCGCTTCTCCGTTCGGCCCTGGATTATCCACACTGCCTTCACGAGACTCAAGGACAATTTCTATCGGCCCGATCGGGTCGGGTTGCATGTCCTACGCCTGCCTCATATAATGCCGCCTCAGCCGGACGGCACCGGCGGCGGGTTGCGGCGGCGCCCAGCCCTTCCGCGTCAGACCGAGCATTGTGCAATGAAGGACGGCTCAGTAACATTCCGCTCGTTGCTCCTCGGAACGGCCCTCACGGGGCTGTTCGCGTTCCTTACAGTTTACTTCGAAAACCAGCCCTACCCTATCTACCTGTCCTCGACGCAGATCGCCGTGCTGCCGTATATCCTTCTCTTCGCGGCCGTGCTCCTTATCAACCCGATTTGCCGGCTGCTGCGCGTCGTCAAAGTGTTCACAACGACCGAGGTCCTCCTGGTTTTCATAATGTGTTCGGTCTCGGCCGGCATTTCGACGTTCGGCCTCGCGTCACAGATCGTCCCCATCGCAGGGAACCTCTTTAACCCGGACTTCAACACGGATCAGTCGGGCTGGGACGTTCACGTCGAGCCGTACGTGAACGAGAAGTACTTCGTCTCCGAGCCCGGCTCACAGGAAGCGGCCCGGAGGCTCTGCGACGCCGATGCGCCGTGGCGCGAGGCGCAAAGTGTCGAGCGGGCCGCCGACAGTCTCGAGCAGTGCCGGGACGAGCTGGCCGTCGTCCGGCGAAAGCTCGAGGAGGCCAAGCTCATCCCGGACAGTGCGCAGCTTGCCAGAACGGTAAAGGCTCTGCGGCGCCGCCATGCCATGGCCCAGAACTCGCTGCGGAAAGCTGAGAAATGGTGGGCCAAGTATGCCGGACGATACGATCCCAAGGACGTCCTCCGAACACACCCCCCGCTGATCAAAGCCCTCGCGGCAGAACGAGAGCGGCGAAAGGCCGAACTGGACGCGATCAAGGCGGCCGCGTTCGAAAAGATCACCGTCTTCCGCCGCGGCCTCCCCGAGGAGATGCGGGCCATCCCCGGGTTCATTTATGTGCCCGGCGAGGGGCTCGAAAGTTACGCCGACAGGGCCGCGCGGCTCGCACACGGCACGTCGGCGCTCGGCGACCTGCGCAAAGCGGACGGCCTGCTCGCCGAGGCCATTCGGTCCGGCCGGAACGTCGATTCGGAACTGGCCGTGCACGTTCGCAGCGCCGTCGAGAAGCTGGCGCCGGTCTCGGAGATCGCGGACCTGACCGAGCGGAAAGAATCCCTCCGCAAGGAGATCGATGCGGTTCGCGCACACCGCTTCGAGAAGCAGCGCGAGCTCAAGGAGCTTCACACGCGCCGCCGCCACGTCCAGGCGGACGAGTACGAGAATCTGGAGGCGAAGATCGGTGCGGCGGAGTCACTTCTCGCCCGTCTCGACAAGGACGTCAAGGAGCTCGAGGAGGAGCGCGACGAGTTCGTCGCATCGCGACTGTCCGCGGCACACCGGGTGCGAGACACCAAGCTGGGTCTGGCGGACCTCTTGGCCGAGATACAGGGGGGCGCTCACGCGCCGTACCCGCGTCTGCAAGAACGGCTCTGGGACCACATGGACCGATTCCGAAGCCTCGACGCTTCAATGGAGCGCTTCGTCATCGGCGACGTCCCCTGGTCGCAATGGCTCCGGCCGCTCGGGCTGTGGGCGCTCATCATCGGGCTCACCTACCTCGTGTTCATGACGCTCAACGTCCTCATCTTCCGGCAGTGGGCCCACAACGAACGGCTCATCTATCCGCTGGCCCGACTGCCGGAGCTGCTCGCCGGGACGGACGGCGCCGGGGACGGCCTCATCCCGCCGATCTTCCGAAGCGGCGCGTTCTGGACCGGGTTCGCGTTCGCCGGTGTCATAATGGGATGGAACATGATCTGCCAGATGGGACTGATCTCGGGAGTCAGCGCCATTACCTTGGACATCTGGTGGGGGCCGTACGTCCAGAACAGCGCGTTCGCGCCGTTGGGCGGCACCAAGTTCGGAATCTTCTTCACGATGATCGGGCTCGCGTTCCTGATCCCGGCGAGGATATCGTTCTCGCTGTGGTTCTTCTGGATCTTCTTCATGGTGCAGGTTCTCCTGCTGTGTTGGCTGGGCTACGGCCCTCACGGGGGCCTGTTCCAGAGGGACTGGTACACGGCGATGGACCTCCTGATGGCGCAGGCAGGCGGAGCACTGATGGTCTTCGCCGCCGTCGTCCTCTACAAGTGTCGCCGGTACATACTGTGCTTCCTGATGCCGGGCATCGTCCGGGACCTCGAAGCCGCGGAACGCGCCGAGCTCAGGATCTCTTCGTTCCTGTTCATCTTCGGATCGATCGGCCTGGTCTGGGCGCTGTCGGCCGGGCTCGGTGCCAACGTCTACTACACGATCGCCTGCTACTGCGTCTTTGTCGCCATCGCCATCGGGTTGACGCGCGCGGTCACCGAAGGCGGCATCCTCGGCTTCCAGATCTTCATCAGCCCGTTCCACTTCATCCGGACCATCTTCGGGCTGAACAGGTCGTGGACGTCGCCCGAGCTCTTCGCGCCGCTGTTCATCTACAACGCGATCATGTTCCAGGACATGAAGACGTTCATCGTGCCTGCCATGGCGAACGGGCTGAAGATCGGCAGCGACATGAAAATGAAACGCCTCCGGTTCCACGTCTCGATCTTCCTCTGCATAGTTGTTGCCGCGCTCGTCGCCGTCGGCGCGCACCTCGTGCTCGCGTATGACACCGGCGCGGACAGAATGAACAGATGGTTCCACAGCGACGCGCCGCTGCAGACGTTCAGCTCGGTCGGCAGCATCGTCCAGACCAAGCCCTACGACACAACGGCGGAGTGTTGGTGGCTGCTGTTCGGCGCGGTGCTCATGGCCGCGCTCCTGTTCTCCCGGCGGCATTGTTTCTGGCTCCCGCACCCGATCGGGCTCATCATGCTCGCCAACACGCTGATGGGGGTGTATTGGTTCTCTATCTTCCTCGGCTGGGCCGCCAAGAGCCTCGTCGCGAAGTACGGCGGCAGAGGCACCTACGAGAAAATGCGCGGCGCGTTCATCGGCCTCATTGTCGGAGAAATCTTCATCGTCGTGCTCGCGATGATCCTGGCGTACTCCCTCGGGTTGTACTCCAATATTACCCTCAACCGGATGTAGCCCGCGCGGCCGGTCAGCCGGGTTCCCCGGACGATTCCACCGCGCCGCCCTCGGTCTGGGGGTACTCAGACGGTCCGCTCGCCAATTCTCTCCCGGTCCCCTTTGTTGCGCAGCAGATCAGCATCGGGATCACGGCAAGGGAGCCGGTCAGGATCAAGACGGCCCCAAGGCTCGGCCGCCGATGCCGGCGTGCTTCCGGAGCTCTTTGACCAGGCAGTAGAGCACGGGAATCACGAGCATTGTGAGCACCTCGATGAGCATCCCACCGAATACGGGAATGGCCATGGGAATCATCACGTCGGCCCCGCGCCCCTTGGATGTGATCACCGGCAACAGCGCGAGAATCGTGGTGGCGGTCGTCATCAGGCAGGGGCGGATGCGGCGCATGGCGGCAGCCACGACCGCCTCGCGGATCTCCGGCACGGTCTCGGGCTCGCGGCGTGAAAAGCTCTGATCCAGATAAGTTGCCATCACGACGCCGTCATCCGATGCGATCCCGAACAGCGCCAGGAAGCCGACCCACACGGCCACGCTCAAGTTGATCCGTGCGACGACCTCGCCGGTCAACTCGTTCACGGCCGGCATCTGGAACAGCTCGCGTAGGTGGGTTCCGAACACACTGAAGTTCATGAACCAGGGCTGATTGTAGAGCCAGATGAGCAGGAACCCGCCGGCCCAGGCGACCATGATGCCGCTGAACACCAGCAGCGTGGTGGGGATGGACTTGAACTGGAAGTAGAGGATGATGAAGATGGCGAACAGGGCCGCGGGGAGCACAATGCTGAGCCGGCGCTGGGCCCGGATCTGGTTCTCGTAGTTGCCGGCGAACTCGTAGGTGATCCCGTCCGGGGGATTGAACTCGCCGGACTCCCGTTTCGCCGTCAGGTAGCGCCGGCAAGCCTCGACCACGTCGACCTCTGCGAAGCCGGGCTTCTTGTCGAAGACGACGTAGCCGACGAGCTTCGTGTCCTCGCCCTTGATGACCTGCGGGCCGCGCACGTAACGAATGGTGGCCAGCTCGGCCATCGGCACCTGCGTCCCGTCGCGGGCAGGCACAAGGATCTTCCCCAGCGATTCGATCTGGTCGCGCAGTTCGCGCAGGTACCGAACTCGGACCGGATACCGCTCGCGGCCTTCGACGGTCGTGGTGATCTGTCGTCCGCCGATGGCGACTTCGATGATGTCCTGCACGTTGCGAATGTGAATGCCGTATCGTGCGATGGCCTTGCGGTCGATGTCGATCTCGAGGTACGGTTTGCCTACGATCCGGTCGGCCACGACCGCCGCCGGTTCGACGCTGGGAATCTCCTTGAGCAGCTTTTCGATCTGGAGGCCGACCTGTTCGATTCGCTCGAGGTCGTCTCCGCGGACCTTGACACCCATCGGCGCGCGCATGCCGCTCTGGAGCATCACGAGCCGCGCGGCGATCGGCTGGAGCTTCGGGGCCGAGGTGGTTCCGGGGATTTCCGCCGCCTTCACTATCTCCTTCCAGATGTCGTCGGGGCTCTTGACGTGGGGGCGCCACTGGCGGTACGGCCGGCCGTCGGGGTCGGGGATGCGTTCGCCGCGGGCGTCCAACACGAAATCCTGCTTCTCCGCGTTGTACTTGTAGCGGATTCGGCGGCCGTCCTTGTCAGTCACGTACTCGGGCTTGTACGTGATTACCGTCTCGATCATCGAAATGGGCGCGGGGTCGAGCGGGCTCTCGACGCGGCCGATCTTGCCCACCACCGTGTCGACCTCACGGATGGCGCGGATGGCCATGTCCTGCTTCTGGAGCACGTCGAGGCACTCGCCGATGGAGGCGTGCGGCATCGTCGTGGGCATCAGGAGGTACGAACCTTCGTCGAGCGGCGGCATGAACTCCTTGCCGAGCCCGGGGAACTTCCGTGACATGCCGACCCAGAACGTCGTTTGGCGCACCTTCTTGCCGGGCACGAAGCCGAACACCCTTGGGAAACCAAGCCAGACCACTCCCCCGGCAATGACGACGAGCAGCGGGATCACGCAGAAGACGATCTTGTGCGCGAGGAACCAGCGCAGGATGTCGCTATAGAACCGTTGGAATAGCTGGAAGAGGAGCAGTAGGGCGCCGATGAGGATGGCCACGAACGCGAAGTTCCGAACGAAGCCCTTCTCGGGACCCAGCGGAAGCCAATGCTGCGTGAGGAAGATGCCGGCCAGCAGTGCGGCGATGATCGTGGCCGCGAGCGGCCCCAGCTTCGCGACCCGGCCCGGCAAGTAGTCCCTGGTCAGGTAATAAGCGCCGATCAACACCAGCACGCCGCCGGCCAGCCACCAGCCGAGGGCGGTTGCCAATGCGATGCCGGCGGCAACGAGGCCGCCGAAGAACAGCTTCCTCAGCAGCTTGCCGCGGATGTTCCAGGTGAACAGGGCATGGGCCGCCGGCGGGATGATAGTGAGCGCCACGATCACCGAGGCGACCAGCGCGAACGTCTTGGTAAAGGCGAGCGGCCTGAACAGCTTCCCCTCGGCGCCCGTCATCATGAATACAGGCAGGAAGCTGACGACGGTGGTCGCGACGGCGGTGAGGACGGCGCTGCCGACCTCGCTTGACGCCCGATACACGACTTCCAGCCGGTTCTCGCCGGGGCCGGCCTCGTCCAGGTGCTTCAGGATGTTCTCGCAGATGATGATGCCCATGTCGACGATGGTGCCGATGGCGATGGCGATGCCGGAGAGCGCGACGATGTTCGCATCGACGCCGAACGTCTTCATT
>JBDREM010000318.1:0-5593 GCA_043819695.1 Planctomycetota bacterium
CCCGCTCTAAATATGCACCTGTTTTGCCAAGATTAGTACAAAAGACCGCTTCTTTTCGCAGTATTCTTTGAGCCGCCGAACATCTCCGTCCAGTGTCCCGCCACATGGCCCATGCCTATGTCGAAGTAATTGGGGTTGAGCATGCTTCTGTGGTGCGGCGGGCTTCTGAGCCAGCAGGCGTAGGCCGCTGCTCCTGATCTGGCGCCTAGTGCGATGTTTTCGCCCATGCAGGCTCCCCCCTGGTAACCGAAAAGCTCGGCTCTGGCCCAGGGTGTCCGAAACTTGGCTGTGGGTGACGTATGTGAGAAGTACCCGAGGCTCTTCATTTCCTGCGAGTGCTGCCGGGCCGCTTCCACAAGGGAGGCGTCTATCAGGAGCGCTCTCATGCCCATGATCATTCTGTATGTGTTCGTGAGCCGAATTGCTTTTCTTTCTTCCCTTGAGAGATGGAATCTTATGCGTTTGTTTATTTCCATTACCTTCTCGTTGTAGGCGTCTAACTGGAACTCGCCGCCGCTGACGGGGAAGTTGGGGACGGAGAGAGGAGCTTTGTTCAGAAGAAGCAGGGTCTTTTGGTAGGGGGCGTAATCGGCCTGTTGGCTCCTGCCGAGGCGGGCCAGGTATTCGTCGTACTCGAAGAGCCGGTCAACCCGCCTCGCCATGCTCCGAGAGAAGCGAGGGATGCAATACTTGACTTCGTAGGCGCTTTCCACGCGTGCTACAAGTTTGGACACTTGGCCGTAGCCGCGTCGCTTCGTGAACTTCCTCCCGTCCGAAATGAACGCGAGAGCGGCCCGCCTTTTCTCGTGAAGGTCGAGAGCGAGGTGCTGCAGCTTCGCTATCGCTCGACCAAGGCCCTCGCTGTTAAGGAGCGCCAGTATCGCCCTTCTCTTTTCCAGAAGGTAGGCGGCGCATTCCTCTTGTGCGCCGCAGCTGCGGAGCTTCTCGAACGCTGCTTGTCGAAGCGCCTTGTCATTGCTGTCGAGTTGTTTGATGAGCTTCGCCACATCCGCCGCAGACAAGCCCCGCGGCTCGGACGGAGGCTTCACGGGCTCGACGGGTGGAGGCTTCACAAGCTCGACCGGTGGAGGCTTCACAAGCTCGACCGGCGGAGGCTTCACGGGCTCGACCGGCGGAGGCTTCACGGGCTCGACGGACGGCGGCTTTGGAGGAGCGGGGGTTTCAGACCAAGGCCTGTTCCAGGGAACGCCTATGTCTGGCAAGCTCCCTTTTGTGGGGCCGGCGTTTGCCGCAATGAAAACAACAACAAGGGTCGCCCCGAGCGCGACCGACACAGTGATGATGGGCTTTGTGAAGGGAGAAGCGACAGTCCGTCTGCGGGCGCCGCTTGAAATCCTGCGCCCGCGCCGCGCAGTCAATAGTCTTCGGCCGAGTCTAGCCATTTCTCGTCAACCACTCTATCGCCTGCCCCAACTGCGGGTATCTCGTGCGAGAACGCCAACACCAACACCCCCGCCCCGGCGAGGCGCACAGATATGCTATCCTTCCGTGAGGCCGCCGTCAAGAAAGTGCCCGGTTCCCTTGCCTGGAGGCGAGGGCGTCTCGCCTTGAGAAGACGAGACGAGGCCGAGCCGGAAGGCCAGGGCTGTATCGCCGCCCGCGGCCACAGGCCGGTACCCCAAGGCACTGTGTGGCCGCACGGGGCAGGCGGCGCCGGCTCCGCTATTTGTGCTCGCACCAGGTCGCAAGCTTCTGCGGCGTTCCGCCGGGCCGGGAATAGCGAACCGTCAGTTGCTCGCCGCCCGTGTTGTCGAAGAAGGTCACGACGACTTTCCGCATGCCCGGTTCCAGGTCGACGGTTCCCTTCTTCTTCTCGGCGTAATGAATGCCGTCGTTGTCAACGACAACCAGGCCGTCGACGCTCAGCCGGCTGCCGTCATTGCTCGTCAGCTCGAACGTGTACTTGCCGGCGACCTTGACCTCGAGATAGCCGGTGAACCGGAAGCCGAACGCATCGTTCCGGACGCGCGGCTCGAGGGTAAGGCTGTCGACCTGGCCCGACGCCGTGGGCTTGAGCTTGTCGAAGTCCGGCAGGGCGTCCCACCGGCCCTCGTAGTACTCGTAACGCAACCCGGGAACGAGCGTCATCCCGTCGGCCTTCCGCGGCCTGAGCTTGGCGAATATGTTCTCGACGACGGCGCTCTTCGCCCCGTCGTTCCGGAAGAACCGAGCGCGGACCATGCCCGTCTTCTCGATACGGATCGGCTTCGTGTACTCAGGCGACGTCTCGGTCGGTTCGGAACCGTCGAGCGTGTAGCGGATCGTGCCAAGCGTCTCGGTGCAGCGCATCCGCACCGTGGACGTATCGACAAAGAGCTTCTTGCCGACGATGACGGGCGCGGCGCAGCTCGTGCGGAACGGGCACGCCGGGAGGCCCTCCTTGTTCTGAAGGTTCGGATCGGCGAGCTGGTGCCACGCGAACCGGATTGCGGTCGGCTTGTCGACCTGGTCGCTCGAGACGACGACGCTCTCCCCGTCGATCACGGCCGTGGCCGGACCAAAATCGTCCCCGGCGGCAATCTCGAACCACGTGAGCGGCTGGCCGTCGCGGGACTCGAGCCCCGAGCCGACGTGGTCGAAGAACACGCGAATCTTGTTCCCATCGACCTTCATCGACTTGAAGAGCGGACCGAGGTACACGACGTCCTTGCTGTAGTCCTTGGCGAGCGCCCAGAGGGCCAGGCGCTTGCCGACGTCCTGCTTGTTGCGGGGATGGATGTCATACGGGTTGCCGATGTCGGTCAGCACGGCCATGCCCGTGTCGGGGATGTTCATGGCGGTCGTCTGCGCCTCCCAGAGCAGGGGAAGGCGGTCGGGGCTGACGCCGTACCGGAACGGCGCGATCTGGGCCCAGTAGAACGAGAACGACTTCTGGCCCCAGACCTTGCGCCAGCCCTCGACGAGCGCCCGCTTCTTGTGATAGTAGAGCATCCCTTCGGTCATGTTCGACTCGCCCTGGTACCAAATGGCGCCGCGCGCGGCGAACGGCACGATGGGATGGATCATCGCGTTGTACATGCTCGTCGGCGACGACCAGCCCGCAAGCGGATGGCCGCCGGGCAGCGAGAAGTCCGGCGGCGGCGTCGGGAGGAGCGCGTCGTTCTTGGCCGCGTTCTTTGCGGCCTTCAGCCAGGCGACGACCTCCTTGCGGGGGTTTTGCGCGGCCGCCGGCTCGACCTTCGCGAGGTAGGCGAGCTGGCTCGTGCGGACTTGGTCCGAGATGTTCGTCACTTCCTCGACGCCCGCGAAGCCCGGGGGCGGCGTCCACGGCTCGATGAGCGACCCGCCCCACGCCGACGCGATCAGGCCGACGGGCGTCTTCAACTCCTTGTGGAGGTGCCGCCCGAAGAAATAGAGCACGGCCGAGAAGTTCGGCACCGTCTGCGGCGAGCACACCGTCCACCGCGCGTTCACGTTCCGCTTCGGCACGCCGCTCAGGACGTTCGGCACGAGGAACAGGCGGATGTTCGGGTACGTGGCCGCCGCTATCTCCGCCCCGGCGTTCACGGAGCCAGCCACGCGAAACTGCATGTTAGATTGGCCCGAGCCGATCCAGACCTCGCCCAGCAGGATGTCGGTCAACGTAAGCGTGTTGTTTCCCTTGACCGTCATCTTGTAGGGGCCGCCGGCCTTCTTCGCGGGCAGCGTCACCAGCCACTCGCCGCGCCCGTTGGCGAGCATGCTCGCCGTGTTGCCGGCAAGTTCGACGGTGACGCGCTCGCCCGGGCTCGCCCAGCCCCAGACCTTGATCGGCATGTCCTGCTGCAGAACCATGTGGCTTCCGATCACGCTCGGCAGCGAAACGTCGGCCGCCGCGGGCGCCGAAAGAACCGCCGCGAGAACCAGCCCGAGAGCCGGCCCGCTATTGTTCCACCTTCTCACGTCCGTCATTTCCGTCCTCATCATCGCTGATAGATCGGCAACTGGCAGTAACTCGGGGTCAGGGAAAGCACGTACATCGACGTCGAATAGACCTTGCCGTAGTGCCCCAAGACCACGGAGCCATCGGTCCCTTGCCAATTGAGCAGGTGCTTGTAGAGCAGCGGTGCGAACCGCTCCCAGTGCGTCCCGCCGAGTTGGAACATCGCGTTGGAGGCGTAGTAGATCGTGTACGCACTATAGGTCGGGTCTCCTGCAAACAGCTTGCCCTCCTGGGCAAGTCCGAGCAGGTAGTCGCCGCAACGGCGGTTGATGGCGTCGTCGTGGTGGCCGGACAGCTCACGGCAGAGGAGGCCGACGGCCGACATCGCCGGCGTCACCTTGCCCTCGCCCGGCTGGGGCTGATAGGCGAAGCCGCCGGTACTGGAATCGTGGCATCGGTTCACGTATTCGGTCGCCTTCTGGATCGCCTCGGCCGGGACCGGCGCCCCGTTCAGGCGCGCCGACCGAAGCGCCATCAGGCACCAGCCGCTGATCGAGAGGTCGCTCGTGTTGGACGTCCGCAGGTACCGCCAGCCGCCCGCGTGCCGAGGGTCCCTCTTCTGTATCGCCTGCGCCGTCAGGATGATCTTGAGCGCGTGCGGCAGGATTGCGTCGATCTTCTTCTGCCGCTCGGGATCGACCATGCCCGAGACCTCGCACAGGAACAGCGTGGCGATCGCGTGCGAATACATCCGGCCCACGTGATTGGCGCGGACCAGGTACCCCTCCACGCTGCGCCCGGGAACGTACAGAACGTGCTTTCCCATAGGCGTGGCGAGGACAAAGTCGATGCAGCGGTTGATCACGTCCCCATACGGTCCCCGCCCGGGCGTGTGGCCGACCGACAGATACGCCATGCCGGCCAAGCCGGCAATTGCATTTGTGCGGTGCGCCCCATCGCTTTCGTTGTGATGGAATGAGCCGTCCGGCCGCTGCCGCGCCGCGATGAAGGCTAGAGCCTTCTTCACCGCCAGATCGACGCGTCCCCGGTACTTCGCCAGCGCGGGCGACTCGGTGTCGGCGCGGGCCAGCACCGGGATCAGGAGCAACATGGCCACGGCTGTAAGAACCATTGCTTTCTTCATGGCACGATTCCTCCTCATCGTTGATAGATCGGCAACTGGCGGTAACTCGGGGTCAGGGCGAGCACGCGCATCGACGTCTCATACGCCCTGCCGTAATTCACAGCGCCCCACCCGCCGTCGTTACCCTGGGAATTGAGCACGTACTTGTAGAGCAGCGGCGCGAACCGTTCCCAGTGCGTCCCGCCGAGCTGAAACATCGCCTGGGAGGTGTAGTAAATCGTGTACGCCCGCTCGATTTTGTACATCACGTACTGGGCTCCTGTGAACAGGTCGCCCTGCGCCTGCTTGAGCACGTAGTCGCCGCACCGGCGGTTGATCTCGTCGTTGTGGTGTCCGGTCAGCTCGCGGCAGAGGAGGCCGACGGCCGTCATCGCCGGCGACGGTGTTCCGCCCGGTCCGGCCGCCGTCGCCCAGCCCGGCTGATAATCAAAGCCGCCCTTCCCGGGATTGTGGCACCGGTTCACGAATCCGATGGCCTTCGCGATCGCCTCGGCGGGGACCGGCGCCCCGTTCAGGCGCGCCGACCGAAGCGCCATCAGGTTCCAGCCGCTGATGGAGAGGTCGCT
>JBDREM010000319.1:0-4280 GCA_043819695.1 Planctomycetota bacterium
CGTCCTCGGGCGCCCCGCCCAGATACCGGGCCGGCGTGTATTTCATGGGCGTGGACCTACCGGCGGTGGCAGCCTTCCTCGCCGATTACGCAGCCAGCCGCTGAGCCCGGCGCCGCCTTACGTTAGAAAACAAAGGTATCACTGTTTGTTTTCTTACAGGCTCTTATGGCCGGTCCGAACACACACAGTGTGACCTTTATTCATTTACAGGGCCTTACAGCGTCCTGGCGCAGGTCAGGGCCTGTCGAACTTGACGAACACCTCGACGATGGTCGCCGCCAGACTCCCGGTGTCGCCTCCTCGAACCCTCTCGCGCGGAGCGTCCCTCGAATTTCGGCCGTGATGTCTTGCCGCCCGCACTCGTGGCACAATCTGGTGCGGGATGAAAGTCATAGCCATCTCGGATCTGCACGGCCATCTGCCGCCCGTTCCGGCGTGCGACCTGCTGATCGTTGCGGGCGACATCTGTCCAGATCGCGTCGCGGGATCGAGGACCGCGCGCCAGGACCCCGACGTCCAGGAGGGCTGGCTCCACGGGGTGTTCCGCGACTGGGCCGCGGCGATTCCCCTCCCGCGCGAACATAAGCTCGCCACATGGGGCAATCATGATTTCGTCGCCGAGCGCGGCCGGAACCGTCACCGGCTGGCCGCCGATCTGCCGGTCACGATCGGCTTCGACGACATGGTCGAATGCCTTGGCCTGCGGATTTGGCTCACGCCGTGGTCCGAGCGCTACATGGACTGGGCGCTGATGAAAGACCCTCAGGAGCTCGCGGCCGTTTACGCGGCGATTCCAGCGGACATCGACATCCTGGTGAGCCACCAGCCGCCGTTCGGCTACGGAGACCTCGAACGCACGGGCCAGGACAAGCTCGATCACGTCGGATCGCGCGAGCTGCTGGCCGCCATCGAGCGCGTCAGGCCGCGCCTGGTGATCTGCGGCCACATTCACCGCGCTTTCGGCCGGTTCGAGCACGAAGGCATCCCGATCTACAACGTCGCTTACACTGACGAGCACTACCAGCCGACCCACCCGATTACCGAGATCGAGCTGGCGCCGAGAGTTCGTGCGGTCTGATCGACGGGGCGCCCCGGGCCGAGGCCAAAGGCGCCGGATTCAGATCAGGCAATTCCCTTCTTGAACGCAGCCACTTCGGCTGCGGTGACCGTCGTCTCCACGATGGCCGGGTTGTCGCCGCCCTTGGCCGCGCGATCCGGTCCGACTCCTCGGGAGCCTCCCGACGCCGACACCTGCGCCGTCTGGTCTTCGGCACCGGTCGCTCGTCTCAGCGCCCCGAGGCCGAACCCTCTCTTCGGCTCCTCCTTCTTGGGCTCCGCTTTCTTCGCCTCCTTGTCGTCCTTCCCACCCGACTCCTTGCTCGATCCGGTGAGGCCTGCGGCGCCATCGACGACGACCGCGATCGTGCTCACGTCCGCCGCCTCGTACTTGATGTGCGCCGCGTAGCGCGGCTCTCCGGTCGCGCCGGTTTTCGAACCGGCCATCTGGCGGATCTTCTGGATGCGCTCCTTCATTTCCGGATGCGACGCGAAGAGGCCGTTCCGCGCCGGCTGATCCTTGTTGCGCTCGTCGAGGCGCGTCAGGAAATCAGCCAGGGCGCCGGACGAGTAGCCGAGCTTCTGCGTGGTGCTGACCGAGTACTTGTCCGAGTCCAGTTCGTCGCCGCGATCGAACGTGCCTTCGAGCACCATGTCGTACGCCAGGTTGGCGAGGCTGTCGAGGAACGGCCCGCGGTCCGCGAGCACGGCATCCGACATCAGTCGTTGGGCGTTGCCCTTCCGAATCGCGTTCACGGTGTGATTGTGCGCGACGTGGCCGATCTCGTGACTGAGCACGGCGGCCAGCTCGGCCTCGTTCTCGATCAGGCCGAGGGCGCCGCGCGTGATGTGCACGAAGCCGCCGGGCGACGCGAACGCGTTCACGCCGTCAGTGTCGAGCACGATGAACTGCCACGGCAGCTTGGGCCGCTCGGTCTGTTCGGCGATCGCCATGCCGAGCAGCGTGACGTAGCGGTGCACGGCGGGATCCTGCACCACGCCGAACCGCGTGCGGACTTTCAGGCTCACCGCAGCCCCGAGCTGGATCTCTTCCTCTTCGCTGATGTTGAGCGAATCCAGGGCGTCCTTCGCCTTCTTCGCCTGCTGCGCCCTGTTGAGCAGGCCGCCGAACTGGGCGTAGGCCGGGCTGCACAGCGCGAGAAATACGACTCCGAGTACCAGCTTCTTCATGTTCGTGCCTCATGTTTCGTATCGGCGGGACCGACGGGCCCTGGCGGCGCGCCGGCCGGCGCCAGAGGGTCGGTCCGGCCGATGACCTCGAAAATCGCCACCGGTTGCGTCTTGCCCTTTACGACGATATCCCCAAGCGGCCTGAGCGGGTAGTCCTTTGTCAGGAGGCTCCGTGTGAACTCGCTGATGATAATCCGCGTGCCGTACTGTTTGTTCGCCGATTCGAGCCGCGACCCCAGGTTCACGGAGTCGCCAATCACGGTGTAGCTCATGATCTGATCGGAGCCGATATTCCCGGCAATCATCGGCCCGCTGTTGACGCCGATGCCGATGTCCAGCGTCGGCCGGCCCTCCGCCGCCCACCTGATGTTCAGCGCGTGCAACTCGTCCAGCATGTCCAGCGCCGTGTCCACGGCGTGGTCGGCGTGGAGCGGATCGTCGAGCGGTGCGCCGAACAGGGCCATGACCATGTCGCCGACGAACTTGTCGAGCGTTCCCTTGTGGTGGAACACGATGGCCACCATCTTCGTGAAGTACTCGTTCAGCGTGTGGACGATGTCTTCAGGCTGGCCTTTCTCGGACACCGTGGTGAACCCGCGGATGTCGGAGAACAGCACGCTCATCTCCCGCCGGTGCCCGCCCAGCCTCGCCAGCGACGGATCCGACACGAGGTGCTCGTACACATCCTTCGAGACGTACTGCCCGAACAGCTTCTTCATCTTCCGCTTCTCGCGGCCTTCGACGAAGTACTGATACCCGACGCCGCCAAACAGCGCCCCGGCGCTCGCCAGCACCGGCTGCGACAGGTTCAGCCAGTAGCCGCCGGCGAAGAGCGAGGTGGCCACCCACACCGACAGCAGAATGAATCCGGCCGTCGCCAGCGTCGCCCACCACGCCGGCAGGGCCGCGGCCGCGATGCCGACGAGAAGGCCGGCGGTCAGCACGGTGGACACGCGAACGGCGGTCGACGCCGGGAACATGAATCGGCCCGACAGGATATCATCGGCGACGCCGGCGTGAATATTGATGCCGGGCATCTTGCCGTGCGAAAACGGCGTCTCGAACACGTCGAACAGCCCTGACGCCGTGGTGCCGACAAACACGATCTTGTCACGGAACACCGCGGGGTCAACGTCCGGCTTCTGCCCCACCAGCAGCTGTTCCTGCGAATACAAGAGGTCGAAAAACGAATAGGTCGGATACGTATGGCTCTTCAGATCGGCGAGCAGCGCGGGTCCGCGAAAATTGATCAGGCCCCACACGTAGCTCTCGGTCCCCGCCGCGCTGGCGACGTGTCTCCATTCGAGCGGCATGGCGCGGGTACCGATGCGCAGCAGGTTCCCGTCCAGCCGAACGTCCGCGGGCGGGATACCGGCCATCCGAAGCGCGGCCGCGGTGCCGAGCGATGGAATCGCGCGCCCTGCGCTGCGCACGAACGGCACCACATGGCGGATCGGACCATCGGGATCGAGCACGAACAGGTTGTGACCGAGCCCGGAGGCGGCTTCCGCGAGCGCCGCGAAAGGCGGAAACACGACCTTCCGTTCGGTGATGCCGGGCACGTCCAGCTTGTAGCCCACGTCCTTCAGCGGCGCAACACCTGGCGCCTCGCCGTTGAACGTCGCGTCGGCGAGCAGGACGACGTTGCCGGCGGCTTTCACGGCATCCGCCATCGCCTTGTCCGACTCGGCCCCCGACATCGTCACCTCGCCGAAGCGGAAGCCAAGGCGGCTGTCGGCCTCGGCGAAATCAATGTCGTAGGCGATGACCTTCGCGGGCGCGCGGGCCAGGTAGTCGAGCAACTCGGCGTGCACCACCCGCGGCCACGGCCAGCGCCCGGCGTTCGGCTCGAGATTCCGCAGCGAGGACTCGTCGATCTCGACGAGCGCGATGTTCCCGAGCGCGCTCTCGGGGCGGGCCGTGCGCGTGAGGCGCCAGTCGTACGTCCGGAGCTCGAACGCCTGGAGAAGCTGCACGCCGCTGCCCCCGGTCATGCGGGTCAGGGCCTGATCGGTGCCCAGCACGAGCGCCGC
>JBDREM010000320.1:0-4469 GCA_043819695.1 Planctomycetota bacterium
GTCTCCTTGTAGATCGGGCGGCGGAGCTTGAGGTAGTCGATCATCCGTTTCGGCGTGAGCGGGAAGACTTCGCGGACGATCTCGCTGAGCCGCTCGTCGTCGATCGTCCCGGTGCCGCAGGTCTGCGCGAGCACGGAGACGGGGTCGGCGACGCCGATGGCGTAGGCGAGTTCGATTTCGCACTCGGTCGCGAGCCCGGCGGCGACGATGTTCTTCGCGATGTGCCGGGCCATGTAGCTCGCGGTCCGGTCGACCTTTGTCGGGTCTTTTCCGGAGAAGCAGCCGCCGCCGTGTGCGCCGCGCCCGCCATAGGTGTCGACGATGATCTTGCGGCCGGTGACGCCCGTGTCGCCCTGCGGCCCGCCGATAACGAACCGGCCCGTCGGGTTCACGTGGTAGATCGTCTTCGAGTCGAGCAGCTCGGCCGGCACCGCTTCGGGGATGACGCGCTCGACGATGGCCTTTCGGATTTCGTCGTGCGGCACGTCGGGCGAGTGCTGGGTCGAGACAACGATCGTGTGGACGCGCGTCGGCTTCCCGTCGTGGTACTCGACGGTGACCTGGGACTTGCCGTCGGGCCGGAGCCACTTGAAGATGCCGTCCTGGCGGAACGTCGCGAGCGCCTCGCAGATGCGGTGTGCGAGGTGGATGGGCATGGGCATGAGCTCGGGGGTTTCGTCGCAGGCATAGCCGAACATCATGCCCTGGTCGCCGGCGCCCTGCTCGGCGTGGAGCCCTTCGCCTTCGGTGACGCCCTGCGAGATGTCGGCCGACTGCTCGTGGACCGATGTCAGGACGGCGCAGGTCTCGTAGTCGAAGCCGATCGCGGCGTCGGTGTAGCCGATCTCCTTGATGGTTTGGCGGACGACGGTCGGGATGTCGATGTAGCAGTCGGTCGTCACCTCGCCGGCGATCATCGCGAGACCGGTCGTGACGAGTGTCTCGACGGCCACGCGCCCGTAGGGGTCTTTCTCGTAGATCGCATCCAGAATCCCGTCGGAAATCTGGTCGGCGATCTTGTCGGGATGGCCCATCGTGACCGATTCAGACGTGAAGAGGTGTGTTGCCATCGAGCAATCTCCTTTTTCTATCCCAGGTTGAGGAACGGCCGGACCGCTTCGAAGTTGCGGCCGGTCGCTCCCTTGCTTTTTTCGACCAGTCTCCTTGCGTTCGCGCCGAGTTCGGCCCGGCGGCCGGCGTCGGCGAACAGTTCGTCCAATGCAGGGGCCAGTTCGTCCGGCCCGTTGACCTGTATCGCAGCCCGGCCGCCGAGGAGCATATCGACCGTGTCGCGGAAGTTCCACGTGTGCGGGCCGAAGACGACCGGCTTGCCGAGCGCGGCGGGCTCGATCATGTTCTGGCCGCCGTGCTCGACGAGGCTGCCGCCGACGAAGACGGCCGTGGCGAGCGCGTAGAGCCGGGCAAGCTCGCCCGTCGTGTCGACGAGGATCACGTGCGGCTCCTCCTCGAAGCCGTCCGGCGCCTGGCCTGAGTCGACGGCCGTCTTGCGGACCGGCAACAGGCCGGCTGCGCGTATGAGCCGCTCGACCGCGTTGGCGCTCTTCCGGTGACGCGGCGCCAGGATGAGCCGAAGCTCTTCCCCGGCGGCCCGCCGCTGCTTAAGGTAGTCAATGAGCAATTCATCCTCGCCGGGATGCGTGCATCCTCCGAGCAGGACGACGTCGCCGGGCCGGAGCCGCAACTTGGCCCGGTCTTCGGCAACGGCGTCCGCCGGGACTTCGGTGGCGACGCCGTCGTACTTCATCGTCCCGGCGACCGTGATGTTGCCGCGCTCGACGCCGAGCTCTTCGAGCCGCTGAGCGTATTGCTCGTTTTGCGCGGCAAAGTGGCGCACCGAGCGGAACATCCGCCGCGCGAGCCGGCCGAGCCGGTGATACCGCCGCACCGACCGGTCCGTGATGCGGCCGTTGATGACCGTCACGGGGATCTTGCGACTCCGCGCAACGGCAAGGAAATTCGGCCACAACTCGAGCTCGACGAGCACGACAGCCGCTGGGCGAATCCTGCCCAATACTCTACGCACGACGGGGGAAAAATCAAGCGGGAAGTAAAACATGGTGCGGCCGGGCAGGTGTTTCTCCGCCGCCTCGCGGCCCGTGCTCGTGATCGTCGATATGACGATGTCGGCCTCGGGGTACTCCTCCGCCAGCCTGGCGACGAACGTGCGCGCGAGCAGGACCTCGCCGACCGATGCGCAGTGGACCCAGATGCGAGGCTGCTCGGGCAGCTCGGGCACGCCGCCGAACCGCTCGCGCCAGCCCGCGCGGAAGCGGGCGCTCGTCAGTGTCTTGTAGACCGCGAACGGGAGGCCGAGGATGAAAATGGCGAGGTAGACAAAGTCGAGGAGCAGCGGGCCCAAAGGTAATCCTTCAAATCCGGTTCTCGGTGTCGGGTGTTCGGTGTTCGTGTTGGCGTCCATGCCGAACACCGAACGCCGCGGCAGCGGGGCTGTTGAAAAGGCTCGCCCGCTCACAGAGCGGGCCTACAAGCGGGCCTACAAGACGCCCTACAAGAGGCCCTGCAACAGGCCCTGCAAGGGGCCCCAGGACGCCGCGAAACGGTCGTTCCCGTGGGCCGACTTTGTAAGTCGGCGGTTCACTGCACGTTTTTCAACAGCCCGGCGGCCGCTACCGTTGGCCGGCCAGTCTTGATCTCAGATACTCGGCGAGCCGCGGCCCGAGCTCCTTGTCGGCGAGGGCGAAATCGATGAACGTTCGGTAGTAGCTCTCGTAGTTGCCGATGTCGTAGCGCTTCTCGTCGCGTGTCAGCTTGACACCGATCACCTTGCGCCCGCGCTGCATGAGCAGGCGGATGGCGTCGGTCAGTTGAATCTCGCCGTCCTTGCCCGGCCGCGTCTGGCCGATGGCCTCGAATATCTCGGGCGGCAGGATATATCGTGCGCAGACGGCGAGGTTGCTGGGCGCGGCGCCGGGGGCCGGTTTTTCGACGAGGTCGCGGACCTCGAACACTTCGCCGCCGCTCGCCGGCGCCGCGATCCCGTAGCGGCTGGCCGCTTCGGGCGGAACCTCGTGGAACGCGATGGCGCAGCCGCCGTTCGTGTCGTCGTAGGCGTCCATCAGCCGGCGCAGGAGCGACGCGCCGTCGTCGCCGGTGATGATCGAGTCGCCCAGGGCGACAACGAACGGGTCGTTGCCCGTGAAATCATGGGCGCAGGCGATCGCGTCGCCCAGCCCGCGCTGAACGCTCTGGCGCGTGTAGAAGAACCCCACGCCGGTGCCCTCGAACTTCAGCTCATCGAGGAGTTCGGTTCGCCCGGTCGCCTCCAGGTGTGCGCGCAGGGCGGGATCCTTGTCGAAGTGGTCCTCGATGGCGCGCTTGCGCCGGCCGGTGACAAAGAGGATGCTCTCAATGCCCGCGTCTTCAAGTTCCTCGACGACGTACTGGACCAGCGGCTTGCGGCCGACGGGCAGCATCTCCTTGGGCTGGGCCTTCGTCGATGGCAGCAGTCTTGTGCCCGCGCCGGCGGCAGGAATGACGGCATTGGCAATCTTCATCGATGGCTCCAGATCGCACCGGTTAAGATCATAACGGCGGCGCGCGAACACGTCAATTGCGGATTCCAGATTGCGGCGATCCGGCATCTGAGATCTGCATCACTTCTGCTTCTTCGGCCGGCGGCGCGCGGCCTTGACGTTCCCGGCCCGGCGGGTTAAACTGGAGGGATATGATCATTGACAGTCGGGCGTTGGAGGCAAGGTGGCCGCTCGCGCACGTTGCGCGGGAGGAAAGTCCGGGCTCCAGGGATCGCGGCGATGGGTAACACCCACCAGGCGCAAGCCTCGGGAAAGTGGAACAGAAAAGACACCGCCCCGAAGCCCGCTCTCGGCCGTCGAAGCCGGGCACTGCCCCGGCGACGGCGGCGCGGCGGACGAGGGGTAAGGGTGAAATGGTGGGGTAAGAGCCCACCAGCGGCACGGTGACGTGCCGGCTTGCCAAACCCCGCCGGGAGCAAGGCCAAATATGGGAGGAGGGTGATCCCCCCGATGCCGCCACTGGCGGCGGATTCCCGGGTAGGCTGCTCGAGGTCGTCGGAAACGCCGGCCCCAGATGAATGGCCGCCGCCCCCGGCGCCGTAAGGCGCCGGGGGACACAGAACCCGGCTTATTGCCTCCATTGCCCACAATTTCCGGCAGCCGGTGCACGTCGAAAGGGCCGGGAGTGGCGCAGATAAAGCCGTTTCGCGGGGTTCGGTACAACGATGCGACGTACAGGGACCTCTCGCCCGTGCTGGCGCCGCCGCATGACACTGTCTCGCCCATCGACTACAACGCCCTCTGCCGCAAATACGCACGCAACTCCGTTCAACTGACCGTCAGCGAACCCGAGCCGAGGAGCGGCCGGCGGGCCTATGCGCGCTCCGCCGACGCGCTCGAGGAATGGCTGGCGGACGAGACGCTGATTCAGGACCATGCGCCGGCGCTCTATCT
>JBDREM010000321.1:0-10613 GCA_043819695.1 Planctomycetota bacterium
CAAGTTCACCGAATCTCTCCGAGGGACACGATGACTGACCACATCACCCAAGACGTGCCCGTCCGCCGCGTGACGGACGGCCCGGCGTCGCACTTCTTCGGCTACTACGAGAAGACGCCGTGGGACGCGACCGGCCGATTCCTGCTCGCACTCGAGGTGGACTGCGAAGGCCGGCCCAACACGGGCGACGACGTCGCCCGCGTCTGCCTGATCGACCTCGACGTCGACAACCAACGCCAGGTCATCGGCGAGACGCGGGCGTGGTGCTGGCAGCAGGGCTGCATGCTCCGATGGCTGCCGTCGCACCCGAAGGACCGCATCATCCACAACGCCCGCGACGGCGCCCGGCCGATGTCGGTCGTCGCCGACGTGCGGACGGGCGACACCTATCGCCTGCCGCTCCCGGTCTACGCAGTCAGCCCCGATGGCCGCTGGGCGGTGACGACGAACTTCGCCCGCATCAATCGCACGCGGCCGGGCTACGGCTATCGCGGCGTGCCCGATCCCGGCGAGGGCGACCTCTGTCCAGACGACGACGGCGTGACGTGGATGGATCTCCGCTCGGGCGAGCACAGGATGATCGCGACGTTCGCCGGGATCGCCGCGCTCGCGCCGAACCCGGCGGCCGACGGAGCCGAGCACTGGGTCAACCATCTCCAGATCAACCCCGACGGCTCGCGGGTCGCACTGCTGCATCGCTGGCGGACGCCCGGCACCTCGGGCCTGAACTCGCGGCTCGTGACGATGGGGCCCGACGGCTCCGAGCCGCGGCTTCTGGCTCACAGCTCCGCGTTCTCGCACTACGACTGGCTAGACACCGACCGCATCTTCGCGTGGTCGCGGCATCCGGACGCTGAGGCCGACAGCTTCGTGCTCATCGCCGACGGCTCCGGCGAGGCGGACGTCGTCGCGCCCCGGCTGCTGACGAAGAACGGGCATTGCAGCTTCTCGCCCGACCGGCGGTGGCTGCTGACCGACACGTATCCCGACGCCGACCGGCAGCAGACGCTGATCCTCTACCGGTGGCCCGGCGGCCCGCGGGTCGACATCGGCCGCTTCTATCTGCCGCCCGAGCTGAAGGGTGAGTTCCGCTGCGACCTGCATCCGCGCTGGGACCGCGACGGGACGCAGGTCTGCATCGATTCCGCGCACGAGGGCACGCGGCAGGTCTACGTGCTCGATGTGAGCGAGATAGTCAGCGGCTGGTGACGGTGGCGGGCGGGTGGTAAGGGCTGATATTCTGATCTCGGGGGCTCACCCGCGGCAGATCGTACTCGCCCTCCTCGTCCTCGTCGTCGGTCGTTTCGAGTACGAGGACGATCTCTGGAGCGGGGGTCATTCGCCGGTGCGAAGGTTCCCCGTGTTCAGCGTATCGGCTCGGGAGTGAGAGCGGGAGCAAAGATTACGAGCAAGAGCGGTGAAAAAAAGGGGCCTCCGCCTCGGCCGTGGGGAAGACTTATTTTGGAACCCTTGAATTCACGTGGGCGCCACATGACAGTTTCGCAAATCCCGCGGCCGCGAACGGCCGGAGGCGTGTGCTAGCCTGTCAAAGCGAGGCTCCCTCGCGTGGGCATCGGTTCAAAATAATTGGCGCTTCCGTCACGCACCGCGCAGAGGCACCTTGGTGCTGCACTCAATAGTGTAGCGCCTGCGCGCGAGATTTTCAAACGCGATTACAAAATTCTCCGGGGCGCGCGGCGAAGCCTAACACGACAACGCTAGAAATTAACCGCCGAGGTCGCGGAGATCGCAGAGAACAATCGAAAAACAAAGAAGTTGTACGACCCGCAGGAAGTGTGCCCGGTGTGTCGGCGGGCGCTTTCGGCGCATTTCATAATGTCTTTGCTCTGCGTACTTTGCGTCCTCTGCGGTGAAGAAAACAGCGTTGTAGTGCTAACCCAGCTTGGCGTGGGCCTCTTTGAGCTGCTCGCGAATATCGAGCTTCTGGGGGCACTTCTCTTCGCATTTGCCGCACTCGGTGCACGCGTCGGCCGTCTGGTTCCGGTCCTCGGCGCCCTTGGGGATCCTCGCGTACGCCTTGCGGGCGTGGTCCCACAGGCCGTACACCTTGGCCATCGCGTACGCGCCAAGCACACCGGGAATGTTAACCGACGCCGCCTCGCACGGCATGCAGTAGCCGCAGCCGGTGCAGTAGAGCTTTGCCATCTCGCGCAGCCGCTCGGCGTGCTCGCGGATCGCGGCGCGGTCGCTCTCGGAGAGCGTCGATTCGTCGCTGGCGGTCACGATGTTCTCCTCGACGTGCTGCATCGTGCTCATGCCCGAGAGCGCGATCGACACGTTCGGGTTGGCGAGGACGAACCGCAGGGCGAGCTCGGGCACGCGCTTGATGCCGGGGACGAGCGATTCGAGGACGTCGCTGGTCGCGCCCAGGCGGCCGCCGCCAACCGGGCCCATCACGACGACGCCGATGCCCTTCTCGTGCGCGTGGGCGATGCCCTCCTCGAGCTACCGGTCGAGAAGGTTGTACTGGAGCGTGATGACCTCGGGGTAGCCGGCGTCGACGAGCTTCATCAGGCTGTCGTTCTTGTCGTGGAACGACGTGCAGATGTGGCGAATGAGGCCCTGATCGCGGGCCTTGATCATCCACTTGCCCACGCGCGGCTCGACGTTTTCGACGTACCTCTTCCAGTTGATCCCGTGATGGTTGTAGATGTCGATGTAGTCGACCTGGAGCCGCTCGAGCGAATCCTCGAGATGCCTCCACCACACGGCCTCGTCCTCGCCGTAGTCGTGGTTCTTTGTCGAGACGACGATCTTGTCGCGCCAGCCCTTGAGCGCGTCGCCGACGGCGCACTGCGAGTCGCTGTTGCAGTATCCGACGGCGCTGTCGATATAGTTGACGCCGGCCTCGAACGCGCGGTGGATCATCGGGACCGCCAAGTCGCGGTCGACCTTCGCGTCGTTGCCCTCGCCCTTCATCGGCAGGCGCATCGCGCCGAAGCCAAGTTGCGAGACCTCAAGCCCCGTGCTGCCCAATTGGCGATAGATCATCCGCAAAACCTCCTTTATCGATATGTCCCGATTTCGAGCCCGCGCTCGACGAAGAACTTGTAGGTATCATACTCGACGCTGTCGGGAATGCTAGGGTCACTGTGAAGAACGTATACTTGCCTGATCAGGAACATATCCAAATCGCGCTCTTCTCTTGACGCTATGCGAGTTGCTTGGGCTTGCATGAAGGCTCCGCCGGTTGCTAGAATACTGCTATGTAACGGAAGCAGAGAACTGTAACGTTACTCAAGCGGGTATCTGACGTGGCCCATTCAAGAGAGGCAATAAGATGATTACTACTCTCTACGTGGACAACTTCCGTTGTCTGGTCAATTTCGAGGTGTCCCTGACGCCGTGCCAGTTGTGGCTCGGCGACAATGGGACGGGCAAGACCTCCGTCTTGGACGTGCTGCGGTCCCTTCAGCGTGTGATCGTAGGCAACCAGATAGAGGATATCTTCTCGTCAGATGACCTGACCGCTTGGCAAACAAAACAAGTGCAGACCTTCCGCGTGGCGATGAAGAGCAGCGGCGACCTTTACGAATACGAACTGCTTGTCGATCACGATCACGACAAGGAGAACAGGCGTTGCCGCATACAGAGAGAACGGCTCACGTGGAACGGGGAAGATTTCTACCGGTTCGACGGCCATGAGGCTCACTTGTTCCGCGTCAACTATCAAACCGGCGTTGCCGAGGAGGGAACCAGCTTCAATGCTGACTGGAGCCGCTCGCTCATCCCCAGCATAGCCGAACGTGATGAGAGTAGGCCGCTGGTCCGGTTTCGGAACTATGTTGCTTGCTGGCTGATCGTCCAGCCCATCCCCTCCACCATGAGACCACTCGCGGAAACTGAGAGTCATTCGCTGGCGCGAGATGCTGGAAATTTCGCCGACTGGTATCGCCATCTCCATCAAGAAGAGTCTGACGTCGGATTCGAGGCACGGAAAGACTTGATGGAAGTCCTCGCCGGTTTTCAGTCACTTGACCTGAAGGAGGCCGGCGACGCTCGCCGGCTCGTCGCGAAGTTCCGCGCGGAGGGCCAGGACTTCCTGGTGACATTCGGCCGGCTCTCGGACGGGCAGCGGCAGTTGATCCTCCTGTACGTCATCTTGAACGCTCTGAAGAAGAGCTACTCCGTGCTCTTCATCGACGAACCGGACAACTTCGTGTCTCTTCGCGAGATCCAACCATGGGCCCTGGGGATACGGGATGCCTGCTCTGAGAGGGAAGGACGGCAAGCCATTGTCGTCTCGCACCATCCGGAAATCGTCAACACACTCACTGACGGCTCTGAGCTGTGGTTCCATCGTCCCGATGGCAGCCACTCGCAGGTTAAGCCTTACCCCGTGCACGAAGGACTCACCGCGGCTGAGACACTCGCCAGGGGCTGGGACGATGGGTAAGGCATCACAAATCATTATCCTCTGTGAGGACAAACTTCACGCCGTCGTGGTACGCAGATTTCTAGTCTCCTGGGGCGTCAATCACCGTGTTATCCGCTTGGAAGCCGGTCCCCGAAACGGCTCCGGCGGCTCGGGCGACCAGTATGTGCGCGGCAGATACCCACGGTTCCTGGAAGCTCACCGGTCCCGAGCGGCCAGGGCCGCCACAGCGCTGATCGTTGTGATCGACGCGGACACGCGCACCGTTCAGAACCGCCAACGACAACTCGACCGCGCCTGCGAGGAAGCCGACAACATCCAGGCTCGGCAACCCCACGACGCGGTTGCACACATCATTCCCAAGCGGAACATCGAGACCTGGCTGACCTACCTTGACGGCGAGAATGTCAACGAGGATGATGACTACTCTGGCCGGCGTTCTTTCCGGAGGCAGGAGTCGGCCTGCCACTCTCTCGTCGACAAGTTGGCGGAGCAGTGCAAGAACCACGAGGACCCCGGCGATCGTCCTGCCGCTCTGACGACCGCCTGCGAGGAGTTCGACCGTATCCGCCCCATCCTGCGAAACTGAGGCGCGTCTCCCTTATCGATATGTCCCGATTTCGAGCCCGCGCTCGACGAAGAACTTGTACGTATCATACTCGACGCTGTCGGGAATGCTATGGTCGCTGTGCAGGATGTATCCGCTGCCCTCCATCGCGACGGGCAGTTTCTTCTGAAGCTCGGCCTCGACGATCGCCTTGTCGTTCGTCTCGAGCGTGCGAATGTCCATCCCGCCGTAGAACGCGATCCGGTCGCCGTACTTCTTCTTCAGGTCGACGAGGTCCATCCCGGCCTTGACCTCCATCGCCTGGAGGCAGTCCATCCCCGCCTCGATCAGCCCGGGCACGAGTTCCATGATCCCGCCGCACGAGTGCACGATCACCGGCAGGCCGAGCGAGTGGGCGTAGTCGAAAGTCTTCTTGTGAGCCGGCCATACGATTTCCTTGTACATCGCGGGCGACATGAACGGCTTGTTCTTGAAGCCCATGTCCTCGTAGAAGAAAATGCCGTCGGGCGCGCCCTCCTCGGCGAATAGAATCTCGAACAGGTTGACGATGAGGTCGGCGTAGACGTTGCACATGTCCTTGACCCAGTCTGGATTCATCGCCATGCCCATCAGCATGTATTCGTGGCCGCAGACGGGGTGCATGCACTCGAAGACATTGACGCCGCCCCACGTGAAGAACAGTTCCTTTTCGGCGGCGTTCTTCTTCGCGTCCCGGTAGCCCTCGAAGTTGATGCGGTCGCGGAAGCGGCCGGCGTTCGTCAGGTGCGGGCGGATATGCTCGTCCCAGCCGGCGCGGTCCTTCACGAGGAAGTCGACGTGCTCGGGCGTGCCGGCCTTGTTCTTCCACCATCGCAGGAGGGCGCCGTTCGCGTTGCGGACGAGCTTGTGCTCGTCGGTCTCCTCGACGATCTCCTCCTTGTAATCGAGGTCGGCGTGCATGGTGAGCCACCCGCCGCTGCGGAGGTCGTAGCCGAAGTGGTCGGCGAGGTTCTCCTCGGCGCCGAGGTGGCCCTCTTTGCGCCACTTCTCGATCGTCTGGCCCCAGGGCGAGCCCTGCAGGCCGACGCGGTCGACGGGCTCACGCTTGAGAATCCGCGTGATGCGTTCCTTGCTCGTCATCGATGAATCTCCTGAAAATGCCAAAGGTCAAAGCCCAAATAACAAATGAAGACCAAAGGCGCAAGCCCCAACAGCCCAGTCTTCCGAACCCCTTGTGTCTTAGGCCTTGGCGCTTCCTTTATGTATTCCGATTTGGGCATTGGCGCCTCTACTGGTAACTGATCACTGGTCACTGCAACTTGGTCATTGGACCTTCATTTGTCATTTGAGCTTTGGGATTTGGTACTGCCGCCAGTCGCTCGAGCTTTGGCCTTTGTCATTCACTTTGCTGACCGTTGGATGGCGGAGAAGATCAGGGCGAGCTCCTGCGCTTCCTGCCACAGCTTCCGACAAGCCGCCTTCTTGCTGTCACCGCTCGCGCGAGCCGGCATTCGCAGCCAGTGTTTTGTTTCCTTCGCCTCTCTCGCGCAGAGCGCGATCTTGTGTCGAAAATCCTTTTTCGTGAGCGTCGAGTCTGCCTCCAGATAGTTAGCCCCGACGCTCGTGGCAGCCCTGATCAGTTGGCTGATAAGCGGGCGGGTGATTTCGTCCCGTTTCAGACCCTTCATCAAGCCGATGACTGCCTCGCCGAAGCAAGCTGTGCGCTCTTCGAGATCATACTTCTTCTTCGGCTCCGCCCCTGTGTTATCGTCCCCCGCACCAGCGCCGTAACGCTGAACAGCCTCGGCGACCCAGCCGTGGACATTTCCATCCGCCACGTCTCTCGCCGCTTCCTTTTGCATTTGGGCTTTGACCTTCATTTGTTATTTGAGCTTGGGCCTTTGATTTTACCACATCACCCGGACAATTATAGCGACCACCTCCCGCCGGTCAATCCAAAGTAGCACGAGGGCGCGCCCCCCTGGCCAAAGGGTAGAACTTGATTCACTGCGCCGCACCCGCTATAATCCGCCAACTTTCGCGACCAATGACTCACCACGAGAGCGCCGGAACTAATGACGGACAACGGCAAGGGCGTCTTCGACGAGATCGAACGGATCGAGAGGCAGGCCGACGAGCTTCTTGAAAAGGCCAAGGCCGACGCCGCCGACGTAACGAAGAAGTCCGGCGACGAGATCAAGCAGCTCGCCGCCGACACCGACCGCGAGATCGAGCAGGCCAACGCAAAGCTCGACGAAGAACACAAGGCCCGGATCGAACAAGCGCTCACGGAGATCGACGCCGATTTCCTCAGAGAAGAAGAGGCGCTCGAAACGGTCTGCGAGGAGCGGCTGGACGAGCTGGTCGCGTGGACGGCCGGCCGCATCACCGAACGGCTAAGGGCGGCCAAAGACTGATGGCGATCGAAAAGGTCAAACGGACCTGGTTCCTCGTCGAACGCGGCGAGCTCAATGCCCTCATCCGTGGCCTTGCCGACTCGCGGACCGTCCACGTCGTCGACCTGAAGGAGGAAACGAAAGGCCAGGCCGGCAGCGCCGACCGGCCCGCCCCCGATCACAATCCCGATCGTAATCTCAATCCGCCGCCCGACCTCACGCCCGCGCTCGACGCCGCAGAGAGCAACGTCGGGAAGCTCTCGCGGGCGCTCGACGTGCTCGACGGCTTCGCACCGCCGAAACGCCGGTTCCACGAGAACTTCGTCAACCTGCCCGCCGAGATGAAGCGGGACGAGTTCGAGCGGCACGTCGCCGAGGTCAACGTCGCCGAGCTCGCCGAGAACACCGCTGCCATCCAGCGCGATCACGCGGCCGCGGAGAAGCGCGCGGAGGAGCTGTCCGCCCGCATCGCTCAACTCGCCGACTGGGCCGACGCGACCGTCCCGCCGGCCGGGCTCAGCCACTGCCGCTGCGACCTCGGCGTCATGCCCGCGAAGGCGCTCCCGAAGCTCGAGCAGGCCCTTTGTGGCTCGGGCGTCCCGCCGGTGGACGATCACGGCCAGGATGGCCGTGCCACAAAGGCGATCGCCGTCAACGTGGTTGCCGTGAGCGGCGGCCGGGCGCTCGTCGCCGCCGTCTGGCTGAACGAAGCCGAGGACGAGGCCGAAGACCTGCTCCACGGGCAGGGATTCGAGTCGCTCGGCCTCGACGCCAGCTCCGGCAAGGTCGCCGCGGTCATTCAGAATTGCGACACCGCGCTCGTGACCGTCGAGGCCAAACTCGCCATCCTCGGGAAGAAAGCGGCGAAGCTGGCCGAGAATCGCCGCGCCGTGCTCGCCGCGCTCGCCCACTGGCAGGCCGAGGTCGAGCGGCACGGCGCGTCGGCCAAGGCGCTCGCCTCGAAGCGGATCGCGACGCTCTCGGGCTACGTGCTCGTCCGCGAGATGCCGAAGCTCGAAGAGCTGCTCGCGAAGGAATTCCCGTCGGTCAGCCTGATCGCCGAGGACCCGACGGCGGCGGAGAACGTGCCGGTCTCGCTCGGCGGCAGCAAGCTCTGGGCGCCGGCCCAGTTTCTCACGTCGATGTTCGGCCTGCCAAACTACTTCGAGTTCGACCCCAGCCCGTTCATCTTCCTGACGTTCCTCATCTTCTTCGGCTTCTGCTTCGGCGACGTGGTCTACGGCCTGATGCTGCTCGCGACCGGCTGGTGGCTGGCGCGGAAATCGGCCGACTATCCGTCGCTCGCACGGTTCTTCGGCCTGCTCACGTGGTGCGGGCTCGCGTCGATCATCGTCGGCGTCATCACCGGCTCCTGGGCGGCCGACCTGATCAGCGGCGGGTACCTCGGCAAGGGCGCCGAGGGCTTCGTCACGAACCTGATGATAGTCGACCCGCTCAAGAAGACCGTGGTGGTCCTCGGCGTCGTGCTCGGCATCGGCATGCTCAACCAGTTCTACGGAATGACGCTCCTGCTCTACCGCGAGTGGCGGAAGGGCAACCGGCTCGCCGGGCTGTGCGACGGCGGCCTGTGGCTGATCTTCCTGCCCGGCCTCGTCCTGCTGCTCGCCGGCGCGATGGGCGCGCTGCCGCCGGTCTGGACGAAGGTCGCGCTCGGGATGGCCGCCGCGAGCGGCCTCGGCCTGATCCTGACGCAAGGCCGCAACGAGCAGACGTTCCTCGCGAAGGCCATCACCGGCGTCGTCAGCCTCTACGGCATCCTCGGCACGTACGGCACGACGTCGTTCATCGGCGACACGCTCTCGTACAGCCGGCTGCTCGCGCTCGGCCTGACGACCGTGATCGTCGGGATGTCGTTCAACATCATCGCCAACCTGGCGATGTCGATCCCGGTCGCCGGCGTCATCTTCTTCATCGTCGTCGTGGCGTTCGGCCACATGTTCAACTTCTTCATCAGCATCCTGGGCGGGTTCGTGCACTCCGCCCGCCTGATATTCGTCGAGTTCTTCACCAAGTTCTACGAGGGCGGGGCGGCTCCGTTCGCGCCGCTCGGCGCACCGCGTACCGTTCGAGTCACAGAAGAGAACTGATGTCTTATCTGTAACACTGTGGTCAAACGGGGTGGCGACGACAAATGCGTTTGCGAAAAGTGGTGACAGGCACGTCTTCGCTCGTTTCACTCGCTTCGCTGGTGCCAGTCACCATTTTTCGCCGCTGCGCCGCTGAGACGCGCGGGCGGAAAACAGGGACTGCCGCCCGCTGGCTGTCCCGTTTTCCGCATCCGGCGCCCCTAATTTGGCTGAAGTATCACCTTTCCCTAATGTGGAGGATGGGACCATGACGGAATTGTGGAACGTCTATTTTCTTCAGACAGGCATGGGCTGGGCCGTCATCGGCGGCGTTATGGCGGTGATGCTCGGCGGGATCGGCTCGGCTAAGGGGATTCGGATCGCGGCCGTACAGGGCGCGGGCGTCATGTCCGAGAAGCCGGAGCTCTTCGGCAAGCTGCTCGTGCTGATGGCGCTCCCGGGCACGCAAGGCTTCTACGGCCTGATCGTCGCGATCATGATCAGCCTGCGGACGGGCCTCATGGCCGGCGAGGTCGCCGTGTCGCCGCTCGTCGGCGTGTCGCTTCTCTTCATCGGCCTCTGCACGGGGATGGTGCTGTGGCTGAGCGCGGTGAACCAGGGCCGGACGTCGGCGGCCTCGATCAACCTGACCGCGAAGAAGCCGGAGGAAAGCGGCCGGGCCATCATCCTGCCGGCGCTCGTCGAAACATACGCCGTCGTCGCGCTGCTCGCCGCCATCCTGCTCATCCTGTGGGTCACGAACCCGGATGCAGCGTTCGCCGACCCCGCTCTCAAGACGTTGAAGCCCGGAAGTTGAGATGGGCATCAAGAACATCGAGAAGAAGATCGCCGAGTCGGCGAAGGCCGAGGCCGAAGCCATCGGCGCCCAAGCCTTGCAGCAGGCGAAGGCGCGGCTCGAAGCGGCGAAGGCCGAGAACACGGGCCGCGCCGCCCGCGCCGCCGAGGAAACGCGCGGACGGCAACAGCAGGAGTTCGACCAGCAGACGACGTCGGCCAGGGCCGCGAACAAGCTGAAGCTGCTCGCGCACAAATCGCGCATCCTCGACGAGATTTTCGACGCCGCCATCGAGCGCTTCATCGGCGGCCGCGGCGGCGAGTATCGCAACTGGCTGGCCGCGCGGATCGAGGCGGTCGCCGGCGAACCCGGCAGCATCGTGCCCGCGGAG
>JBDREM010000322.1:0-2108 GCA_043819695.1 Planctomycetota bacterium
CAGCGCGTGCTGCCCTTCGACACCCCGGACGCGGTGCGCGCGGAGACGAGGCGGCTGCTCGACGTGATCGGCGCCGGCGGGGGCTACGTCTTTGCGCCGGCCCACGCGGTGCCGGCCGACGTGCCCCTGGACAACATCCTCGCGTTCCTGGAGGTGTTGCACGAACAGCCCGGATACAAGGCGCTCGCCACCTGACCGGTTCGCCCGGGTTTTTCGCAGGTCCGCCATGTAGGGGCGCACGGCGTGCGCCCGCGTGCATCTGCGTGCCCGCGCGTATCCAAGGACGGGCGCACGCCGTGCGCCCCTTATACTACTCCCAGACTTATCCACATTGCGTGGCTGATCGCTCCCCCCGGGGGGGACATCGCCACCACGGAATGTGGATAAGTCTGCTCCGCCGCGTTCGAGTTTTCCACAGCGGGAGAGATGTGCTACAACGCGCTCTCTCGCTTGTCAGCACGGGTCTTCCGGGCCCGGAGTCGGGAGGGACAAGTGCGCCCCGTTCTTCGAGAACCACGTGTAGAAATCCCCCCGACTCCGGTCCTTGCACAGCCGAAAGTCGTCATTACATGTCGTGCTGCGAGCACCTTTGTATAAGGACCGACCCCGCTGTGCAGGCCCGGAAAACGCCGCTTCAGCATGGGAGGACGGATCATGGACGTTACGTCGCAGACGTGCTTTGCCGCGATCGATCTGGGCGATGAGTCGCACGCGCTTTGCATCGTCAACGCCTTGGGCGAACCGGTCGCCGCCTTGGAGTTCTCGAACTCCGTCGAGGACATGGACAAGATGATCGTCATGCTCCGCCAGGCCGGCAACGTCTTTGGCGTGGCCGTCGAAAGGGCCGATCATCTCGTGGTCGTCGCTCTCCTGCAAGCCGGCTTTTACGTCTACGTTATCAACCCCAAGGTCTCTTGTCACTGGCGCAAGGGCGCCCGGGCCAGCGGGGCGAAGAGCGACCCCTCCGACGCGCGGGTCCTCGCCCACGGCCTGCGCACCAACTATCAGGACCTCAAGCCCCTGCAGCCCGACGACGAGCAGACAAGAAAGCTCGCCATGCTTTGCCGGGACGAGTGCCGGCTGATCCGCCAGCAGACGGCCCTGGTCCAGCAGACGAAGGATGCCCTGAAACAATACTTTCCCGCCGCTTTGGAGTGGTTTGAGGATTGGACCAGCCCGGCGGCACGGGATTTCATCCTCGCCTTTCCCACGCCGGAAAAACTCGTCCGCGCGAGCGAGAAGAAGCTCTTCGGCTTCTTGAAAATCCATCACATGAACCTCACCCGGCAGTGGCAGGAGCGCATCAAGAACCGCCAGGGCATCGCCGAGCGGCCCACCGATCCGGCCACGGTCGAGGCGAAGTCGTTTCTGGCCGTGTGCCTGGCCAAGCAACTGCGCAGCCTCCAGGCGGCACTCCGAGCGTACCGCCAGCGCATCGAGGAGCTCTTCGAGAACCATCCGGACGCCTTCATCTTCGACTCGCTGCCGCGTTCCGGCAAGAAGCTCGCCCCCCGGCTGCTGGCCCACTTCGGAACCCGACGCGAACGGTTCGAGTCGGCGCGATCTCTCCAGCAGCTCAGCGGTTGCGCCCCGGTGACCGTCACAAGCGGCAACAAGAGCAAGCGCCCGCCCAAGCCCCACAGCGGCACGGTGAGGATTCGCCGAGCGTGCCAGAAGCCCTTTCGAAACACCATGTTCCACTTCGCGCTCCAATCGATCTTGGAGTCCGCCTGGGCGAGGAGCTACTACGACCGGGCTCGCCAGGCCGGCCAGACGCACGCGTGCGCGCTTCGCAATCTCGGCGGCAAGTGGCTCAAGATCATCTATCGGATGTGGCTTGACAGAACCCCCTACCGCGAAGAGCAATACCTGGCCGCTCTCGTCCGGCACGGCAGCCCGATTGCGGCACAACTCGCCGGTCAGTAACCGGTGGATAAGTCCCGCGGAAAATCTTGAAAAGAACTTGACCCGGCGTATAACATGTCTACCTCGAGTCATGACCGAGCAGCCCAGGCGCGGCCTGCCGTCTTCGCGCACCTTGACAGGCGCGTCGACGAGGCCCATGCTATCCGCTTCGACACGGCTTCTGCTCGCGCGTCCCCCCACGG
>JBDREM010000323.1:0-3683 GCA_043819695.1 Planctomycetota bacterium
GACGATCATGAGCCCCGAGACAACTATCCCGCCGATCGCGAGGCCATCGCCCTTCAGCCGGCCCTGGCTGTTCTTGATCGACACAAGCCCGACGATGCCGAGAACAAGCCCGACAAGGGCCGTCACACCGCACGTGATCAGGCCGCAGACCCCCAGAATGAGCGACGCGATTGCCAGGCCGGACGTCTTCGCTTCGGACGTCATCGGCGGCGCCGGCGGAACGTTCTCGTCGAACGGAAGATTATCGTATCCCTGTTCCGACATCCCTCTCTCCTTTCAAGGCTGTGAGCGAAAAGTAGACCGCCTTCCGGCGCTGCCGCCTGGCACAGATTAAAGCCTCTTTTACAAGCAATGTCAAATAGGAAAGCGCAGATAGCAGATGAATGCCCAATATCAAAGTCGCAATAACCAATGAAATCCCAAACGACAATGTCCAAACAGCAGAGACCGCTCACGCCGCCGCCGCTTGCGCATTGGACCTTGCGGTTTCATTGGTTATTGGGGCTTGGTCATTGAATATTTCGGCGGGCCTCAGGCCGCCGCTCGCTGTTTTTCCTTGCGGCCACGGCCGCGCGGGATATAATGCTGCACTGGGTCGCGGCGCTTGGCTGGTTCTTCGCTTCGTTGTTTTTCAGTGGGATGCACCGTTGGCTTTCCTCGACAAGCTCATGTCAACACAGCCCCCGGACGGGCCCGACCTCGGCGAGGTCGCCGGCTGCAAGCTCATCGAGCGCGTGGCCGAGGGGCCGATGTCGGCCGTCTACCGCGCGGTCGACGCCGACGGCAGGACGGTTTGCGCGAAGGTGCTCACCCCGCACGGCAACCGCATCGCCGAGAAGCTCTCGGTCAAGCTGAAGAAACCATGGGAGGGCGAGCGCGCCAGGCCGCTCGACCACCCGAACGTCGTCCACACCTACGCCTGCGGCAAGGAGAAGGGGCGGTATTACGTCCTGATGGAGTATCTGGGCGGCGGGAGCTTCGCCGAGCACCTCCGCGTCCGTACGCCGGAAGTAATGGCCCGCCGGATCGACATCATGATCGCGGCGGCGAACGGCCTTGCATACGTGCACGAAAAGGGCATAATTCACCGGGACGTGTGCCCGAAGAACCTGATGTTTGACAGCGAAGGCACGGTGAAGCTCATCGATTTCGGCGTCGCGGTCCACAAGCACGACCGGCTCAAGCAGACCGAGGTCCGCACCGGCCGCCCCAGCTATCTCGCGCCGGAGCTGATCCGCCACAACCACTTCGACACGCAGACCGACATCTACGCGTTCGGCGTGATGCTCTACGAGACGTTCGCCGGGCGGCGGCCGTTCCTGGCCGACTCGCGCGACGAGCTGATAAACCTGCACCTGCGGGCCGCGCCGGTCCCGCCCTCGAAGGTCGACGCGTCCATCTCGGGCGAGGTCGACCTGGTCGTGCTCAAGGCGCTGGCTAAGGCGCCCCAGCAGCGGTACGCGGACATGAAACAGTTGGCGACGGCTCTGGTGCACCTGAGAGGCATGGCCATGTAGTGTGAGTTCGCCGTTGCTCTCGCTCTCAGCGCGACAAGACGGCGAGATTGAGAGTAAGAGCAAGAGTAAGAGTAAGAGCAAGAGTAAGAGAAACTGAAACAGGCGGACGCGGTAAACTGACAGGAGTGATTTGGCTATGGCACAGGAAATGACGGAGATCAGGTGGCACGGCCGCGGCGGCCAGGGCGCCAAGACCGCCGCCCAACTGGTCGCGCTCGTCGCCCTTGAAGAGGGCAAGTTCAGCCAGGGCTTCCCCGAGTACGGCCCCGAGCGAATGGGCGCGCCCATCCGCGGCTTCACCCGCATCAGCGACGGCGCCATCCGGCTCCATTGCCCCATCGAGCACCCGGACGTTGTCGTCGTGCTCGATGACTCGCTCCTCGCACTGCCGGCCATAACCGATGCGACCGACGACGACACCGTCTTCGTGATCAACACATCGGCGTCGCCCGCCGAGATCAAGGCGAAGCTCGGCCGCGAAGGCGCGACGGTCTACTGCATCGACGCGACCGCCATCTCGATCGACGAGATCGGCCGGCCCATCCCGAACACGCCAATGATCGGCGCGCTCATCAAGGCGACCGAATGCATCACGCTCGACGCGATCAAGAAGGACGTCGAGAAGAAGTTCATGAAAAAGTTCGGCGAGCGCGTCGTCCAGGGCAACATCCGCGCGATCGAGCGGGCATACGAGGAGGTGAAATCCGAATGAGCAAGCTTCTCACCTGGAAAGAGATGCCGCTTGGCGGCAAGATCGTCGAGGCGGGCAACAGCGAGCAGTACAAGACCGGCGGCTGGCGGACGTATAAGCCCGTCCACGTCGAGGAGCGCTGCATCCACTGCCTCCGCTGCTGGATCCTCTGCCCCGACTCCGCCGTCATCGTCCAGGACACGAAGATGGTCGGGTTCGACTACGACCACTGCAAGGGCTGCGGCATTTGCGCCCGCGAGTGCCCCGAGAAATGCCATGCCATCGAGATGAGGCTCGACGATGGGGCCGACGACTGACAGAGTTTACACGCAAGCGGATTGGAGACTAGCACATGGGAACAAGAGTTGGACTGACCGGGAACGACGCGGGCGCCGAGGCGCTCATGCACGTCAACCCCGACGTGGCGGCCGTCTTCCCCATCACGCCGCAGACCGAGCTGATGCACAAGTTTGCCTCGTACGTCAACGACGGCGTGGTCGACACCGAGATGGTCCCGGTCGAATCCGAGCACAGCGCGCAGAGCGCCTGCTTCGGATCCGCCGCCGCCGGAGCGCGAACGATCACCGCGACCTCGTCGCAGGGCCTGATGCTCATGGCCGAGATCTGCGCCATCACGTCGTCGGCAAGGCTGCCCGTCGTGATGCCGGTCGTCAACCGCGCGATCAGCGGCCCCATCAACATCCACTGCGATCACAGCGACACGATGTTCTGCCGCGACGCCGGCTGGATTCAGCTCTTCTGCGAGAACGCGCAGGAGGTCTACGACTCGACGATCCAGGCCTTCCGCATCGGCGAGCACAGGGACGTGTTCCTGCCGGTGATGATCTGCCTCGACGGCTTCATTCTCAGCCATACGATGGAGATCGTCGAGGTCGAGGACCGCGAGACCGTCCGGAAGTTCGTCGGCGAGTATGAGCCGGCCTGGAGCCTGCTCGACACCGAGAACGCCGTCTCGGTCGGCCCGCTCCACCTGACCGACTACTACTTCGAGTGCAAGCGGCAGCAGGTCGAGGCGATGGAGAACGCGCGGCAGGTCGTGCTCGACGTCGGCGTGGAGTACGGCGAGCTGACCGGCCGCACGTACGGCTTCTTCGAGGAGTACAAGCTCGACGACGCCGAGGTGTGCATCGTCGCGATGGGCTCGACGGCCGGCACGGCGAAGGTCGCCGCCGACCACGCGCGCCAAAAGGGCGTCAAGGCCGGCGTCCTCAAGCTCCGCTGCTACCGGCCGTTCCCCGGCGACGAGATCGCCGGGATCGTCAGCCGCGTCGGCACGGTCGCCGTGATGGACCGCGCGATCTCGTACGGCCTCAAGGGCGGCCCGCTCTTCAACGAAATCCGCTCGTTCAGCAGCGCCGGCAGTTCTGCCGGCGCCGGATGCCCGCAGCTCATCAACTACGTCTACGGGCTCGGCGGGCGCGACATCAACGCGACCGAGATCGAGAGCATCTTCG
>JBDREM010000324.1:0-4511 GCA_043819695.1 Planctomycetota bacterium
GGCTGAACGGTCATGCCGCCGCCCAGAGCAGGCGCCTTGCGCTCCAACCTAGAATATACGCCGGAAACGGGCCCGGCGCAAGTTTTTGTGATTCGGCCGTCCGCTCGGATGCGCGTCCGAGGCGGCATGGTATAATGCCGCGAAGAAGCACTGCGGGCATGAAGAGAGAGGATGGCCGCCCGAACTGGTTTTGCTGTCGCGGCTTCGGCGTGTGCGTTGGTGTCAGTGGGTTGCGCGGCGCAGTGGAACAGCGTCGAGTTCGACCCCGGCTCCGGAGGACGATTCGTCGCGGTCTCGCATGACGGCGTTTGGGGCACGCCTACTACAGCGCCGAGCTCTGGCTCGACCGGCTGGACGCCGCGGATGACCCGTCGGCACGCGTGCCCGGCCGCGCCGCCGGCGCGCTCGGCGAGAACCTGCAATGCTCCGTGTGGGTCAGGAACCGCGGGGACAAGCCGGTCGTGATTAACGCCGTCTCGATTCGGTCCCGGCCCGGCTCGTACGATCATGTGCACGGAGCGGCCGCGCGGCAGTATAATACCGTGACAGATCATGACGGTTGCGGAGTGGGACGATGAAAGCCCGGACTGTTCTCGTTGCGGCGATGACGGTACTGTGCTCGCTCGGAGCGCCGCCGCTCGCCGCGGAAGATGCCGATAAGCTCGAGGTCGTCGCGGACGAGGCGAAGATCGTCGTCGGCGACAAGGTTCTTGCGACGGTCAAGAAGGGCGACCGGCTCACGCGCGTGCGATGGGTCGCCGTCGAACTGGCACGCGACGGCAAGGTCATCCCCGGTTGGATTCGCGCCGACCAGGTTGCCGTGGCGGGCAAGCCGAAGGCGCCCCTCGTCCCGCGGGCGGTCGAGGCGGCGCGCGGCAACACGAAGATCCAAGGCACGTGGCACAGGTACGGCAGTATCGGGCTCGGCGTGATGGCAGACGGCCAGATACTGGCCCTCCAGATATTCGGCCCGGATTGGCGAAACGAGCAGAAGGGATGGGAGGGCGGCAGGAAGTGACCGCCGCGTGTGCGGCCGGTGAGGGAAGCCGCCAAGAGGGCGAACGCTGTTGAACTACGACGTCCTGATAGTGGGCGGCGGGCCGGCCGGCGCCTCCGTCGGCATGCTGCTCGCCCGGACCGGCCTGGCGGCCGTCATCATTGATAAATCCTCGTTCCCGCGTCCCATGCCCTGCGGCGGGATGATCTCGCCCCGCTGCATCCGGGCGGTCGAGGCGGTCTTCGGCGAGAACATCGTCGCCCGCGTCAGCCGCGCGAGCAGCGCAGGCTGCCGGATGTTCGACGGACAGGAGCTCGTCGCCGAGGCCGACGACGTCGGGCGCTCGTTCTTCGTCGAACGCAGCGAGATGGACGCCTTGTTCTTCGCCGCGGCGAACGACGCCGGCTGCGATGCGATCGAGGGTGACGCGGCCGCCGGCGTCGAGCCCGAGAACGGCGCCGTCCGGCTGGCGTCGGGCAGGACGGTTCGCGGCTCGATCATCGTCGGCGCCGACGGCGGCGACAGCATTGTGCGGCGTACCACTCGCGGCTGGCGGCCGAATCGGCGCAGGGCCGGCTTCGGGCTCGTTGCCGACGTGCCCTTCGACCGGCTCAAGCGGCGAGACGCGCCCGAGGCGTATCACATTCATCCTCACATCCACTTCGGCGTCATCCCCTGGGGGTACGGCTGGGTGTTCCCGAAAGGCGACTGCGTCTCCGTGGGCGTCGCGGGGATGATGGCGAAGACCGCGAATTTCCGCGAGCCGTTCGACGCGTTCGTCTCCGCTCTCTGCATCGGCGGGACGGCCGAGCGGCTTCAGCCCGGCGGCCGCGGGCTGCCGGCCGCTGATTTCGAGACGCGCCCCGGCCGCGACAACGTCCTGCTGGTCGGCGACGCCGCCGGGTTCGTCGAGCCGATCACCGGGGAGGGGATCGGGTTCGCGGTCGAGTGCGCCCCGCTGGCCGCGCAGGCGATCACCGACGCGCTTGCCGCCGGCCGGCCGGAAATGGCGGGCGGCGCATACACGGCCGCCTGCCGCAAGAACCTCCTGCCGACGCTCCGGCACGCGCGCCTGGCGCGGTGGTTCTTCTTCCCCGACTTCTGCCGGCGCCGCGCCGTCCGCTCGCTCCGTCGTCATCCTGAACTCGTGCGATGGTTCCTCGAAATCCTCGCCGGCGAGCTGACGTACCCGGTCTATTTCCGCCGGGCATTAACGCGGCCGTGGAGCAGGGGGCGTCAGGAAGACGCGAGACGGATTTCCTGAAAAGAGAGCGCTGGCGAAGCGGTGAAAGCGGGGCTGTTGAAAAGACCGGCCCGCTCACAGAGCGGGCCTGCAAGGGGCCCCAGAGCGTCGCAAAGCGCTCGTTCCCGTAGGCCGACTTTGTAAGTCGGCGGTGTCCTGCACGTTTTTCAACGGGCCCCCAGTCGCCGCTTCTTGTACCACGCCACGCGCCCACACCGTGACTAGCCCACTTGGCTGACGTGTTGCGGCCGTTTAAGGCGCAATGGCAGCGGGGGGGAGAGGGGGGGCGGTGCGGCGGGGGCGGCTGGCCCCTAGAAAGTCCCAGGGGGAGTGACCAGGACTTCCGGGGGTGGGGCGCTGCCGCGTTGTGAGTCAACGGGCCGGAAGATGCGGAATCCGGAAGGTGAGTGACAGGCCCGGTTGACTCGGCGGCGCCGGCCGCCGCACCAACTTTCGAGTATAGCAAATGCCGTGCCAAACGAGCGAGAAAGGGAAAGATTTTTCCGCCGGACCTGCAACCGGTTGCAGTTCAGTGAGTTACGGCGAGCTATTGTTTTTCCGCATTGACATTGAGGCCCGGAACGAGCGGGTAAAACGCGGATGCGCATGAGGGCCCGCGCGGAATTATTCCCTGTCGGCATGGAACATCTCTTTCTGCATCGGAGCGCTAACCAAGCGCTTGAAGCGTCTCGAACGCGCGAGGCAGATCGCGCGCCGGATCGCTCATGCCGGCCTCGATCGAGACGCGGCCATCGTAGCCGCCCCGCTTCAGAGCGTCGAAGAACGGCCCGAAGTCGCACTCCTCGGCGCCCGGCGCGCGCCGGCCCGGCGTCGCGATGTGGACGTGCGCGAGGAGCGAGCCGTTGGCGACGATGTCCTCGGCCGAATCGTTGTCCACGGCCCAGTGGTAGGCGTCGACGAGCAATCGGATCGCCGGATGATCGGTCTCCAGGACGAGCACGGCCGCCTCGCCCACAGACGTAAGGACGTTGCAGTCGTGGCTGTTCAAGGGCTCGACGGCGATGGTCACGGCGTGCTCCTCGGCGATTGGGCCGAGCATCCGGCAGAACGCGACGATCTGCCGGTGCGCCTCCTCGCGGCTGAAGCCGTCCGGGATTTGCCGGGCGCCGCCCGAGCCGAAGACGATGGTGCGGACGCCGGCCTCGCCCGCCCGCCGGCAAGCGGTCGTCACGTATTCCTTCAGTGCAGCAAGGTCCGCGTCCGGGCCGGTGATCTTCAGGTCGCCGGGGACGAAGCCGTTGCACGCCTCGCACGGAATAGGCATCGCCCGCGCCGCGCTCAACATCTCGCGGAACGCCGCCTCATCTTCCCTGGGCTTGAGGAACCTGCTGACGCCCATCTCGAGGAACTCGAACCCCGCGTCGGCCACCACGCCGGCAATCTCCGGCCCGCCACATACGCCGTATCTCATCGGTTCTCCTTTCTCAGTCACTGCGGCGCGGCGTACCCGCGCCAGAAGCTGTCGCACGTATCGCCCAGTTCATCCCGCCAGCGGAGCATTTGTTTGCTCAGGCGCTCGGCGTGCTCGGCGCAGGCGGAATCGCCGGCACGGTTGTTCAGCTCGAACGGATCGTTCTCCAGGTCAAAGAGCTGCGTCGTGCGCTTGCCGTCGACGACGTACTCGATGAGCTTCCAGCGCTTGTCGCGCGCGCCGCGGTGAAGGTGCGTGTACGCGAAGATGAGACTGTCGCGGCTCGGCGCCGCCGCGTTCGCCATTACGGGCGCGAGGCTGCGGCCCTCGACCGTCTCGGGCGCCGGCACGCCGGTCAGCTCGCAGAGCGTCGGGAAGATGTCGATGAGGTAGCAGAAGGCGTCGCGGGTCTCGTCCTCGCGGACGAGCGAGTCGAGCGTCGGCGTGATGATGTCCTTGTTGCCGGGCGCGGCGGTCGTGTCGAACCGCTGGTCGTCGGTGAAGAAGAAAACGATGCTGGGCCTCTTGCTCATTTCAGACTTTCTGTTCCCGGCCGCCGGTCTTGCCTCTCCGCGAACGTTGCGGGCATTGTACACCGTGCCAAACGTATGGCAATACCGAAAGCCCGGTCCTCGCTCCTGGTCAGCGGTTCTTCTCGATGGTCTCGAGCATTGTGATGATGTTCTCCGGCGGGGTGCCGGGCATTATGAGGTTCGATGCGCCGACGATCACCCTTCTAAAGTATATGCGTGTGGCGAAGTTTTAAAATGTTGCACAAAACCCCCTGATTCATTTATAAGTTTTGCATTATCTAAAGCTCCTGCTTTTTCAAGCTGTTC
>JBDREM010000325.1:0-8722 GCA_043819695.1 Planctomycetota bacterium
CGCGCGCGCAAGTTCGAGGTCGTAGAACTGCCGGGCCGGGTGCACGGTCTCGGTGTTCTCGTGCTTCGCCGCGCCGTACAACTCGGGATCGTAGTCCTTCCCGCCGATGAGGACGAGGCCGTCGATCAGGTCGAGCTGTTCGTCGATGTGCCCGGGGATGCCGGTGACCGGCAGAAGCACGGGTGTGCCGCCGGCGAGCTCGACGGACATGGTGTAGCTCTGCCAGATTTCGAGCCTGGGGCGGTCGTCGCGGAGCGTCAAGTCACAGTTGAGCCCGATCGTCGGCTTCATCGTAACTTCCTGAGCACGCGGCCTGAGAGGGCGGCGTTGTGCACGCCGTTCTCGATCACGGGCCGGCCATTGACGATCACATGCAGGATCCCGGCCGAGAACTGATGCGGCTCGGCGTACGTTGCGCGGTCGGCGATCGCCGCAGGATCGAAGATGGTGATGTCGGCGAACGCGCCTTCGCGAATCTTGCCGCGATCTCGCAGGCCCAGACGTTGCGCCGGCAGCGACGTGATCCGCCGCACCGCTTCCTCGAGCGGCAGCAGCTTCTCGTCGCGCACGTACTTGCCGAGGAACCGCGCGAACGTGCCGTACGCCCGCGGGTGCGGCCGGTCGGGCGCGAGCACTTCCTCCGCGACACGCGAGCGAGCGTCGGTGCCGACTGCGACGAACGGCCAGGACAACACGCGGCGGAGGTTCTCCTCGCACATGCAAAAGATGACGATCGCCGGCATCTTCTCGTTGCAGGCGAGCAGTTTCACCACGATCTCGGCCGGCGGTTCGCCGCGCATCGCCGCGATCTCGGCGAGCGTCCGGCCGTTGTACGCCGCGTCTTCGCCCTCGGGAACCGACGAGATGAGGACGGTGTTCCAGTACTCCGGCTCGGGGTGGCCGGCGAGGATTTCAGTTGTAACGCGGCCGCGGGCGTCGGGATCGCCGAGCCGCGCCATCCGGTGCTCCGGCGGCCCGTCGTGCACCCAATTCGGCAGGAGCACGCCGAGGTCGGTCGCCGACGCAGTGTACGGATAGCGGTCGCAGGCGAGGTCGAGATCGCCGGTCATCCGACGCAGGCGTTCCTCGAGCCAGTCGATCTTGTGCCAGTTGCGCTTGCCGGAGAGCTTGACGTGCGAGATGTGCAGCCGGGTGCCGCTGGCCCTTGCGATGAACTCCGCCTCGCCGATGGCGTCCTCGATCTTGTCGCCCTCGTCGCGCATGTGCGTGGCGTAGAGGGCGTCGGCTTCACCGGCCGTCTTGATGACCTCGGCCATTTCTTCGCGCGTGGCGAAGCATCCCGGCGGATAGATGAGGCCGGTCGAGACGCCGAAGGCGCCCTCCTCGATGCAGCGCGCGAGTTCGCCGCGCATCGCCCCGATGTCATCGGGCGACGCGGCCCGCGCGCCGGGGCCCATCACGAACGAACGGATCGAGCCCATTCCGGCGAGGAACGCGCGGTTGACCGACGTGCCGGCCTCGTCGACGGCGTCGAAGAACTCCGCGGCCGAGCGGAACTTCTCGGTGGGGAACGGGGACGAGCCGCAGTTGCCGAGGACCTCGGTCGTCACGCCGTCGTGCACCTTGCTGTCGGCCGTCGGACGTTCGATGATTCCGGCGCCGCCGTGCGAGTGCACGTCGATGAAGCCCGGCGAAGCGACCGCGCCGTTCGCGTCGATAACGTGCTCGGTGTCGATGTCGAGCCCCGTTGCGACCGCGGCGATCCGGTCGCCGTCGACGGCGATGTCGGCATTCGTGGGCGGCGCGCCTGTGCCGTCGATCACGCGAGCGTTCTTTATCAGCAGCGATGTCAGTCTTGCGTTCTCCGAAGACCTGTGGCCGGGAGCTGTTGAAGAAGTGGTTTGCTGAGCCTGAAAGGATCGAGTTCACCAGCCCAGGGGCGAAGCCCTGGGAAAGAGCCGGCCAGAAAGAGGGGCCCTGAAAGGGCAACAGAGCCTTTCCTTTCAAGGAGGTCCCCAGTTTCCATCTGCAAGTTGGCCGGCCTACTTCTTCTTCGCCGGCGTCAGGATGATCTCCTTGATCGTGGCCGGGTTGAGCTCGGCCTCGGAGTCGGCGAACGGGTGCGTGCCTTTCCAGATAATCTTCTGTTCGCTCTTGACGACGCCCTCCTCTGTCTTGCCGTCGCGGGCCGTCAGCTTCAGCTTGATGTTCTCGCCCTTCTTGTCGACCGACAGGAACTCGATTTTCGCCAGCTTGTCGAGCGGCACCTTCAGCAGCAGCGTCTTCGTCTGGACCGGCAGTTTCTTGAGCTTCTTGAACGACGAGCCGAAGAGGCCGGCGTCGTCGATCCCGACCTCGAGCGACTTGAGGCTGACCGTCTTGCCGTCGGCATAGACGACCGTGACGGCGGGCTCCGTATCTTTCTTGTCGGCGGCCGCCTTCTCCGCGGCCGCGGCCGGCAGGCAGAGGATCAGGGCGAGCGCCGCGATGACCGGGACCGTTATCCTTGCACGCATTTTTCGTCTCCCTTGCAGGAACGCGGATTTCTGCACACACAATTAAAGCGCCGGGCGGGAGCGCGGTCAAGCACCTTCCGGCAAATCACCGCACAGGAAAGCGGGTTCTGCGTCCGTGATACGGACGGGCACGATCTCGCCCTTGAGCGAATCGTCGCCGTCGAAGAGCACGCGCAGATAGCGGGCGGTGTAGCCGCAGAGCTTGCCGGAGCGATCGCGCGTCGTCTCGACGAGCACGTCGACCGTTTGGCCGACGAACGGCCGCTTGAACGCGAGCGCAAGCTCGGACGCGATCGCTCCGAGCGCGGCCTTTCTTTCGGCGATGATCGACGCCGGGCACTTGCCGGACATCTTCGCCGCGGCCGTACCGGGTCGTTCGCTGAACGGGAAGATGTGCATCCGGCTGAAGCCTGCGGCTCGGCAGGCGTCGGCCGTCCGCTGGAAGTCGTCGCCGGTCTCGCCGGGGAAGCCGACGATCACGTCGCTCGTGATGGACGGCCGGTCGACCTCGCGGCGGATGAAGTCGATTGCGGCGAGGAACTCGTCCTTCGTGTAGCGGCGGCCCATCCGCTTCAGCACGCGGTCGCTCCCGCTCTGGAGCGGGATGTGGAAGTGCGGGCAGAACCGCGGCGAGCGCGCCATCAGGTCGACGAGGTCCGGCGTGATCTCCTCGGGCCCGATGGAGCTTAGGCGGACGCGCTCGACGGGCGAGACATCGAGCACCTTGCGGATGAGCGCGGCGAGGTCGGCGCCGGATTCGTCGCGGTACAGGCCGACGTGGATGCCGGTGAGGACGATCTCGCGGAACGTAACCGCTCGAATATCTGTGTGGTCTGATGGTGTGGCAGAATTGGGCGGGCCCCGCCGCTTCCGGCGGACAGAATGCCCGCCCCCGCCAGAACCGGGAATGCTACTCCTTGGTGAGGGCGGACATTCCGGTCCGCCTTGCGAGGTCACACGGACGTTCGGACGGCCATCGCGGAACCGGCCTGCGAGGCGGCGGACCTCTTCGAGCACTTCGCCCATCGGCCGGCTTCTGGGCTTGCCGCGGACCGATGGCACGATGCAGTACGTGCAACACGCGTCGCAGCCGTCCTGCACCTTGACGAACGCGCGCGTGCGGCCGGCGAAACCGGAGACGCCGCCCGTCGCCGGCGAAGTGTCGGTCGCCGGCAAAGTGTTCGTCTGTGCGCACAGACGCACACTCTCTCCCAGCGCCTCAGACGCTACGATGTCCGCGATCTCCGGCTTCTCATCGTTGCTGAAGACGCGCCAGACGCCGGGCAGCTTCTCGAACTGCGCCGCGTCGCGGCTGACCATGCAGCCGGTCACGATGATCTTGCACTCGGGCAGTTCGCGCGCGATCCGGCGGATGAGCCGTCTCGCCTTGCCGTCGGCCGCGGCGGTGAGGGTGCAAGTGTTGACGATCGCGAATTCGGGCCGGCCGGCCAACGGCGCCTCATCGCACCCGGCCGCGGCAAGCGCCTCGCGAACGGCCTGGCCGTCGTATTGGTTCACCTTGCAGCCGAACGTGGTGATGTGAAATGACGGGCTCACGCGGTTCTCCGACGCATCTCTTCTCGTTCCAGCGTGCAGGGCCGGGCCCCATTCAGGAGCGATTATACGGATATCGGCGAGGCGCGAAAGGTAATGGTTCCAAAGTGTGCGTGGTAACGTTTGGGTCGTTCGGTCTGCAATGTAGGGGCACGGCCTGCCGTGCCCTCGTCGTGTTATCGTTGTGCGCGGGCACGGCAGGCCGTGCCCCTACACAGACCACACGTTCTTCGGGACGGTCACCGCGAAAGCTTCAGCTTGACTGGGCGCCGGCATTCCGGTCTAATGAACCGTGACAAACGGCTGCCGCACATGTGAACACATTGAGGCACAGCAAATGCGAGGTACACGATTCGTGAAATACGCAACACACGCCGCCTTGCCGGCCGCGGCGGCGCTGCTGTGCGCCATCTCCGGATGCGGCGACGACGGGGCCGCGAAGACCGGGCCGCTCCTGTGCTACGTCGGCGGCACGATGCGGCCCGCGATGGAAGAACTCGCGAAGCGCTACGAGGCCCGCACCGGGCAGAAGGTGTTGATCGACTACGCCGGCTCCGGCGAGTTGCTCATCAAAATCGAGAATACGCGACGCGGAGATCTTTATGTCGCACACGACCCGTTCCAGGCGGCGCTGATGCATAAGCGGCTCGGCGCGCGTGGCTGGACAGTTGCCGCGGTCACCCCGGTCATCGTCGTCCCGAAAGGCAACCCGAAGAGAATCAGCGGCTTTCGCGACCTCGCCCGGCCGGGCCTGAGACTTGTCTTCAGTCACCCGACCTATTCGACTGCGGGGTGGATCATTCGCTCGGTGGCAAAGAAGGCAGGCATCACGAAAGAGCTGGAGGCGAACATCGTCACCCGCACCAAGGGCGGCGGCGCGGCGGCGAACCAGGTGAGCATCGGCCACGCGGACGCGGCGGTCTGCTGGAACGCGGTGGCTTACCTGCGCCGCGACAAGCTCGACGCCGTCGAGTTCGAGCCGGACTTGAGGCTCCGGAAAGACGTCGACGCCATAACCTCGGCGACGTTCGGCAGGATCGACATGGGCTGCGTCAAGGTGACGGTCGCCACGCTGGGGTGCTCGGAACGACTCGATGCGGCGACGGCGTTCGCCGAGTTCGTGGCCTCGGAGGCGAACGCCAAGGTCTGGGCCGATTTCGGCTTCTCGCCGGCCGACGGGCTGCGTTCGGGCGGCGTCACGCCGGCGCCGGCGCTCGGCGGCTCGATCTTCGTTCATTGCGCCGCGGGGATGCGCCTCCCGGTCAGCGAGCTGGCGAAGGAGTTCGAAACGCGGCGGGGCGTGCGGGTAAACCTGACGTACGCAGGCACGAACATGCTGCTCGGGCAGATCGAACTGGCCCGCAAGGGCGACGTGTACATCGCAGGCGACGCGGATTACATCGACATGGCCGCTCAGAAAGGCTTGGTGAAATCGCGGAAGACCCTCTGTTATTTCGTGCCGGTGATTATGGTGCAAAAGGGGAACCCGAAGAAGGTCCGGGCCGTTGGGGACATGACCGCGCCGGGGCTGCGGATCGGTCAGGGTGACCCGAAGGCCGCGGCCGTCGGGCGCCTCACGCCGAAAATCCTCGACCTGAACGGCGTAGACCGGGCGGCGTGGTGGAATAACGTTAAGCTCCAGACGCCGACGGTAAACGAGCTTGGCCTGAAGATCAAGCTCGGCACGATCGACGCCGCGCTCGTGTGGCGGTCGACCGCCACGAAGTACTTGGCGGACGCCAGCATCGTGGAGTTGGACCCGAAGAAGAACATCTGTCCCACGGTCGCCGGGGCGGTCCTGTCGTTCAGCAAGAACCCGGCCGCGGCCGCTGCGTTTCTCGATTTCCTCGCGTCGAAGCGTGGCCGGCAAGTACTGACCGAGAACGGCTACACGGTCACCAAGCCGTAGTACACTGTTCTCCACAGGACATCGAATGGCGAAACACAAGGTCTCATATTTTCGTGCGACGATGCTGGCGATTCTGCTTGCGTTCTGCGCGTCAGTCGCGGCGCTCTTTGTCGCCGATGTCAGCTACATCGACGGCAAGTCCGTGGTTGCCGCTCTCCAGTCGTCGGCGGTGCGCGACGCGTTTCTCCTGACGCTCGTTGCGTCTGTGGTATCAACGGCTCTTGCCGTCATTGTCGCCGTGCCTTGTGGCTATGCCTTGAGCCGGCACCCGTTCCGCGGCGCCATCGTATTGGACGTGATGATTGACGCGCTGATCGTCCTGCCTCCGTTGATCATTGGGATCAGCCTGCTGGTCGTTTTCCGGCAGGGGACGGACCTCGGGGTGCCGGGGGTTGAACTGCTGAAGCGGGCCGGCCGCCTGCTCGAAGACGGCGGGTTCGTCGGCACGTGTGCCGGCGCGGCCGCCGCCGTGGCCGGGTACATTCTGTTTCTGGTTGGCCGGGCGTTCGCGTGGCTGAGCCTGGTCTTCGTGTACGAGGCGCCCGGCGTCGTCCTGGCGATGTTCTTCTGCTCGGCGTCGTACGCCATTCGCGTGATGAAGGCGACGTTCGACCAGCTCGATCCGAGAACCGAGCAGGTCGCGATGACGCTCGGCTGCACGCGCGCGGGCGCGTTCCGCCGCGTCACGCTGCCGCTCTCGCGGCAGGGGCTCATCGCCGCCGCCGTGCTGAGCTGGGCGCGAGCGGCGGGCATCTTCGGGCCGGTGATGATCGTGGCCGGCGCCGTCGAGCACAGGACACAGGTCCTGCCCACGTCCATCTTCCTCGAGATTTCCATTGGTCACCTCCGGCTCGCGCTGGTGATCTCGATGATCATGATCGCCATGGCGGTTGTGGTCCTCTTCACACTCAAGACATTTTCCAAGTCGTCACTGTTCGGCGCGGGAGGGACATGATGATCCGCGCCGACGCCGTCAACTACGAGATCGGCAGCTTCGCCCTCGATGCCTCGATCGAGATGAACGGCTCCGAGTACTTCGTGCTGCTCGGCGCGACCGGCTCGGGCAAGACGATCTTCCTCGAATGCCTCTGCGGGCTCCGCGAGATCGCCGCCGGCAAGATCGAGATCGACGGCCGCGACGTGACCGGCTCCGAGCCGGCCGACCGCAACATCGGCTACGTGCCGCAGGACGGCGCGCTCTTCGATCATCTCGACGTGCGCGATAACATCGCCTTCGGGCCGAAGGTGCACGGAATGAGCCCCGGCCGCCGCGCCGGACAGGTCGCCGACATCGCGCAGATGCTCGGCATCGGCCACCTGCTCGGCCGCCGGATCCGCGGCCTCTCGGGCGGCGAGCGGCAGCGCGTCGCGCTCGCACGAGCGCTCGCCTGCAGCCCGGCCGTCCTGCTGCTCGACGAGCCCGTCAGCGCGCTCGACGAGTTTACGCGCGACCGGATATGCCGGCAGCTCGTGCGGCTCCAGCGCGAGACGGGCGTGTCCGTCGTGCACGTGTGCCATTCGTTCGAGGAGGCCCGCCTCGTCGCCGACCGGATCGGCATCATCGGCAACGGCCGCATCGTCCAGACCGGCACGGCCGACGAACTGATGACCCGCCCGGCGAGCCGCTACGTCGCGAACATCCTCCGGCTCGAGAACGTGTTCACCGGCCGTGCGACGCCGGCGGCCGGCGGCTCGCAAATCGAGCTCGACGGCGTCTCGCTCGACGGCCCGAAGGCCGAGGGCGACATCGAGTTCTTCATCCGGCCGTGGGACATTCGGCTGGCCGGTACCGGCGACGCGGCCGGTGCGAACTCCGCCGAAGGCAAGGTCGTCGAGTTCAGCCTTGCCGGGCCGACGGCCCGCCTGAGGATCGACGGCCCACTGCCGCTGCTGCTCGTCCTGCCGCGGCAGGCTGCCGCGGCCGACGGCTTCGCCGAAGGGATGAAAATCCGGGTCCTGTTCGGCCCCTCGGCCGTCCACGTCCTGAGGCCGGAATAGCAGAACGCAGGAGGGAGGAATGGCACAGGTAAGGATCACGGCGGAAAAAGCCGGCGTCGCCCTGACCGCGACGTTCAACGACTCGGAGACCGCGCGGCAAATCCTCGACGCGCTCCCGCTCGAGGGCGCCGCCAACGTCTGGGGCGACGAAATCTACTTCGAGATACCCGTCACGACGGGCGAGGAAAATCCTCAGGCCGACGCCCCGTCCGGCACCGTCGCCTACTGGCCGCCCGGGAGCGCGCTCTGCATCTTCTTCGGCCAGACGCCCTACAGCCCGGTGAACGTTGTCGGCGAGATCGACGGCGACGAGACGCTGCTCTCGAAGGTCGGCTCGGGCGACACGGTCGCCGTCGAACGTGCGTAGTGCCCGCCGGGCGCACGGGAGCCCCGTGGCGCGGATCGGCGAATTTGCGGGGAGTATTGCAGCGGGTCAGGCCGTCGTCAGGTTCTTCCGGCCGTGCGAGCGGCGGGCGTTCAGCGTCTTGCGGCCACCGCGCGTTTTCATCTTTGCGCGGAAGCCCTGCTTCCGGACCTTCTTCAGTTTGCTGTTGCGCCTGTTTACCTTCACGCCGAGCCCTCTAAGCCAAGTGAGCCGACATTCTACCCGTGCGGCGCACGTTTGTCAATTGCGAAAGCCGCGAAGCCATTTGCGTTGTGGCCTTGCGCGGGTGTTCGAGGGACTCGTTCTCGTCCTCGTCGTCGTGCTCGTCGTCGGCTTTTGCGTGTTCGGGGGACGCGTACGGGCCGACAGGGCGATGTGGGCTCGGAACGGCTCCGCGAA
>JBDREM010000326.1:0-3063 GCA_043819695.1 Planctomycetota bacterium
CTTTGATCAGGCCGTTCACATGCATCTTGATGGCTTCGTGCATGTTCCTCTCGGCCTCTTCTTGCGTGGCGCCGGTCGCGACGCATCCGGGGAGGTCTGGGGAATAGGCCGAGTGGTTGTTCTCGCACTTCTCGATAACGATGAGGAACCGGTGCATCGCTTACTCCTTCAGGCCCGCTTGCCTCATCACGCTGTTCAGCGTGCCTTTGGCCAGATCGTGATTGAGACTGCCGGCCACGGTCACGCGGCCCGGCTTTGTCTCGTGTTTGAACTGACGGTGACTGCCGCGAGTCGCCACCAAGTACCAGCCATCGGCCTCCAGCCTCTTGATGACCTCGCGGATCTTCATCCTCTTGATTATACCCCAGGGCACCGAAAAAGCCAGCCGATACGCACCTTACTCCCCCTCGTCCCGCCGCCGGATTTCCTCCCTCAGGCTCTTGAGCTTCATCAGCGCTTCGAGCGGGCTGAGGGTGTCGGCGTCGAGCTTCCGGATCGCGTCGATGGTCGCCTCGTGCGGCGAGCGGAAGAGCGTGAGCTGCATCTCGCCCGGCTTCTTCGCCTTCACCTTCAGCGGCGCGAGCCGCGGCCGGTCCTGCTCGTCGAGGTTGCTCGCCTCGAGCTGCGCGAGAATCTTCTTCGCCCGCCCGATGATCGACTTGGGCACGCCCGCGAGCTTCGCAACGTGCACGCCGTAGCTCTTGTCCGTCCCGCCCTCGACGATCTTCCGCAGGAAGATGACCTCGTCCTCCCACTCGCGGACCGCGACGTTGTAGTTCCGCGCCTTCGGCAGCACCGCCTCGAGGGCCGTCAGCTCGTGGTAGTGGGTCGCGAAGAGCGTCCGCGCGCCGAGCTTCTCGTGGATGTGCTCAGTCACCGCCCACGCGATGCTCACGCCGTCGTACGTGCTCGTGCCGCGGCCGACCTCGTCGAGCACGATCAGGCTCCGGTCGCTCGCGTTGTTCAGGATGTTCGCCGTCTCGTTCATCTCGACCATGAACGTGCTTTGCGCGCGTGAGATTTCGTCGGACGCGCCGACCCGCGCGAAGATGCGGTCGCACGCGCCGATCTCGGCCGACTTCGCCGGCACGAAGCTCCCCATTTGCGCCATCAGCACGATCAGAGCGACCTGCCGGATGTACGTCGACTTGCCGGCCATGTTCGGCCCGGTGATGATCGCCATCGTGATGTCTTCGCCGTCGATCATCGAGTCGTTCGGCACGAAGCTCTCGCCCTCGAGCGTCTGCTCGAGCACCGGGTGGCGCCCGTCCTTGATCAGGAGCTTGCGCGAATCGTCGACGGCCGGGCGGCAGTAGCGATGCTCGGCGGCGAGCGCGGCCAGCCCGGCGAGCACGTCGAGCTCGGCCGCGGCTCGCGCGACCGCGAGCACCCGCCTTGTCTCCGCCGCGACCGTCTCGCGAACCTCGATGAACAAATCATACTCGAGCTGGTCGGCCTGCTCGCCCGACGTGAGCACCTTCGTCTCGTACTCCTTCAGCTCGGGCGTGATGTACCGCTCGGCGTTCTTCAGCGTCTGCTTCCGCGTGTAGTTTTCCGGCACCTTCGCCGCCTTCGCGTGCGTGATCTCGATGTAGTAGCCGAAGACGTTGTTGAAGCCGACCTTCAGCGTGTCGATCCCCGTCCGCTTGACCTCCTTCGCCTGGTACTTCGCGATCCACGACTTGCCGTCGCGCTGGATGCCGCGAAGCTCGTCGTGCTCGGCGTTGTAGCCCGCGCGGATCATCCGCCCCTCGCGGATCGTCACCGGCGGGTCGTCGACGATCGCCCGCGCGACCAGCCCGGCGATGTCCTCGAGCGGATCGAGCCGCGCCGCGATGTCCTTGAGGACTTGCGGCTCCCGCTCGGCGGTGAGCCGCCGCAGCTCGGGCAGCATCAGGGCCGAACCCCGCAGCGCGACGAGGTCCCGCGCGTTCGCTCGGCCCGCGCCGATCTTCGCCGCGATCCGCTCGACGTCGTGAACGCGGCCGAGCACCAGGCGCACGTTGTCGCGCAGGTCGGGATCGCCGACGAACTCGGCGACGCCGTCGAGCCGGCGGCTGATCGCATCGGCCGGCCGCAGCGGCGAGAGCAGCCACTCGCGCAGCATCCGCGCGCCCATCGTCGTCGCCGTCTTGTCGAGCACGCCGAGCAGGCTGCCGCGCCGCCCGCCCGTCCGCATCGTCTCGACGAGCTCGAGGCTCCGCTTCGTCGCGCGGTCGATCAGCAAATGCTGCGCGTCGACGAACCGCTCGATGCGGTCGATGTGCGCGAGCGATGCGCCCGAGGCGCACTGCGTCTCATTGAGGTACTCGATCACGGCTCCGGCGGCGCAGGCGCCGGCGCCCAGGTCGCCGCAGCCGAAGCCGTCGAGCGACGACACCCCGAAATGCTTGTGCAGCGCCTTCAGAGCGTTCCGCGTCTCGAACACCCAGTCGGGCCGCGCCTCGGCCGTCGCCGTCTGCCCCAGCTCGCGGACGAGCCGCGAGTTCTTCGCCACCAGCCCCTCGGGATACAGGCATTCGGCCGGGCCGATCCGCGCAAGCTCGTCGCCCAGCCGGTCAGGCCGCACCTCCTCGACGAAGAACCGCCCGGTCGAGAGATCGACCCACGCGACGCCGCACTCCTTGCTCTTCGGGCAGACGGCGGCGAGGTAGTTGCTCGCACACTGGTCGGGCAGCAGGTCGTCGGTGAGCGTGCCGGCGGTGATGACGCGCGTCACCCCGCGGTCGACCAGCCCCTTCGCCTGCCTCGGGTCCTCGAGCTGATCGCAGATCGCGACCCGGTGCCCGGCGAGGATCAGCTTCTTCACGTAGCCGTCGACCGCGTGATGCGGCACCCCGGCGAGCGGGATCTTCCCGCCCTTCTCCTTCGTCCGCGCCGTCAGCGTCAGGCCGAGCACGCGCGACGCCGTGACCGCGTCATCGAAGAACGTCTCATAGAAATCGCCCATGCGGAACAGCAGGATCGCGTCCTGATGCTCCGCCTTGATGCGGAGATACTGCTCCATCATCGGCGTCTGCTTCGCCATCGTCAATCCTGCGGATTGAGTCGTCAGACGGCAGT
>JBDREM010000327.1:0-5300 GCA_043819695.1 Planctomycetota bacterium
TGGGAGCCGTGCGGAACGGCCGGGGCGCGCTGCTCCGCTTCGGGCGCCGCGCCCGCTCCCTTGCCGGGCGCCTTGGGCGGCCACGCCGACAACTTCAGCTTGGCGATCAGGCCGACGACCTCATTCCGCGGGACGACGGCCATGACCACGTTCGCCGCGCTCAATTTGTCGTCGCCCGGAAGCGTCTTGCCGCGAACGGTTTTCAGCGCCTCGAGCACCGCGGCCCGGCCGGTCTTGACGTCCGCGCATTCGTACGCGAACGCCGCCGGCGCGGCGGGCCGTGCCGCCTTGTTCGCCCGACTGTCTTTCTTCGCCGCTGCGAGCTTCGGATCGGCCGCCTCTTCGGCTTCCCGGACGACGTCCCGCACGGCCCCGGCGGCTGTCTTGGCGGCGTCCGTCCGGCGCCCCGCTTCTCTTGTAGCGGCCGCCTTGGCGAGCGCGGCATCCTTCAACTCAGCCTCGGCGCGTGGCGCGGTGGCAAGGTCGCCCGCGCCGTTCCTTCTCGGGACGCCGTTCTCGTCGGCGAGCCGCCCCTTCGGCTCGGCCGGTGATTCGCCGGGGGCGGCCTCGGCCGCTTCCTTCTTGAGGGCGAGCTCGGGCCGCCGGTCTTTCTCATCCGGTATCGGAAGAGCGTCCGCCGTCCCCGCTTCCTCGTCATCGGCGGCCGGCGCGGCAATCTTCGGCTCCGTCCGAGCGCCCGGGTCCAGCGGCCCCTCCCACGGAACAAGCCGAATGACAATGATGAGCGCGGCCGCGGCCGCAAGCCACCCGCCGACGCCGGTCCAGCGCAGGACGGCCGCGCGCCTGCGGCCGACCATTTGTTTGCCGACGGATTCGGTGACGGCCCGCGTGAGCCCCTCCGGCGCATCGGCCCTCGGCAGCGACCTGACCAGCGCCGCCGTCTGACGCAGCGCCTCGAACTCAGCCCGGCAGGCATCGCACCCGGCGAGATGCTGCCCGACGGACGCGGCGTCCGCGGCGGGCAGCTCGCCGTCCACGTATTCGCTCAGCAGTTCCTTGATCTCTTCGCACTTCATCGCATCACCCGTCACGCAGTCAGTAGGCCCCGCAGTTTCTGCCGCAGTTCGAGCCTCGCCCGATGCAGCCTCGACTTGACCGTGCCCCGCGAACAGCCGAGCACGCCGCTGATCGCGTTGTAGTCCAACTCCTCGACGTCCCTCAGCACGACGACCGTGCGGAACTCGTCGTCCAACTCCGCGATGGCCCGCTCGATCTGCCGCTGCGTCTCGCTCGCGTGCAGACTTTCGTCCGGCGCCGGCCCGTCGCCCGGAGGGTCGTAAGCCGCGTCGCAATCATCGCCGCCGAGCACGCTCATCTGCACCGCGCCCCTCCGCGACTTCGCCGAGCGGCGCCTCCGTTCACTTATCGACTGATTAACCGCAATAGAATATATCCAAGTTGCAAAACTCGACCGGCCGCCGAAACTTCTGATCTTCCGGAACGCCTTGACGAACACGTCCTGCGTCACGTCTTCCGCGTCCTGCCGGTTGCCGATCATCCTGAAAACCAGGTTGAAAATCGCGTTCTCATAATGACTTACGAGCTTGCCGAACGCCCCGGTGTCGCCATTCGCACACCGTCTCAGGACATCGGCTTCGCCTTGGAGGGGGCTGATCATCGTCGCCCTCGCCACCGGTTTAGACGCTTCCCCGTGGCAGCAGTTCCCCGAAAACGCGGATTCTTTCGGGGGATGGCCGGGAATCCGCTGACACGATTATAGTCCCTGGCCGGGCGCGGTGTCAATCGGATGGCCGGTCACGCCCGGCCGGTCACGCCCCTCGGGGAAGCAGTGCAGATATTGACGCAGATTGCGCAGATGAGGCAGAAGACGGGGCGGCCTGTTACTCAATTGGCCACTTGGGAATGGCCTTGTCGATCTCGGCCATCAGACGGATGGTCTCGTTGAGGGCGGCGACAATGTGCTCGTCGATGTCGCCGTCATGAAGGGCGTCGTACTTGCTCTTGCGTGTGCCCCAGAGTTCGGCGTGGCGGACGGTGGCCGTCATCGGTACGCCTCCCGCCGGTGGCTGATTGTGGTGACGATGACGAGACGGTCGTGCTCTTCGATGCGGTAGACGACGCGGTAGCGGCCGATGCGGGCGCGCAGGTGTCCGGCGTACTTGCCCTTCAGGGGGCGAATGCCCGGGAGGCCGCGCGGGTCCGCCGCCAGGCGGCTGAAGCATTCGTCGAGCCGCTGCTGCAGCGCCGGGTCGGCGTGCTCGAAGAAACGACGTGCAGGCCGCGTGAGCATCACACGGTACATGTCAGTACTTCCGCTTCAGGCTTTCGACGGGGGTGAGGCGCCCGGCCTCGATGTCCTTTTGCGCGTCCTCGAACTCCTCGATGAAGCCGGGGATGGAGAGAAGCTCCGCCGTCGCCTCGTCCCCCTCGCAGTCTTCGAGCCAGGCGAGGAAACGCTCGGCCACGACGAGATGCGCCTCGGACAGTGAATCGATGCGGCGCTTCGCCTGTCGGCGAATCTCAGTCTTGCGGGACCCGGGTCGGCGGCGCCGGGTGTCGGTCTTGCCCATTCTCTAACTCCTCAACCGGGCGGGAGCTTCACCATCAGGCAAATGGCGACCCCCTGCATGATGTCGAAGACGTTCTCGTCCTTCGAGCCGTCGGGGCAGCGTTCCTTCTTCTTCGCGTTCCCGTGCACGTCCATTATATAGATTTCGTCGAACGTTTGCATCAATTGCTGCCGCATTCCGCGAAACGTGGGATTACGAGACGAGCACGATGGGGCACTTGACCTCGTCGACGATGAGGCGGCGGGCGCGGGCGTTGAGGTCGCGCTTGATCATCGAGGTCGTGAAGCTGCCCATCACGAGCATGTCGGGCGCGAGTTTGCGGGCCTCGTCGACGACGATGGCGTGGGCGGAGCCCTTCTTGAGGAGGAGGTCGGCGTCGACGCCGGCCTCCTTCGCGAGCTGCGCCGCGTAGGCGAGGTTCTTCTCGGCCGAGCCGCCGAGCTCCTCGTCGAACTCCTCCATCTCGGCCTCGACGAGCACGCTGCTCTTGAGGAGCGCCTTGAGGATGGCGGTGTCGACGACGGCGAGCGCGGTCACCTTCGCCTTGTGGAGCGCGGCAAGCCGCACGGCATAACGCGCCGCGCGCACGCCCGTCTCGGTCCCGTCGACGATCAGGAGAATGCGGCCTATCGAGAGCTTGTCGGCCATGACTATTCGTCTCCTGTGCGCTTTGTTTGCGGCGGCCGTTCGCGCAGCCGGTCGCGGATGATCCGCATGATCACGTGCGACTCCCGCTCGCGCTCGTCGAGGGTCGCGGTGATGAAGCCGAGCGTCTCGCGGTAATCGGGAATGAAAACTTTGTCGAGCGCGTTCACGCGGCGCTGCGTCTTGCGGAGCTCGCGGGCAAGCCGGAACACCGCGTTCTGCGTCTGTGTCAGCCGCGTGATCGCCTCGAGCGCTTTCGAGAAGGCGGCCATCGCGTCGTCCGATTTGATCGTGCCGCCGGCGAAGGCGAACGCGGGTTCGGCCGGCGGCAGCTGGGCGTTCGTCTCGGGGACCGATATGCCCATGACGCGGTGTTCCGAGAGCGTGACGGATTTGGCGACGGGTACGGCCATCGCGTCGCGGGCGAGGTTCTGCGAGCCGACGCGGGTCGCGGCCTCGTGCAGAGCCGCGTGAGCGCGGGCGAGATGCTCGTCGACCTCGGCCTGGTCGCGCTTCGCGGCGTCGACGTGCTGCATCAGTTCGAGCACGAGGATTTGCCGCTTCTCTTCGAGCAGGTCGTGGCCCTCGGTTGCGAACGCGAGCGCGTTCGCGACGTTCAGGCTGCTGCTCTTTGTGGCAGGCACGTTAAGCTTCATTCACTGCCTCGCATTGCACTGCTCTTACTCTTGCTCTTACTCTTGCTCCTACTCTTACTCTTGCTCCTGTTCTTCCTCACTCCTTACCTTGGAGTGAGATTATGATTAGGATTAGGATTAAGATGCAAAGCGAACTCCTATTATTCCTCGTTCTCGACTGCGCGGAGATACTTGTCCGCCAGCTCGTCCGAGATCCGGTGCAGCTCGGACCGCGGCAGGATGGCGAGCATCTTCCAGCCGATATCGAGCGTCTGCTCGATGGTGCGGTTTTCGAATTCGCCCTGGCTGAGGAACTTGCGCTCGAAGTCCTCGCCGAACCTCATGTAGGTCTTGTCGAGCGCGGCCAGTTCTTCCTCGCCGATGACGGCGGCCAGGCCGCGGACGTCCTTCACGCGCGAGTACGCCGCGAACAACTGGCTGGCGAGGGGGGCGTGGTCCTCGCGCGTGTGCCCCTCGCCGACGCCGTCCTTCATCAGGCGCGAGAGCGAGGGCAGGCCGGCGATGGGCGGGTAGATGCCGCGCTGGAACAGCTCGCGCTCGAGCACGATCTGGCCCTCGGTGATGTAGCCGCTCAGGTCGGGCACCGGATGCGAGATGTCGTCGGACGGCATCGTGAGGATGGGGAGCTGCGTGATGGAGCCGTCGGATCCCTCGATGCGGCCGGCGCGTTCGTAGACCGAGGCGAGGTCGCTGTAGAGATAGCCGGGATAGCCCTTCCGCGCGGGGATCTCGCCGCGCGCGGTCCCGATCTCGCGGAGCGATTCGCAGTAGTTGGTCATGTCGGTCATGATGACGAGCACGTGCATGCCGATGTCGAAGGCGAGGAACTCGGCGAGTGTGAGCGCGGCCCGCGGCGTGATGAGCCGCTCGACGGACGGCGCGTCGGCGAGGCTGAAGAAGCAGGCGACGTTGGTGATGACGCCGCTTTGCTCGAACGTTTTGCGGAAGAAGCGGGCGACGTCGTGGGTGACGCCCATCGCCGCGAATACGATCGTGAACTGGGCGTCCTCGCCGATGAGCGCTGCCTGCCGGGCGATCTGCGCGGCGATCCGGTTGTGCGGGAGGCCGCTGCCGGAGAAGATCGGCAGCTTCTGGCCGCGGATAAGCGTGTTCATTCCGTCGATGGCCGAGATGCCCGTCTGGATGAAGTCGCGCGGATACGCGCGTGCCCGCGGGTTGATCGGGCTGCCGACGACGTCTCTCGGCTCGCCGCCGAACGGAGCCGGGCTGCCGTCGGCCGGCCGGCCGAACCCGTCGAAGACGCGGCCGAGCATCTCGATCGACACGGGGAGCCGGAGCGAATCGCCGAGGAAGCGGACGCGCGTGCCCTTGTTCGAGAGCCCTTGCGTCCCCTCGAAGACCTGCACGAGCGTGACGCGGGCGCTCGTCTCGAGCACCTGGCCGAGCCGCAGCTCGCCCGACGGCGCCCGAATCTCGACCATCTCGT
>JBDREM010000328.1:0-2042 GCA_043819695.1 Planctomycetota bacterium
CCGGTCGATATAATTGATGCGGAGTCGAGGGCGTGTCCGGGCTCGACAGCCGGCTTGAGGAATGCGAGAGATGTCCGCGGAAACGTTGTTGGACGAAGTTGTCGCCCGGGTTCGGCGCGTGCTCCGTCCCGAGAAGATAGTGTTGTTCGGCAGTCGTGCTCGGGGAGATTCTCGGCCGGACAGCGACTATGATCTCCTCGTGATTCAGGAGTCGGACAAGCCGCGTTACCGTCGGGCAGGCGCGGCGTACGCGGCGCTCGCCGACCTCCCGGTCGAGGTTATGGTGTACACGCCGGCAGAGGCGGGCGAATGGAGCGACGTTCCGCAGGCTTTCGTTACGACGGCTTTGCGAGAGGGGAAGGTCTTGTATGAACGCGAAGGCTGATCTGAGCCGTAGCCTGCTCCGAGCCGGCCGTGCCGCGCCGCCGGGCCGAATTGCCCCGATTCTCATTTCAGCGCGGCAATCACCGCATCGATATCTTCCGGCGTGTGCGTGGCCATCGGCGTGAGGCGAATGCGGGCGGTTCCCTCGGGCACCGTCGGCGGGCGAATGGCCGGGGCGAGGATGTGCCGCTCGAAGAGCTTCTGCGAGCGCTCGACGGCCGCTGCGGCCCCCCCGACGATGAGCGGCGTGATGGGCGTCTCGGTCGCGCCGACCTCGAAGCCGAGCTTGCGCAAGCCGTCCTGCAACTGTTTCGCCCGCGCCCACAGTGCCGCGCGGCGCTCGGGCTCCTGCTCGATGATGCGGAGCCCGGCGATCGACGCGGCGCAGACCGCGGGCGGCGGCGCGGTCGTGTAGATGAAGCTCCGGGCCTTGTTGACGAGCAGGTCGATCAGGTCGCGGCTGCCGGCGACGTACCCGCCGAGGCTGCCGGCCGCCTTGCTGAGCGTACCCATCACGATCGGGATCCGGCCCTCGAGGCCGAAATGCTCGACGGCGCCGCGGCCGGTCTCGCCCAGCACCCCGGCCGCGTGGGCCTCATCGATCATCAGGATCGCGCCGCGGCGCTCGCAGACGTCGACGAGGTCCGGCAGCGGCGCGAGATCGCCGTCCATGCTGAAGACCGTGTCGGTGACGACGAGCGCCCGGCCGCCGCGGTTCCGGCCGAGCAGTTCATCGAGCTTTGCGGCGTCCTTGTGCGGATAGACGCGCAGCGCCGCGCCCGAGAGGCGGCATCCGTCGAAGATGCTCGCGTGGTCGAGACGGTCGCAGTAGACCGTGTCGCTCCGGCCGGCGAGCGCCGGGATCGCGCCGGCGTTCGCCATGTAGCCGGTCGGGAAGACGATCGCCGCCTCCGTGCCCTTGAAGCGGGCGACGGCGTCCTCGAGCTCGCGGTGAATCGGCATCGTGCCCGAGACGAGTCGTGACGCGCCGCTGCCCGTGCCGTACTTGTCGATGGCGGCCTTTGCGGCCTCGGCCAGCGCGGGATGATCGGCGAGGCCGAGGTAGTTGTTCGAGCAGAAGCAGAGATACTCGGCGCCGTTCACGCGCACGCGCGGCCCCTGCGGGCCCTCGACGGTCACCGGCCGGCGCAGCAGCCCGGCCTCGGCGAGGTCATTCAGCGTCTTCCGCCAGTCGGACACGGCTCGATCCCAAGAGCGGCACGGGGTAACATTTTCATACCATATGGGATGAGAATGTAACCTTCCGCAAAGTCGGTCCTGCAACACGTTTGCCGGTTGAATATAACATATTGACCTTTGCCCCCACAAATGTATACATAGCCTGTGCACATGAGTCCTCCGAAACAAGAGAAGACGCCGGCGAACGACGGCGCGGTCCTCATCAATCCTACCTTCGAGGCTCTGCCGGACTTGGCGCGGGCGAACGCCGCGCTCCGGGCGTCGTACGACTTCAACGTCCTCGACATTCCTGCGCCGGCCTTGGCGGAGCAGGCTCGAACCGAGATGTTCGAGCTCGCGCGGCGCTATACCGAGCTCGCGATGCGTTGCGAGGTCAGGTCGGGCAGGAGCGAACTGGTCGTTGCGACCGGCCATCAGCCCGTGCTGCCGCACCCGGGGGTGTGGTTCAAGAACCACCT
>JBDREM010000329.1:0-8564 GCA_043819695.1 Planctomycetota bacterium
AAGAATTGGAGGAGTTGCGGCGCCAGTATGGCATTCCACACGAAGCCCTGGCGATGCGCGTTTTGGCTTCTCCATCCACCACGAGAAAGGTGCAGGCGCAACATGCTTGCGGGCGCCGACCTGCACTACGAGCGCCCTCACGGACAAATCGACAAGCTTTGCGATCTCACGCCGAACGCCACGCGCGGCCCTGAAGACCGGGTATCCGATCGGATATTCCGTTCCCTGCAGAAGCATGTGGACGATGCCGGGTGCGGGATCAAGACCGTTGTCAACAAGTTCGTCGCACATGCTGCGGACAAGGAAAGCAGAGAGAAACTGGGGACCGAGCACACGAAGCTCTCCTTCGAGGGCATTGAGGCCGCCGTGAAGTCCCTCTGCGAGGCAACTTCCTTTGTCAAGACTGAAATACTGTGGGGCACCGGCGGAGCGCTTTTTCCCCCTTCCGGCGATCCGTGTGGAATCATAGCTCCGCCACTTGTGGCCCAAGACGATGCCACTTCCTTGCGCCAGTTCTACGAGACGTACAAACGGCAAGTAGACGACTGGTATAGCGTGGCGGCGCCCGACTTCTTCAAGTCTTCGTGACAGCCGTGCGTCGTCAAATCAGTTTCCATCGGCCTTGAGCCAACGCCTGCGTCTTTGAAGCGGCGGGTAATCGTTCCAAAGTGTGTGTGGTAACGCCTGGCTCGTTCGATGTGCAATGCAGGGGCACGGCCTGCCGTGCCCCTATACAGACCACACGTTCTTCGGAACGATCACCGTCGTCCATCCGGCCACTTGTGGAACGTACTGGACCTCACCACACAGGCTTGGGAACGGTTACGCGGCGGTGAGTTCTTGACATGCTCAGTGTTGACGGCCACAATCTGTTCGGTGTACGTGCGCGTGTATCTGTGTTCATCGGTGGTGAGTTCCGAACATGCTGTTCGTTGACGGCCACAACCTCACGTTCGGTCACGACGCGGCCCGCGAGAAGCTTTTGGGCGGCGATCCCGAGGGCTCCAGAAAATACATCCTCGAATGCGTGCGGATCTACGCCGCGTCCACCAGGGATCAGGCGATGGTCGTCTTCGACGGGACCGGCGGGAAAACGGCGCCGGGCAAACACGGGAGCGTGCGCTATTGCTTCTCCGGCGCCGGCCGCAGCGCAGACGCCGAGATTCTCCGGCGTATCCGGGCCCACACGGGACGACGCGAGGCGCGCATCGTCACCGACGACCGGACCCTGGCGGCCGCGGCGCGGCGGCTGGGCGTGAAGACCGTCGGCCTGAAGAAGTTCCTTCAGGAAATTCAGAGGCTCTTGCGCGAGGGGCCGGAGACGGTCGCTGCCGAGCCCGCGGCGAAGTACCGCGGCCCCTCGCCGGCGGATGTCGAGTACTGGCTCACGGTGTTCTCCGACGAGGATGTGACTGCTGCAGAGAAGGAGCCGCCGCGTGCGCCAGGAAAGCGGAAAAGGAAATGAGCTGCGGCCCGGCGGCCGGTTCCTCGAGTCGATGAGCCGCTGGCCGGCGACCACGCTCGTCGCCGCGGCGATCATCGCCGTCAGCGAGATCCCCGAGCCGGTCTTTCCGCGGATCCCGCTGTTCCCGCACGCTGACAAGGCCGTGCATGTCATCGAGTATCTTGTTCTCGGGGCGTTGCTTTTTCGTTCGCTGTGTTATGAATTGTCTGGAAATCTCAAGTTGGCTGCTATAATAGTCGTGACAGGCGGGACGATCTTCGGCGTCTGTGACGAATGGCACCAGGGCTTCACGGGCCGGACGCCCGACGTCTGGGACGCGCTCGCCGACGTCGCCGGGCTGCTGTGCGGCGTGGCCTGCGTTCTGATCGCGCGAAGATGGAGCAAAGAGCATGTCAACTGAGTTGGCGTATGTTCTCATTACCCCTTACAGCCTGCTGAAGAGCCGGACGGGCGGGATCATCAGCCGCGTACTCGCGCTCTCGGGCCTGGACCCCGTGGGCGCGCGGCTGTACGCGCCGAGCGACGAATTCGTGGCCGAATACAGAGAGCTGCTGGCCGCGCACGACATCAAGCCGGACATGAAGGCGGGCCTGCTCGACTACCTCGACGATTATTTCCGCAAGGACAACACGCTGGGCATCACGAACCGCACGCTGCTGCTCCTCTTCCAGGGGGACGACGCGATCGCCAAGATCCGCGAGAGCGTCGGCTCGCTCAGCGCCGTCCAGGACCAGGGCAACACGGTGCGCGGCACGTACGGCGACTTCATCGGCTACACGACCGGCGAGATGAAGCATTTCGAGCCGGCCGTCTTCATCGGCACGGCCCCCGAGGCCATCGTCGGCGAACTCAAGCTGTTTGCGAAGTACGCCGACAGCGACGGCGGGATCCTCGAGCACGTCGTGACGTTCGACAGCGACAAGGAGCCGGAGACGACGCTCGTCATGCTGAAGCCGGACAACTTCAAGCTCGGCAGTTCGCGGCCGGGGAACATCATCGACATGTTCTCGCGGACCGGCCTCTGCATCGTCGGCGCAAGGCTGTTCCGCATGAGCATCGCGCAGGCCGAGGAGTTCTACCGGCCGCTGCGCACGTTGTTCGTTGACCGGCTGAAGAGCGGCGTCGCCGCGCGGGTCCGCGAGATACTTCGCCAGGGCTTCGAGTTCCCGGTCTCCGACGAGACGGCCGACGCCGTCGCCGACCTCCTCAAGGACGGGAACGCCGAGGGCGAGTTCAACCGGATCGTGCAGTACATGTCGGGCGGCGACCCGTACGTTGTGACCGACGCGGCGGAGAAGCAGAAGCCCGGCACGTCGAAGTGCCTTGCGCTGCTTTACCGGGGCATCGACGCGGTCGAGAAGATTCGAGAGTGCCTCGGGTCGACGAACCCGCAGGACGCCGCGCCCGGAACCGTTCGCAGCGTGTACGGCGACGACCTGATGAAGAACGGCGCGCACGCGTCCGACTCGCCCGAGAGCGCCGAGCGCGAGCGAAAGATCATTGGGATGTGGGAGAACGTCTCTCCCAGCGACATCGAGCTTGTCATTGACGAGGCCATTTCAAACTGAAGGGAGCGCAAACAATGGCGAAAATCCTTATCTCGTATTTCTCGTCGACCGGGAACACAAAGAAGATGGCCGAGCTGATCGCCGGCGGGGCAGAGAAGGGCGGCGGCGAGGTCACGGTCAAGTCCATCGGCGAGACCACCGCGGCCGAACTGCTCGACTACGACGCGATCATAATCGGCTCGCCGACGTACTACGGCGCGCCGGCCGCGGAGGTGCGCAAGCTTTTCGATGACAGCGTCAAGTATCACGGGCAGCTCGAGGGGAAGGTCGGAGCCGCGTTCACGTCGTCGGCCAACATCGGCGGCGGGAACGAGACGACCATCATGGCCATCGTTCAGTCGATGCTGATACACGGCATGATCGTTCGCGGCAATTCGAAGGGCGACCACTACGGGCCCGTCTCGGTCAACGCCCCGGATGCCCGCGTAGAGAAGCAATGCCGCGAGCTGGGCCGCCGCACGGCCGAGCTCGCCGCCCGGCTCACCTGAGCCGCGAGGGCCGACCGATGTCCGACGCCGCCGAGCGGACCGATGCGCGCAGCAGGTTCATCAGGCTGCTGGGGATCGCCGTCATCGCGGCCGTCATAGGGTCCGTCACCTGGGGCCTCCTCTCACTCGGCGCGTACATGCTCGGGCAGGCCGAGGGCATCCGCTGCCAGAAGAACCTCAAGAGCATCGTCGAGGCGATGACGATCTACCGTTCCCAGCACAACGGCGAACTGCCGGTCTACCTCACGCTCCTCTTGCTCCCGCTCGAGGGGCGGGCCGAAGCGCTGATCTGTCCGGCCGACCCGGACGGCTGGCGAAAGGGCTGCCGGCCCGCGTGGCTCCGCCGCTACGACGAGCGCGTAGGGGACCGCGCATTCGTCTATGTCGATCTCGACGGGCCCGGCATCGATCCGGAACGCGCGGCCGACAGCGTTCCGTGCAGCTACCTCTACGCCGCGAACGGCTATCCCTGCGGCCTCGACGAGTTCAGGCGCACGTGGCGGCAGTGGTTCGACGCGCGCGTCGGCAAGTTCGGCAAGGACATGCCGATGGTCCGGTGTTATTACCACCTGCCCGAGCGATACGCCGCCGAGGGGGAGGGTGCGGCCGACGGGCCGCGCCCGCCCGATCCCGACGCGCACCCCACATATAACATCACCGCCGACCTCGAGCTCAGGGAGTACCGCCTGGCGTGGGAGTCCGAGCGCAGGTTCTCGCCACAGTAGCTTTGCATCGTGGCCGCGCAGCGAAAAAGAGCGCCGAATCCGCTTGACAGGCGTGATAGTGTATGATAGTCTATAATAGATGGCGATAGCTGATAAGCCGCCCGGAAGGCCGGCAATCCAGTGAGGTGGAGGAGCAAATGGGAAAGAGCAACGTCGAGGCGGCAACCGTAAATGCCGCGGGCGGAAAGGATTGGTTCACGGTCGCCGAGGCGGCCGAGTACTTGCAGGTCAGCCAGCCCACGATCTTCCGATGGATGAAAGAGGCGACGCTCTCCTTCTATAAGGTCGGCGGGAAAACGCGTTTCTCGAGGGAGGGACTCGATGCCGTCATCGAGAAGACGACGGGGCGGAAGGAGGCCGAGGCCGCGCAAGGGCGATGCGCCTCTTGCGGACATACCGCGCTGCTCGCCGGGCGGCTGCAGGGCGCCGGCAAACTGTACTTCAAGCCGGACAAGACGAAGTTCTGGGTCTTCGACCATTCACTGGTCCCGACAGCCGGCCGGGTCTGCCCCGCCTGCGGCTACATACAGCTCTATGCCGAGACGGACAAGCTCGGCCGGCTGAGGCCCGATGAGGAAGACGAATGAACTGAACGACAGGCGCGTACTGAAGATCATCCGAACTGCGACTATCAGGAATGACCACGAAAACCGGCCGGCCAGCTTGCTGCACGACAGGGAGGCGGAGGAATGGCGGACCACGAGAGACAAGGCCCGGCCGGCGATGCCCTCAAATGTAACGATGCGGGACGTCCCGACGCGGAAGAACCCCAACATGTGTGGCAACGCGCGCTGACGCGCGCCGTCCCGCCACAGCGGTTCTTCTGGTCCGGCGCCTTATTCATCATCGCGTTAATCATCAGCCTTATCAAGATCAAGCGGATTGTGCGGGGGGTGGCCGGGCGGGTCGTGTGCCTGTTACAGGCCGGCGCAGGCGGAAGAGACGCCCGCCGGCCCCGGTTGAAGGCGAGGAGGGCCTATGCGCGGCACATCACTATTCCGGGGGACGCGGCCAGGCCGGGCGTCTTGTCATATCGTGCGTCGCTCGTGGCGCGAGGGGCGCGCTTTCGCGCGCGGTCCGCCCGCCGCGGCTGGGCGGGCTTTTGTCTTCTCTTGAAAAAAGCGAAAGGAGGTGAGAAACAAGAGAAAGGCAAAAGGCTTCACGATCATCGAGCTGCTCGTCGTAATCGCAATCATCTCTATTCTTGCAGGTCTGCTCCTGCCAGCTATCAACAAGGCTCGTCGTGCGGCCCAGGTCGCCCACTGCAAGAACAACCTGAAGCAGATCGCGGTTGGGATGGCCGTCTACCTCAACGAGCAGGGCGGCGGCTCGTCGTACCCCGACCCGGCACCGACGTTCCGGGGTGACGAGTGGCTGTGCATGCTCTACTGGACGGGCGTCATCCCCAACGCCGAGGTGTTGACGTGCGCGGGCACGTCGCACTCCGGCAAGATCGGCACCGATCTCGGCCAGGTCAACCCCGACGTCACGACCGTGACTTGGGGGAGCGAGGGCACGATCGGCGCGAACGTGATCAGCTACGCGGCACGCTGCAAGGGCAGCCCCGCGGGAGCCGTGGCGAAGAGCACGGACTGCGCCTTTGCGGAGTCCAACCTCGGCCCTGCCTCGGTGATGGCGTGCGACAAGGGCGCGAACCACGACGAGGGCATCAACGTCGTGTACTTCGACACCCACGTCAAGTTCCTGCCCAACAAAGGCCCCCTCGTCGGCATCGGGGTCGGGGAGGACGCCGAGCTGGGCTACATGGACGACGGCGGCACCACGACCAAGTAAGGTGCTGCGGTCTGCCGATGACGGGCCAGTCGCCGTTCGACTGGCAGTTCTGCCCGCGGCGGGTCATCCCGCCGCGGGCACTTCTAACGCGGCGGCCAGGGAGACGCGAACGATGAAGGTCTTGACGGCGATTCTGCCGATCATTAGCTGCTTGTGCTGGACTCGCCCGCCGAGGGCGTGAGGGGAACGGGCGACGGCCACGGCACCCGCCTATTCCGCCTGCCTGTGCGTGTCCGCACGCAGACAGGCCGGCTCGGCGACGCAGGGTTCGAGAAGGTCCAGCGGACTCGGCGTGCCGTCGAACGTCTTGCGAGTCAGTTGGACGTAGCGAATAGTCGAGCGGATCGAGCGGTGCCCGATCAGCAACTGGATCGTCCGGACGTCCATCCCCGCCTGCCCCCAATGGCTAACTTAAGCCTGATCATGCGCCGCCAGAGAGAACGGGCGGCCCCACGGCTTCCTTGTCCTAATCCTAATCATAATCGTAATTCTACTCGGCAGCGGGAGTTAGGAAATGGCGATTACGATTATGATTAGGATTACGATTACGAGCGGATCTCTGCGACACGGGCCGAGCCCCTTATGTTAGTGCCACTGCCGCCTGCCCTCGTCCGGGGGGGGGGGACTATGCACCGGCGCGTTTTCGGCGGCGGCCTAAATTCCTCTTGCCATGCGGCGGTCTCGCAGTATAATACACACCAGTTGCGGGTGCCCGCTCATGCGGGCCAAGAGGGAAGCCGAAAAGGCGCGATCCCCGTCGCTGTCGATGGCGTATGCGGGGCGATGCCACTGTCATCCGAGAGCCCGGCCGACCGGGACGAGGAGGATGGGAAGGCTCGTCCTGGTGGCCGTCAGTCAGAAAACCTGCCCGCAATAGTGTTCAGCGCTTCGGGGCAAAGAGGCTGGCACAGAGCGGGAAGTCATCTCTGTTCTGCGGCCGGCCTGGTGCGAACCCGAGGCCGGCTTTTTTGTTGTTCAGGCGGAACAGACGATGAAGCGTCGGGGCGCCGTCGGATTCACCATCATAGAGCTCCTGGTAGTAATTGCCATTATAGGAATTCTGACGGGGATGCTGCTGCCGGCGCTCGGCCACGCGCGCGAGAGCGCACGCTCGGTCAGGTGTGTCGCGAACCTCAAGCAGATCGTGATGGCCTGGCAGATTTACGCCGACAACCACGAGGGGCAGGCCTGCCCATCGTACTATTACAGCGCCGGTTTCACGGTCGAGGACGCCTGGGATTTCTCCTTTAAGGTCGCCGACCCCAGCCAGTGGGGGTACGGGTTCCTCGGCAAGTACATCAAGGAAGGGCGGATCAACTCGTGCCCGTCATACAATCCGCCGACGACCTGGGGCCGGCCCTACACGGGCTACGCCTACAACGCGACGTACATCAGCGGCGACGTGATCGCCGGGATACCCTCCGCCAAGGTGTCCCAGATACGAGCACCGTCGAGGACCGTTGTCTTCGCCGACGCCGGCTTCGGCAAGCCCGTCACGCCGTGCAACTACCTCCGGGCGCCGAGCGACAAGCTCTTCATCGCCGGCAAGGTCCATTTCTGCCATCAGAGCACGGCCAACGTCGCATACGCCGACGGCCACGTCGCCTCGGTCGACAAGAAATACCGGTACGACCCGGCGACGCCCGACGTCGGCGCCCTGTCCGAGGATGATTCCGCCTACGACTTACAGTGAGCCAACCAGTCTCCATTGCACGACCGCGAGATTCCTCCCGCGATGCAACATGTTGCCGAGGGCGAACGTTCCCCGGGCGAAATGTTGACATTCCGCAACATTCTCTCGCCGCGCTCGGGAACCGCCGAAACGTGCGCAAGACGCAAGTGCCAATCCGGCAGAAGGATACAACTGCGGCGCCCGAAACGCACCCCGGTTGGCACGCAGTTTGCTAGGAAGCCGCGCGGAAGCTGAAGGCATTGCTCTTTGACGATCTTCAGACGCGACAGGTGTCCCGAGCGTGTCGGGACGACTAGGGAAGGCCGTGCGAATCGGCCGCGGACGCGCCGCTGTGACCGGCGACGACCGCTGGAATAAGCCACTGTCCGCCGAAGCTCCTCGAGCGGAGGCGGATGGGAAGGCCCGGCGGAAGGACGACCCGGAAGCCAGAAGACCTGCCTGCCGCCAGCCTGGTTCGGCCTTCGCGAGTCAATCGGCCGCCCGGATCGCTTTACTTTGCGCCCCGGAGCTTAGACTTGCGAAGACCGGGGCGTTCTCATGGCCCGGCCGAAATGTGCCGCCACCCCCGCCCCAAACCCAGGTTGAAGACCACGCCGCCTCGCGCCCGGGCTGCGCGGTCAACCAGGACGGACTGAGACAAGTTCCCGAGAGGGAGAAAGGAGACGCACTGCGTGCATAGTTCAACATGACGGACTTTCCTGAGTTTGTTCGTGTGTAGTACGCACCGGCCTCGTGCGGCCGAAGCGCGAAAATCAATTGCACTGGCTCATCGCACCCGTGCCAACCGCACGGTGCATTATGGAAAGGATGGACATATGAAGCGCCTTATTA
>JBDREM010000330.1:0-3343 GCA_043819695.1 Planctomycetota bacterium
GGGGATAGTACTTCGCCACGTGGAATCATTCTATCTGCGTCGACAGGGTGAGTCAAGTGCATAAGCCTCAGTCGGTTAATCCTCCCCGACACTTTTCCCATGCCAGGATCGTCTAAGTTCAGGACTCCTGACCTGTGGCCAAAATCGATGCAACATTCGGGGGCTCGTAGCGCAGGCGCAACCGAGTCCCTGGATACATGATTTCGGTCTCGTTGAGCGCCGCGCACAGATGCCTCACGGCTGCATTGCTCCGCGGATTGGCCAGCCCGTGAAGGCGGACCCGAAGAACTCCCTCTCTCTCCTCCGGCAAGACGTCGGCCGGCGTCCGTAGGATCTCGCGTACCAAGGCGCGCCCTTCCTCCTCTGTGCGGGCGTAGACTTTCTCGTTGAGCAGCCCCACGAGCGCTGTTTCTACGCGGTACGCCAGCATCTTGATCGTGTCCGTCAGATGCTTTGTCTCCGGGTCGAGCCTCACAATCGGCGCCCCCTCGGCATCCGCTGCGGCGATCCGCTCGGGCAGGGCGCTGATGCGCTTCTTGAGGCGCTGGCACTTGCTTCTCATCGCACGGATTTCCCGACCCAGCTTCCCGTTGGCGATCTTGAAGCCCCGCGCCGTCGGCCGCAGTGACTCATCGTTCTCGAAAGCCCGCGCTCCGTAGTCCTTCTCAAGCTTCACAAGCTCGCTCTTGAGCTTGCCCAGCTTCTTCTTCAGCTTCGCGCGCTTCGGATTCGGAATCGTTCGTTCCTCGCCCACGGGTTCGACCCGGCGGCTGGCCATCGCGTCCAGCGCGAAGTGCTCGCGCATGTACCGAAAGAAGTTCTCCTGTCGCCACCTATCGAACATCCGCCGCGCCAGTTCGATAGCCCGCGTCTTCCACCGCGTCGTCACCACCGCCGTCTGCTTGCCGTCCGTGCGCAGCCGACGGATCTCGCGCATCTTGAACCCCGGCAACACCCGCACCGTCTTTTCCGCCAACTCATACGACACATCGCGTCCTTCCACACGCCCCTTGACGACGTCAAACGCGCTGCGCGGCCACATGTCGTACGTGCCCTTGCGGTACGTCAACACGTCAAAACCCGCCGCGTAGAGCTCCTTGAACCACTTCGGGCTCCAGCCCTCCCGGTCGAATACCATCGTCACGCGACGCTTCTTGCCCGCCAGGCGGCGGACCTCCGGCAGGATGTTCGCCTTCATCGTCGCAATGAGCCGCTCGTTGACCTCGCCGGTTACGAAGAACACTGGCTCGGCGTTCTTGTCGTTGATCCAGTAGTCCGTCGTCGCCGGCATGCAAAGCCTGCGCCGGGCCACGTGCGTCTTCGTCAGCCGGTGTTTCTCGCCATTGTACGCCCGGACGTGCCCGTCCACGTAAAGATATCCCAATGCCCGAGGCGCTTTTCTCACCCATCGCTCGGCCAAGCCCGCGCTCAGGCGATTTGCCTGCCCGCGCTCCACGAGCTCCGTCAGCTTGCGCCTAAGCGTCTTCGTTTCCGGCGCTCGGTCCAGGCCAAGAAGCGTCCCCAACTCCCCAGGCGCTTCAAACTGCAGTCGCTCTGGATTGCGGATACGCAGCAGCGCCATGAATCCAAAGCAAAGCAACGTGCTGCGCAGACCGTAGAACCCCTTGCGCAGACTCCCGTAGACCTCCGTGCCGACATCGAGAAGCCCCAGCTCAAGCATCGCCGGCAATGCCAGCAGCGCCCCGGCGTTCGCCACCGACGAAGAAGCCTCGAACACCGGCGCGGCCTCTTCAATCTTTCCCGCCGCCGCCAGCGCGCGCTCTAAGACTCGCGTCGTCGCCACGCCTAGCGGCGCTGACGCATCCTCGATGTTTCGCCCGCCGGGCTGACTGCCTTCTGGCTTGCTCCCATGCGGACTGCGAGGAGGTTTCCGACTCAATAGTTTCCCGCTCTCAATAGCGCGTTGTATCGTCTTTGCGCTGACCCCGGCCTCGCGGGCTGCGTCTTGCTGGCTCTCGCCGCGGTCAAGCACATCCTGCGCGCGACACAGGGAGGCATCCAACAGCTTGTGAGCCCCCTTCGGTCCACGCTTCTTGCCGATGATGGCAGCGACACCTCCTTCGCGAAATAGCAACTGCTGGCGGTACAGCGTCGTTCGGTCTATCCCAAAGGAGGCGCTCAGCTCATTTTTCTTCGCCAGGCGCAGCTCTAAAATCTGCATGGCCGCCAGTCGGCGCGCGGGCACATCGTTTGTGTCGTGGATAAACAGAGGAACGCCACATGCAAAGTAGGTCGCCTGTTCGCCTTGCTCAATAAAACCAAGCTCCGTGTTGATCTCCAGAGCCTCAGTATGTTTCAGTGGAAGTCGGGTTTGGATGGTCATGCAGCCTCTCTTTAGGTTGCATTAATTATGTCTTATATTGACCTGATTTGTCAAATGTTTTCGACGGAACTATATGGACATGTCAGGAGTCCTGAAGTTACACGTCACAAGTTATAAGTCACACGTTTCACGTCACAAGTCGCACGTAAGAAAGGGAGCCCCCGCCGCCGCGTAGCGGGGCCGTTCTGCTGCGCCGCTGACTTGTAACTTGTTGCGTGTCACTTGTCACTTGTAACGTGTGACGTGCTACCTCTTTTCTACCTGGAACGCGCCGGGGTGGCGCTTCATGAGCAGGGCCTTGCCGTCGCGCGCGAGCCAGAAGTGGAAGTCGTGCAGGGTGAAGGCTGAAAGCGGTTCATCTCCCACGGTCAGAGCCGGCAGGCTGTAGACCTCGGTCACAGGCAGGTCCGGCGTGGCCGCGTGCCGGTAGATCTTGCGCGTTTGCGCGTCCGCGGACCACAGGCTCCCGTCCTCGACGCACACCGCCGCCGGCGCCGGCCCGGGCGCCGGGTACGACACCGCCGAGCGCAGGTCTTCCAGCTTGTGCCGATAGATCTTCCCCTGCTGGGAGTCGGCGGACCACAGGTAGGGCCCGTCCGCGAACAGGCCCGAAGGGGAAGGGCCGGGGCTCGGCTGGCTGTCCACCAGCGTGAGCTGCCGGTCCAGCAGGCGCTTCTCGATGGTCTTGCTCCAGGCGTCGCTCAGGTAGAGGTAGTCCTTGGTCACGGCCAGTCCGGCCGGGTGCGTGTTGGGCAGCTTGACCGTGCGCACGGGCGTCAAGCCGGCGTCGAACAACGTCACGGACCCGTCCGCCCAGTCCGCCGTCCATAAGCCCTGCGGGGTCCAGACCATGGCCGACGGGTTGGGCGAGGGCAGGAGGAAGTCCCGGTTGTCCGCGGCCGGGGCACGGCCGAGCCGCGAGGCGGCGACGCCGGCGGCGGCCGCCACGGCGGCTATGGCCGCCAGCACGGCCAGGGCCGGGGCCCGCCTCCGCGCCGG
>JBDREM010000331.1:0-26586 GCA_043819695.1 Planctomycetota bacterium
TGAGCTTGAGAGCGTTCTTCACGGCGTGCCCGCAGCAGACGCGGCTGCAGTACGGCCGTTGGTCGTCACGGGAGCCGACGCACTGGATCATCACAACCGTTCGCGCGCCGGTCGCCTTGGGGTCGCCGTCGGCCAGCATCCGTTCGAACGTCCTCTGCGTCATGACGTTGGGGTTCGTCCCGAGCAGGTACTCGTCGGGCTGCGCCTCGACGCCGCCGGTGGCGAAGATCACGGCACCGTGCTCGATCTGCTTCTCTTCTTCGCCGGCGGCAACGGCCGACTTGTAGCTGCCCCAGGTCCCTTCGAGCGTCTTGAGAGCGGCTCCCTTGAGCACCTCGATCTTTGGGTGTGCCTCGGCCCGGGCGGCCAGGTCCTTGACGAGCGCCTGAACGTCGGAGCCCTTGAGTGTGTAGCGGGCGTGAAGGGCGTTGCCGCCGAGCTGGTCGGTTTTCTCGACGAGGACGACGTCGATTCCCTGCTCGGCGAGACTCAAGCTGCTGGTGAGGCCGGTGATTCCGCCGCCGACCACGAGGACACGGGGATTCACGACCTTCTTGTCCGTCTTCCTCGGCTCCGCCAGTTTCGCCCTTCTGATGCCGGCGCGGACGAGGTTTCTGGCTTTGGCCGCCGCGGCCCGGGAATCGCCGGCGTGGACGTTCGCGCACTGCTCGCCGATGTTGGCGTATGAGAGCAGGCATGCGCCCGACGAGACGGGCTCGTATTGATCCTTCAGGACCTTGCCCAGCGCCATGCACCGGTGTCCGGCCATCACGATCCTGTTCAGCTCGTTCTCGTCGGCCTTGCTGCTGATCACCTCGACGCCCCGCCGGAGGATCGTCACGTCGACCTTCTCCACCAGCGCGACATCTTTGTCCTGCCTGACGTCTTCGACTATCACGTCGACGTCCAGTCCTTCCGCCAGCGCCTTCTTGCTGTCGCAGATGAAGACGCCGATGCGGAGGGCCTCATCGCCGTCGGCCGCCGCCTTTCCCGTGGCGGCCTCTTCGGCCGACGGGGCCTCGGCCGCGGCGGGCCTGTCCTCGAAGTTGTCGAGCAACAGCGAGACGTCCGTTGCGGCGCTGGACGCCTCGACGACCGTCTCCGGTATATCTCTCGGTCCTCGGAAGGCGCCGGCGACGAATATCCCGGGTACGGACGTCTCGGTCGGCCTGAACTCCTCGGTCAGGCAGAAGTCGTATTCGTTCAAGCTCACGCCCAGGCGCCTGGCGGCCTCCTTCGCGCTCGCGGGCGGGGTGAAGCCGAGCGAGAGCACGACCATGTCGAACTCTTCTCCTGTCAGCCCGCCGTCCTCGAGCGCGTATTCGATCAGGAGACGCTTGCTTTGCTGAAGCTCCCGCACGGTCGAGACGGCGCTCCGGATATACCGTACGCCGCACTCGCTCTTGGCCCTTTCGTAGTAGCGTTCGTAGTTCTTCCCCATCGCGCGGACATCCATGTAGAAGATGGCCGCGTCGAGGCCGGGGGCGCGATCCTTCGAGACCACGGCCTGCTTGGTGGCGTACATGCAGCAGATGCTCGAGCAGTAGCCCCGGCCGCAGGACGGGTCGCGCGAGCCGACACATTGGATGAATGCGACGTTCCGGGGCCGCCGGCTGTCGGACGGACGCCGGGCGAGCCCGCCGGTCGGGCCGGAGAAGCTCAGCATCCGCTCGTACTGGATGCTCGAGACGACGTTGCCGTACCGGCCGAGCCCGTATTCGCCCTTGTGCTCTCCCCGGAACGGGTCGAACCCGAACCCGAGGACGATGGCTCCGACGCCGAGCTTGTCCTCCCGGGGCTTGTCGTCGAGATCGATGGCTCCGGGCGCGCAGACTTTGGTGCACTCGCCGCACTTCGTGCAAGCCTTCTCGTCGATCACGTAGGAGCGGGGTATGGCCTGGGCGAAGGGGAGATATATGGCCTTGCGCTTCTCGATGCCCGCGCCGAGCTCGTTGTCGACTTCGACCGGGCAGACGCCGGTACACTTGTCGCACAGGTTGCACTTCTCGACGTCGACGAATCTGGGTTTGCGTACGTAGGACACGCCGAAGTTTCCCGCGGTCCCTTCGAGGCCGGTGAACTCGCAGTTGGTGAGAAGCTCGATGTTCTCGTGGAAGTCGCTTTCATAGATGGGGCAGTAGGCCGGCGGCCTGGGGCTCATGAAGCAGACGCCGCAGGAATTGGTCGGGAACGTGCGATCGAGCAGGGGGAAGAACCCGCCTATGGCGGGCGCGCTCTCGAGCACGTGAACGCGGTGGCCTTTCTCGGCCAGGAGCAAGGCCGACTGCATCCCCGCGATCCCGCCGCCAATTACCAGGACGTCTTTGTTCATGTTCTCGCTCATGCGTTCACGAAAGGCCCAGGGATCTGAGAAGGGGTCTCGGGCTGACAATGTGCATGTCCCACCACCGTTCCCGTCCCGGCAGGTCCATTGCAATTCCCATCAGCTCGGTAAAATAGAACACGGGGAGCTTGGTCTCGCCCGACTGTCTCATGTCCAGGTTGACCTGGCAGAGGCCGCAAGAGGCCATCATGCAATCCGCGCCGGCCTCGATGGCCATGCCGGCGATCTTGTCCGCTATCTCCCCGGCGATCTTTCCGTGGGTCATCGCCAGGTCGGCCCCGCAGCAATCGGTCTTGTAGGACCAATCCTGCGCTTCGGCGCCGAGGGCCGTCACGATTTCGTCCAGGAAGAGGGGATTCTCGCAGTCCCCCATCTGCACTATCTCGGGATCGCGGACCAGGGCGCACCCGTAATAGGATACGACCTTGAGGCCGGAGAGCGGCGTCTTCACGGCGCCCCTCACCTTGTCCAGGCCGACGTCCAGCACCACGTCGTGCATGGCCTTGACTTCGAGGCCGCCCTTGTAGTCGAACTCGAGGATGTCTTCGAGCTTCGTTCGCATGTCCGGGTCGTTCGACAAGGCATGCTGGGCTTTCTTGACCGCGTTGAAGCAGCCGGGGCATGGGATGGCGAGGGGCAGATCCCGGACCTGCGCCTTGGCGATGTTTCTCGCCGGCAGGGCCAGCCCGAGCAAATGGCTCAGGCTGTGGGCGGCGGCCCCGCCGCAGCAGTTCCAGTCGTCGAGTTCCACCAGTTTCACCCCCAGCGCATCGAGAACCGCGTGCATCGACAGACTGTACTCGATGCCGGTTGAATGCGCCGTGCAGCCCGGGTAAAAGGAGACTTCCAAGTCTATTCCTTCCTTGCCAGTTGGCCTCTTGTCTTATAGCCTTCGTCGTACAGCTTGCGTATCTCGTCGATCCCGTCGATCTGCTTCGGGATGAGCGGCAGCTTGCCCCTCATCATGAGTTGGACGCCCGAGATGGCGTTGCCGAAAAGGTCCAGGCTCCGCGCGATGTACGGCAGGAAAAAGGTGACCTCGTGCAGCCGGCCCCACAGCTTGACCGATCGCACGAATTCCTCGTGCAGGATCACGACGCGCCGCTCGGCCTCGTACGCGCAGCCGGCCTCTATGGACATCTCGCGGAGCGTGTCCATCACGGCGCTCATGTCGATCTCGTTGGGGCAGCGCACGCCGCAGGTCATGCACGACACGCACAGCCAGATCGCATGGCTGCGCAATACCTTCTCCCTCTGCCCGTACTGGATCATGCGTATCACGCGGTTAGGGTTGAACTCCATGTGAGACGAGAGCGGGCAGCCGACGGAACACTTCAGGCACTGGTAGCAGAGCTTGATGTTCTGCCCGCTGCGCTCCTGGACTTCTGCGGCGAATTTCCGGTCTGTCTTCATCATCGCTCACTCCAGCGCGGCGTTGACCATCTCGGCCAATTGCCTCGCTATGAATCCTCGCTGCTGCACCGCGCCGGACGGACAGGCGCTGGTGCAGGCCCCGCAGCCCTTGCAGACGGCCTCGTTGATCCGCGAGATCTTCTTCCCTCTCACGGTAATGATCTCCGGCGCGTCGTAGCTGCACACCGAGACGCAGATGCCGCACGCGGAGCAGACATCTTCATCCACGAAAGCGACGACGGCCTCCGGCGTGTACTCGGTCTTCGATATCACGGTCGCGGCGCGGCTGGCCGCCGCCTCGGCCTGCGAGATCGTCTCGTCGACGTTCTTCGGGCAGTGGGCCATTCCGGCGAGGTAGATCCCGTCGACCGAGCAATCGACGGGGCGCAACTTCATGTGCGCCTCGAGGAAGAACCTTTCTTTCGTGAGCGGGACCTTGAGCATTTGCGCAACCGTCTCGACGTCGTCGTGGGGCACGATGGCGGGGGCGAGCACGACGAGATCGGCGTCGATCTGGAGCGTCTTCCCGAGGATGGGATCTCTCGTCTCGACGCGCAGCCGCTCGTCGCCCGCTGTCACGGCCGGCTTGTGCTCGACGTCGTAGCGGACGAAGCGGACGCCCTTCTGCCGGGCTTCGGTGTAGAACTGCTCGCGGAAGCCGTAGGTCCTCAGCTCGCGGTAGAGGACGTACACGTCGGTGTCCGGATGCTCCTTCTTGATGCGGAGCGCGTTCTTGACGGCCTGGGAGCAGCAAATGCGGCTGCAGTACATCCGGTCGTCTTCGCGCGAGCCGACGCACTGGATCATCACCACGCGCTCGGCGACGAAGTCGTTCCCGGCGAGCTTCGCCTCCAGCTCGCTCTGAGTCACCACCCGGTCGTCGGAGCCGTAGAGGTACTCGTCGGGCACGTGTTCCCTGGCGCCGGTGGCGACGATGACGGCGCCGTGCTCGACTTCGACTTCTTTGCCATTCTGCTTGATGGTGGTCTTGAAGTTGCCGACGAAGCCGTCGATGCGGCCGACCGCAGCGCCGGCCCAGACCTTGATCTTGGGGTGGTCTTTGACCTTGCGGACCGTCTGTTCAAGCGCCTTCTGTGGGTCCTCGCCGCCCAAGAGGCTGTGGACGTGTTTCAGGTTGCCGCCGAGCTCCTGTTCCCTCTCGACCAGGTTCACCTCGAAGCCCTGGTTGCCGAGGTTGAGCGCCGCGGTCATGCCGGCCAAGCCGCCGCCGATGACGAGCGCCCCGCTCGTGACGGGCATGGGCATGCTGTAGAGGGGCTGGAGGAGTCGGGCCTTGGCCACCGCCATGCGGAGCAGGTCCTTGGCCTTCCTGGTGGCCTTCGCCGGCTCGTGCATGTGGACCCATGAGCACTGGTCCCGGATGTTGGCCATCTCGAAGAGATACGGGTTGAGGCCGGCCTCGCGCACCGTGTCGCGGAACAGCGGCTCATGGGTCCGCGGCGTGCAGGAGGCGACGACGACCCGGTTGAGATGGTGTTCCTCGATGGCCTCCTTGATGACGTCCTGGGTGTCGGTGGAGCAGGTGTATAGGTTGTGCTCGGCGAGGACGACGTTGGGGAGCGTCCTGGCGTATTCACACACCTCGGGCACGTTGACCACGCCGCCGATGTTCTTGCCGCAGTGACAGACGAACACGCCGACGCGGGGTTCCTGGCCGGTGACGTCTTTCTCCGGCGGCCATTCCCTCTCGGTGACCAGGCTGCCGCGCTCCTCGGCCAGCAGCGCCATGGCGTTGGCGGAGGCGCTCGACGCTTCCATCACCGTCTCGGGGATATCCTTCGGCTCAGAGAACGGCCCGCAGACGTACACGCCGGGCCTGGATGACTCGACGGGGCTGAACGTCGAGGTCACGGCAAATCCGTTGTCGTCGAGCTTCACCCCGAACGTCTCGGCAAGCTCGCGGATCTCTGTCGGCGGGCACAGCCCGGTCGAGAGCACGACCAGGTCGAAGTCCTCCTCAACGTGACGGCCGTCTTCGGCCATATAGCCGATCCGCAGGTTCTTGGTCTCTTCGATCTGTTCGACCGAAGACGGCCGGCAGCGGGTGTACACCACGCCGAGTTCCTTGGCGCGTTCGTAGTATGCATCGAATCCCTTGCCGAACGCGCGCAGGTCCATGTAGAAGACGTGGCAGTCCAGCCCCTCTTGATGTTCCTTGGCGATGATGGCTTCCTTGGTGGCGTACATGCAGCAGACGGAGGAGCAGTAGTTGTGATCTTTGTCGCGGGACCCCACGCACTGGATGAACGCGACTTTCTCGGGATCTTTGAGGTCTGACGGCCGGCGGATCTTTCCCTCGTGCGGGCCGCTGGCCGAGAGCAGCCGCTCGAACTGAAGACTGGTGACGACGTTAGGGTACCAGGCGTAGCCCAGTTCGAGTTTCTTCCCCGCATCGAAGACGCAGTAGCCGGGGGAGAGGATGGCGGCCCCAACGTCGATGTCGACCACCTCGTCTTCCTGGGCGTAGTCGATCGCGCCGGCGGGGCAGAAGTTCTGGCAGGACTTGCAGGCGTCGGCCTCCGGCCCCTTGCGGAAGTGCATACAAACTTCGCGGTCGATCACGGGGACCTTGGGGATGGCCTGCTGGAACGGGATGTAGATTGCCCCGCGGCTGACCAGCCCGGCGTCATACTCCGCCGGTACGGGACGGGGCTCGTGGACGCTGACATCGTTAAGGTGGACGGCCGCGGTGGGGCAGACGACCTCGCAGGCGCCGCAGGCCATGCAGATCGGCGATTTCTTGTCGTAGGCCGGCCCGACGGCCCGGGTGTCGCCGCGGCCGGAGAAGTCGATGGCGCCGCTCTTCATCATCTCGGCGCACACCCTCACACAGAGCCCGCAGAGGATACAGTCCTCGTCTTTTTTCGGGAAGCGGGTCTCGGTGACCCCGATCTCCGCCGCGATGTCCCGGACCTTCTGGGAGTTCGGGCACCGGGCCAGGAGCAGTTCGGCCATGATGCGCCGCGTCTTCAGGACCCGGTCGGTGTCGGTCCGCACGACCAGCCCGTCCTCCACCCGGTAGGTGCACGAGGCAGTCGTTTTCATGCGCTTCTCTGTCCCCGCCTCGACGAGGCAGAGGCGGCACGCCCCGTAGGGGAGCAGCGACTTGTGGTAGCACAACGTGGGGATCTTTATCCCGAGGTCGTCACAGACCTCCAGGATCGTCTTGCCTTGTTCGACGGTGACCGGCTGATCGTTGACAGTGATGTTGACCGTGTCACTCATGACCGTTTGATCTCTCGGGTGTCGAAATGGATCACGTCGGGTCCTTCTCTATGGTCGAAAAAGAAATCGACGTCGGGATTTCCTCGGACAAGCGTCCGAAGGGTGGCGGCCATGTCGCCGATGGGCTTCCGGTCCGGATGACTGTGCCTGAAGACCGCGCGGACGGTCGTTCCGCCGTCCGGCGACGAAGAGACGTCGAGATTTCCGTCGGCTTCTCTGGCGGCCTGTGCCAGAAGCGCCAGGCCCAGCCCGACCTTCTTGCCGGCCTTGCTGGTGTAGAAGGGGTCCGCAGCCCTGTCCAGGGCGTCCGGGCTCATCCCTCTGCCATTGTCTTTGATCTCGAGCGTGAGCACGTCCTGCTCCAAATCCTCGGTCAGGCGAATCTCGACCGAACTCGCGTTCGAGCGGAGCGAGTTTTCCACGATGTCCAAAACATGCAGCGACAAATCTTCCATCAGTCTGTCTTCGCGATCTTGCGGCCCTCCGCCGCTTTCAGGGCCATCTGTATTTCCGCCGCGATTCCTTCCTCGACCACGAGCCCGGTGCGTCTGTATCCGATCTCTTCGAGGCGGTGCGCGTCGGAGGAACGGATCACCGGCAGTTCTTCGGGCACGGCGGACAAGTCCTCTCCGCACACCTCCGCCGCGTCAAATGCGACGCCGGCCGGGATGAATCCAAGCTGGCTGACCACGCTGAAGCTCGGGCGGTCGACGTGGGCGGCGATTGCGATGCCGCCTGCGTCGTGGATGGCCCGCACCACCGCCTCGAGCGAGAGATTGGTGGCGCCGATCAGCAGTCTCGAATTGCGGCGAAGCACCTGGTCTTTGTCGCTCATTACGAGTTGCTCGCCGAAAGTCTCAGGGTCGTTCTCTCCGTCGAGGTGCTGGTACACGATCTCCTGCACCGCGCGGGCACCGTCGTCGTCGCGGAAGAGCGCGACCACGTGGACCTCCTCGCGCGATGTGATCTCCATCCCGGGGACGACGGCGAGGCCGGTCCCTTCGGCGGCGCGGGCGACGGATGCGGCGTTTTCCGCCGAGTTGTGGTCGCAGATGGCGATCAAATCAAGCCCTGCCTCCAGCGCTCGCGTCACGATCATCGACGGAGCCATCTCGTCTTCCGCGCAAGGCGAAAGACACGTGTGTATGTGAACGTCTGCAGCCAGCGTTTTCACGTCTTACTTGCCACGCAGCCCCATCTGGTACAGCCGGCCGATCAGCTCGAAAGCCGGGAGCTCGCTCACCAGGAGGGGGATGTTCTCTTCCACGGCCTTCTGGAGAGTGTCGGCCTCGGGCTCGCGTGCGTTGACCAGGACAACGCCCGCCAGTTCTTTCATGCTGGCGACCGCGACGATGTTCTGGTGGATCTGCAAAGTCACCCACAAATCTCCTTCGCGCGCGTGAGCGATAACATCGCTCAGGAGGTCGCTGGCGTATCCTCCGCGGACCTCTCTCGTCAGGGCGCCGCCGCCGGCCCTGATGCTTAGGTCGAGCTTTTCCGCTATCTCACTCAGCGTCATGGCGGTCCTCCACGAGGATGTCAGCCGTCAGTCGCGTCCCCTTGCCCACAGTGGACGTGAGTTCCATCCGGTCGGCGCACTTCTGGATGTTGCAGAGGCCCATTCCGGCGCCGAATCCAAGCTCCCTGACCCAGTCCGGGGCGGTGGAGAAGCCGGGGCGCAGGGCCGCGTCGACATCCGGGATGCCGGGGCCGCTGTCAATGGCATCGAGGTGGATCGCCTGCGGCTCGACCGTGGCGGTCATGTGGCCGCCGCCGGCGTAGAACACCATGTTCATCTCTGTTTCGTAGGCGGCGATGGCGGCGCGGCGAGCCGTCTGGGGAGGGATGCCCAGGCGGCTCAAGGTGGTCTTCAGGCCGCTGGCGCAGGCGCCGGCGGAAGCGAAATCCTCGGCCACCGTGTATTCAAAGACCAGCGCGCTCTTGTCGGCGACGATGTCCTCAAAAATGTGCCTGGACCGGGCGCCTCGCATTTCGGCCTCTCGGGAACTGACCTCGAGCTTCTTGAGCAGCCCGCGGATGATGTCGCCCTTGGTAATCACCCCCGTGAGACGCCCGGTGCTCCGATTCAACACGGGCAGCCGCCCGAAGCCGAACTGCTCCAGCCGGTTGACCGCCTGGATGAGCAGCTCGTCATCGTGAATCGTCCACAGTTCTGTGGTCATACGTTCACCGACCGTGCAATCAGGCCCGCCGTCCACCAGCCAGCGGATGAAGTCTTCGAGGCTGATAATGCCGACGAGCCGGCCGTCGTCCACCACGGGAACCCCCGAGATGCGGTTCTCGCGGAGGATGTCCCGAAGTTTGTTCATCGGCGCGCCGGGAGAGATGGTGATGGGGTCCCCTTTCATCACTTCGCCGACGTGGAGCTCGTAGATCAGCTCCTGTACTATGGTTATCTCGTGTTCTGGCAATCAGGTGCCGCCTCTTTGCTTGCGCAACTGCCGAGCCCTTTGCCATACAGCTTGCCGCAGGCTTCGAACATGCTCAGGCGGGTCACAAGCAGGGGCAGCCCCCGCTCCTCCGCCAGGCGAACAGTCTCCTCCTGCGGCCACTTATCGCGGACGAAACAAATAGCGGCGATATCCCCGACCTCGGCGGTCCGGACCACCTGCGAATTGGTCAGGCCGGTGAGCAGCAGCGAGCCGGGTCGCCGGAAATTGAGCACGTCGCTCATCAAATCACTGGCCTGACATGCACTGACTTCGCGCTTGCCGTGGTCGAGGGCGGGTTTCTTCCAGGCCGGCTTTGCGTCCAGGATGTTTTTGACTTCGTCGAGTTTCATTGTACGGTCACTGCCTCAAACTTGCAGACGTCCTTGCAGACGCCACACCGGATGCACTTCTCTTGATCGATGGTCTGTGGTTGCTTCTTCTCGCCGGAGATCGCCTGCTGCGGACAGTTCTTGACGCAGACGAGACAGGCCTTGCACTTCTCGGGGTCGATGGAGTAGGTGATGAGCGCCCTGCATACGCCGGCGGGGCAGCGTTGCTCGTTGACGTGAGCCTCGTATTCGTCCTTGAAGTAGCGCAGGGTTGTGAGCACGAGATTGGGCGCGGTCCGCCCCAATTGGCACAGGGAAGCGTCCTTTATCGCCTCGGAAAGCTCGCCGAGCAGTTCCACGTCTCCCTTCTTGCCTTTGCCATTGCAGATGCTGCCCAGGATTCCGCTCAGAGCCGACAGGCCTTCTCTGCACGAGGTGCATTTTCCGCAGGATTCGTCTATGAGGAAATCAATGAAGTACTTCGACACGTCAACCATGCACGTGTCTTCATCCATCACGATCATGCCGCCGGACCCCATGATGGAGCCGGTTTTTTCGAGGCTCTCGTAGTCCACCGGCGAATCGAGCAGTGATTCGGGAATGCATCCGCCCGAAGGTCCGCCTGTCTGGACGGCCTTGAATCTCTTGCCGCCTGGGACGCCGCCTCCAATGTCATAGATAATTTCGCGCAGGGATATTCCCATAGGCACTTCCACCAGGCCCGCGTTCACGACGTTGCCGGCGAGCGAAAAGACCTTGGTGCCCTTGCTGGTCTCGGTGCCGATTTCGGAAAACCACTTGGCGCCCCAGTTGATTATCACAGGGATGTTGGCCCACGTTTCCACGTTGTTGAGTACGGTCGGCTTCTGCCACAGACCCTTTTCCGTGGCGTGCGTCTGCTTGACGACCGGCTCGGGCACTTCGCCTTCGATGGATGCCCGGAGCGCACTGGATTCTCCGCAGACAAATGCGCCGGCTCCCTTGAATATCGTTACGTCAAAGTCGAATCCTGAGCCCAGGATGTCTTTCCCCAGCAGGCCGTATTCCCTGGCCTGCTCGATGCTTACGGCCAGCCTTTCTATCGCCAGTGGATACTCGATTCTGATGTAAACGTAGCCGTGGGAGGAGCCGACGGCGTAGCCGCCGATTGCCATGCCCTCGATGACCGAGTGGGGGTCGGCCTCTATGATGCTCCTGTCCATGAAGGCGCCGGGGTCGCCCTCGTCTGCGTTGCAGATGACGTATTTCCTGTCGCTCTCGTGCCCCGCCGCCGATTCCCACTTGCGCCCGGTAGGAAAGCCCGCTCCGCCACGCCCGCGAAGACCGGAATCCTTGACTTCCTTTATGACTGCAGCAGGGCTCATCGACGCGAGTACCTTGGCGAGCGCTCGATATCCGTCGTTGGCGATGTACTCGTCGATCTTCGCCGGGTCAATCAGGCCGCGGTTCCGAAGTGCGATTAGCCTTTGGGACCGGAAGAACGGAATGTCGCGTATCTTGGGAATCGGCGTTTCTTCGCCGGGAGGAACATGCATCAAGGACTGGACAGGCCGGCCCTTCAAGAAATGTTCCTCGACCAAATGAGGCATGTCTCCCACCTTGAGCGACTGGTAGAAGATCCCTTCCGGCTGGACAATCAGAATCGGCCCCTTCACGCACAGGCCGCTGGCCCCCGTCGGGACTATTTGTATTTCGTTCTCCAGACCGTTCTTCCGAATCTCCGCCTCGAGGCAATCTCTTATCTGCAACGCCCCGTTGGACACACAGTTCGTGCAGGTGCAAATCATCGCATTCGTACGATACGCCATCTGGCTCGTGGCCCTCTAAAGAACCCTCTCACTTCCGACTGAGAGCGCATATTCGGCCACTATCGCGCCGCCGACAATATGCTTATCGATGATCTCCTTGACCTTCTCCGCAGTCAAGTCAACGTATTTCACCGGAGGCTCATCCTTTATTTCAACCGTCGCCATCGGTTCCTTGCTGCAAAGCCCCGCACAACTCGAAGTGGTCAACATCACGTCGCCCAGCTTCCTCTCCTCGATTCCTTGCATGAACGCACTCATGACGGCTCTCGCGCCGGCGGCTATCCCGCACGTACCCATGTGAACGAGGACGCGCGCCCGAGCCACCCCCTGCCTCAGGTGCATTACGCCCTTCGCCTCCCGGCTGATCCTGTCCAAATCCTCCGGCCTGATCTTGCCCATTTTCTGTCCCTAGGTATACTGCTTGATTATTTCAGGCACCTGCGTTTGCTTCATGTACCCATAAATCTCGCCGTTGACGGTCACTACGGGAGACTGGCCACAGCAGCCGAGACAGTTGACTTTCGCCAGCGTGAACTTCAAATCATCGGTAGTGGCCCCGACGTGAACGCTCAGTTCCCGCTCGAATGCCTCAAGAATCTTCGCCCCACCCTTCACGTAACAGGCTGTGCCCATGCACACACTGATGATATATTCGCCCCTGGGGGCAAGACTGAACGCGTTGTAGAACGTGGCGATGCGGAGAACGCGAGCCAGCGGCAGCCCGACGGCCTCGGAGACGCGTCGGACCGCGCCCGGCGGGAGCCACCTGTACTTCGTGTTGATGTCCTGAAGGATGGGAACAATGGCGCCGTCCTCCCCCTCGTGTTCGGCCAGGGTGCGATCGATCTCGGCGAGCGCGTCGGGCTCGAGGTCGACCGGCTCCGGCTCCGGAGTTTCGAGGTAAGCGCGGTTGCGCACGAGGCAGTGCGTCGCGCACTCTCCGCAGCCGGTGCACTTCTCGGCATCGACGGACCTGGCTTTCTTGCGCACCCTGATCCGGAAACGTCCGGGCCCGCCCTCGACGCCCAGGACTTCTGAATACGTCAGCTTCTCGATGTCCCGGTTCCGGCCGCAGTCGACCATCCTCGGCGCGAGCGTGCACATGGCGCAGTCGTTCGTCGGAAACGTCTTGTCCAACGGCGCCATCACTCCGCCGATGGCGGGGCCCTTCTCGACGAGATAAACCTTGAACCCGGCGTTCGCGAGGTCCAGGGAGGCCTGCATTCCGCCGATGCCGGCGCCGACGACGAGAACTGAACCCACCTTGCCGTTGCTATCCTGGATGCTCAAAACGACGGCCTCCGCGAGGTATTCCCGGCGTAGATTTGTGATACACTAACGCCGACCCGGATACTTGTCAAGTTCGGCCTTCTGAGATTTTCACGCGTCCTCCGATCCAAGCCGGTACGAACCGGCCCCGAATCGTGTGTGATCACCCGCCGGAACCCCGGTACAGGACCGCCGGTGAAATCGCCAGTTCGCGCCTCCCCGCAGCATCTCTCTGTAGTCTAATTGTGAACCGCACATGTGTCAAGCAGCGGCCGCCCATTTTCTCACGGTCTTATTGCCTCCCTCCGGGGCACGATCGATCTCTTTGATCTCCCGCTCTATTGAAGTGGAGCGCTTCGCTCTCGAGCTTCACGGCGACGTCGAGCGCCCCTGTGCCCCCGGCGGCGTGCACCTTGTCCCCGGTCCGTGCGGGGGGCTACTATGTACCTGCGCGTTTCCGGGAATTGGCGGACAAGACCTACCCTTCCGCTCGGCATTCTGGTAAAATGGCCGGCAGCAGTGACCGTTGCAAAGGCGGTGTATTGTAGCCGAGGTCCGTGACCTCGGTAAGACCCGGCCTCACGGAGGCCGGCTACAGAAACAGCGCACGAAGCAGATCGGGACCACACGGACATTGGAACGGTTACGCCACCAAGGCACGTTCATCAAGGAGAGGGATATGCGGAAGCTGCTCCTGAGTCTGACACTTGTTGTTGCTTTTCCCGTTCACGCGCATGTGTTCGCTGCGGACTGGCCGAACTTCCTCGGCCCGAACTATGACTGCACTTCGCCCGAGACCGGCATCAACATCCAGTGGGACAAGACGCCGCCGAAGATGCTCTGGAAGGTGCCGATGGGTGACCGCGGGTACGCCGGCCCGGCCGTCGCCAAGGGCAAGCTCTTCATCATCGACCGCAAAGGCAATGACGACATCGTTCGCGCCATCAACATCGAGACCGGCAAGGACGTGTGGAATTTCTCATATCCCGACCCGGCGCGCTACAACTACGGATTCGCGCAAGCGACGCCGACCATCGACGGCGGCAAGCTCTACACGATGAGCCGCCGCGGGCTGTTGCACTGCCTGACGGCGGAGGACGGCAAGAAGGTGTGGGACGTCAACATCATCAAGAGGTTCAGCGGCAAGACGGCCGCCTGGGAGATGGCGATATCGCCCCGGATCGACGGCGACCGGATCATCGTCTGCCCCGGCGGGCGCGACGCGACCGTTGCCGTCCTGGACAAGAAGACGGGCGAGACGATCTGGCAGGGCGGCGGGAACGACCGGCCGGGCTACGCGACCCCCGTCGTCGCGACGATCGAGGGCAAGAAGCAATACATCGTCTTCACGTCGGTCAGCCTGATCGGCGTCGACGCCGCGAACGGCAAGCTCCTGTGGACGTACCCGTGGCGGGTCCAGTACGACGTCAACGCCACCACGCCGATCGTCTCCGGCGACGAGATACTCATCAGCAGCAGCTACGGGAAAGGGAGCGCTCTTCTGAGGCTGAAGGACAACCGGCCGGCGGCGGTGTGGCAGAACAAGACGATGCAGTCGCACTTCAGCACGCCCATCCTCCGCAGCGGCCGCATCTATGGGTCGACCACCACGGGGAGGATGGTCTGCCTGGACTGGAAGACCGGGGAGACGTTGTGGCAGACCCGGGGCTTCGAGCGGGGCGGCGTGGTCGGCGTCGCCGGGACGATCATAGCCCTCGACGGCGAGCGCGGCAGCATCACGATGTTCAAGCTGGCCGACGACCGGTGGCAGCAGGTCGGCCGGCTGGCGGGGCTGGGCGGGCAAAGCTGGACCGCGCCCATCGTCGCCGACGGCAAGCTGATCGTCCGCAACAAGGAGCAGCTTGCGTGCTACAGCCTGAAGTGACCGCGGGCGGTCATTGGCGCCTCGGGGCTGTGGGGCCGTTGAAAAAGGGGCCGGGAGCCGCCGGCTTACAAAGTCGGCCTACAGGAACGACGGCGTCGCGGCGTCAGGCGACCCGTTGTAGGCCCGCTCTGTGAGCGGGCGAGCTTTTTCAACAGCCCCACGGTTGCCGCGCCCGCCGGTCATTTCCCTTCGACGTCGGCCAGGGCGTCGTTCGCGATCTCGGCGATGTTCTCCCAGTCGACCTCCCGGAGCAACTTGCGGAAATCGTCATCGGCCAGCGCGCTGACCGGGTTGTGGCCTGACTCGAGGATTTCCGCGATGCGTTCGTGTTTGAGCACGCGCTGTATGCTCTTCTCTTGAACGACCTCGTTCCACTTGGTCGGATGGCGCTTGAGCTTCCAGAGCGCAACGAGCGCCTCTTCCATGTCCTCGCGCTGCTCTGGCAGAATCCAGCGGGCGAACGGGTTGTGCAGATGAGTGGTTCGCAGAGCCCACGATTCCTCGGCATTCGCGGTCACGGCCGGCGCGATCTTGGGAAAGGCGGCGAAGAACGAGAGGGCGAGCCAGCACAGGACGCCGGCCTTGACGACGCCGAGAGCGGCGCCCCAGTAACGATTCCACGGCGCGAGCCGGGTGGCTCCATCGACGCGGTGTCTTCCGATGGCGCTGTTAACGAACGAGCCGATGACCTTGACGACGATGTAGATTGCCACGGCGGCGCCGAGCGCGAAGCCGATCCGGAGATGCGTGGCCACGCCCGGGCCCCAAGTGCTCGACTTGATGACGGGCGAGGCCGTCAGCACGCCGAGCGGCACCGCGAAAAGCGCGATCAGCACAAATGCCAGCAGGCTGAACACCTGGCGCACGAACCCGCGCCAGGCGCCGAGCAGGCAAAAGAAGAAAAGGACGGCCGCGCAGATAATGTCGACTGTGATCTGCTACGCTCCTCTCCGTACGGGACGTGGCCGGGGTTTACTTGTCACCCTTCTTCCTGCCTTTCCCGTCCCCCTTGCTTCTCGACGTTTTCTCTGGGCTTCAGCAGCTCGAGCGCCTTCTTTCGCTGGTAGTCGCCCCCTTCTCCCTTGGCCGCGCGTTTGACCAGTTCGGCGACGGCCTTCCTGGCGAAGGTGGGCCGGTCGAACTTGCCGGAATGCAGGCACAGTTCCGTGATCGCCTTGGCGCAGGAATACTTGTCCCACCAGTTCGAAGAGCGGATGAGGGCGTCTTCGTAGTCAGACACGGCCGCTGTGTACTTCTTTCTGTGTTCGTATACACGGCCGCGGCCGAGGTAGCCCCGCCAGACGAAGTCCTTGTACTTGGTTCGCGATGAACAGAGCCGGTCGTAGTAGTTGTGCGCGTTCGTGAGGTCGTCGGCGGCGGCGTATTGGTCGGCCGCTATCAGGCAGAACCGGGCCGGATGGTCCGTTATGGCACGGTGATCATACATCGCCTGCTTGGCTTGGCCGGCGATGTACAGCCTGAGCAGGCGGCTTTCCTCTGCCGTTCGGGCGTAGGCAGTGAGGCGCTGATACTCCATCTCGGCCCGTGCGTTCGGCGGGGCCTGGCCGCGGTACTTGAGGAAGTTCTGAGCCATGATGATCAGCATGAAATCGCCGGTGTTCTGAATCTCTTTGCCGTCTTTGTCCGTGATGGCCGTCTGGGCGAAGTCGGTCGCGGCCTTGACTTCCGCCCAGGCTCCCTCGTCGCGGGCCTGCGGCCAGTATGTGAAAACCGCGTTGTGCCGCGCAATGCGGACGTTGACGTTCTTCACCGGGACATAGTTTTTCCCCTTCGAGTTCCACTCATATTGCGCGTATCTTTCCTGTTCCGAGGCGGACTTCTGCTTGGTGACCTTGACCTGGAAGAACTCGCTGTAGCGTTCGGCCCGGCGGGCCACCAACTCGTCTTCACTGCGCTTCAACGCCTTGAGTCGTTCACCTTGCCAGGGCTGCAAGCTGAAGACCTCGCGATAAATCTCTTCCTCCGCGAGGTACTTCTCGCCGAAGCTCAGGAGGGCGGCGATGACGTTCATCCGCTCGGCCGGGACGGGCCCGACTTTCTCCACCTCCGCGACCGCGTCTTTGAGCCGGAGCATGATGTCGCGCCATTCGTGTTTCTTTATCATCGACACGATCGGCGCGGTTCGATCCTTCAGGACTGCTTCGACCAGAGTCATTTCGATCTTGGCGAGCGTCTTCTCGTTGTCGGCCACATATTGCGTCGAGCCGTATTGCTTCTTGAAGAGCGCGTGGGCGGCGAGGGCGTGCTCCAGTTCATTTGGTTTGTCGACCAGCCGCACGAGTTCGGCCAGCTTCTTCATTGCCGGTTCGGCTTCGGCCTCGCTCACCCGGCCCAGCAGCCTCTGCGTTTCGGCGAGCATGATGGCGCGGCCCGGGAGGTCCGCTTCAGTGCGGCTCTCGACGAGCCCGGCAACTCGCAGCAGGAGCTCTTTCGCGTTCTTGTGCTGCTCGGCTTCCAACAGGACGGCCAGATGGTACTGGCCGTAGGCGTCATCCGGCGCGACGGCCTGAAATCGGTCGAGCGCGAGAGCGTGAAATGACCCGGCTTGGAGATCGCCCCACGGGATCGTCTGCTCGTCCGTCGTCGTCTTGATCTTCAGGTACTGCATCGAGACGCCGATGATGTCGCACTGTAGCGATGTGCCCCTGCTTTTCAGCTTCAGGTAGATGTTCCTGGCTGGGAGTCTCGGTTCGAGCGCAGTGGACAGGAGCTTGGCCAGGGCGTACTCCGGCGCGAATCGCACGCGCATCGCCAGTGCGGCGGTGCGTTCCTCTTTCGTGAGCCCGGGGTGCTCCAGGAACTTTGGGATCGCGGCGTCGGCCTCCGCGAATTTGTTCCCGGTGATGAGGTCGGCAATCCCTTTGAGTTGCTCGGCGGCGCGGCCGCGCTCCTCCAGCCAGCGGATGGCAGGGCCGTACTTCTTCAACCGGTCCGCCACGTAGGCGTCCTCGCGGAAAGCATCTCGTGTCTTGAGGGCCGCCGCGGCCACCGCCAGCTTGTCCGCCGTGCCGGACTCCTCCAGCTTTCTTAGTTCTTCGAGGAGCGGCAGGAACTTGCCGGCGCGCCCGACAGTGCGGGCAAGTTCGGCGATCTTCGGTTCGAGGTGCGGCAGGTCGAGACGTGCCCGGCCCCATTGCACGCGCGAGGCCGCCGGCTCGATCTCGCCGCGGTCCAGCATCGCCCAAACATCCTTCTCGAGCCGGCTCGCCGCGCGGTCGGCTGCCTCGTGTATGACGGCGATCTTCTTCTCGATGAGTTCGCGGAGCTGAGGTGTTATCAGTTGCCTGGGCACGCTCGAGCGCACGATCGCAACGGCCTGCTTGAACTGCTCCTTCTCGGCCGCCGGTTCCGCGCGCTTCGCGAACGTGTCGAGAATGTAATCCGCGTTCTCCCGAAGGACCTTTGCCAGCTCGCGCCGCCCGGCCCTCGCCGCGTTTGCCGTGTCTTCGTCCGGGGCCCACGCGATTACGGCATCGAGCCACGCCGACGCCTCCGGCACCTGGATCGGCTCAGCGATCGCCTGGCCGATGGCGGCGGACGTATGCTTGCGCGAGCGCTCTCGGAGATAGTCGCGAATGCCCTTGGCATAAGGCGAATCCTTCGGCGTCAGATCCGCGAGGTTTGTCAGGGCTCTCGCCTTCATCGCCCAGTCGGCCGGCGTCTTGGCGGGGGCGCCGGCAAGCGTCCTGAACGACTTGGCCGTCTTCATCAGTGAGTTGGCGGCCTTCGCCTTCGGGCCGTTCGGATCCGCTTTGATGCAGAGGTCCAGGCGCTCGATGATCTCCCGGAAGTTCATCGGGTCCGCAATGACGAGCTGGGCGGCCCTTGTGTAGTGGATCGCCGCCGTCGCTTCGTTGGTGTGATGGTGCCCGCGCTGATTGAGCCCGTAGATCGCGGCCAGGCCGGCCAGCAGCAGGATCGCGGCCGCCGAGCCGATAAGGACGAGGGGCGCCGCCGACTTTCTTCGCCCCGCGGCCGAGACGGCCGGGCCGCGGGACGCGGCCCGGGGCAACGCGGCCTGCGGGGGCTCGCCGCGAGCGACTCGTTCCAGGTCCGCGAGAAGCTTGGCCGGAGTCTGGTACCGGTCGTCCTTGTTCTTCGCCATCATCTTCTGGATGACGAGCGAGAAGCCGGCCGAGAGGCCGGGGTTGCGCTTGTCCGGCGCCTCGAGCGGCTCGGACATGTGCATGCTCATGATCACCGGCGCCGATTCGCCCTCGAACGGCAGCGTGCCGGTGGCCGCGTGGTACATTGTCGCGCCGAGCGAGTAGATGTCGCTCCGGATGTCGATTTCTCTCGAGCCGCGGGCTTGTTCGGGGTTGATGTAGTTCGGCGTGCCGATGGCCATACCGACCTGCGTGACGGACGTGTCGAGCGACTCCGTGGACTTCGCGAGGCCCAGGTCCGCCAGCTTGGCCGCGCCCGTCGGCCGGTCGATGATGATATTCCCGGGCTTGACGTCACGATGGACCGTGCCGTGCCGGGCGACGTGTTCGAGCGCGCGCGCCATGTCGATCGCGATCCGGACGCATCGTTCTTCCGGCAGGGCGCCGTCGCGCTTGACGACCTCTTTCAGCGTGTCGCCCTCGACGAACTCCATCGCGAAGTAGTAGTAGCCCTTGTCGTCGCCGGCGTCGATGCCCTGCACGATGTTCGGGTGGCTGAGCCTTGCCGAGGCCTTGGCCTCCCGGAGGAACCGCTCGAGGTGGTGTGTGTCTCGGGCGAGCTTCGGCTTCATCAGCTTCAGAGCGACGATACGGTCGGCCGCAACCTGGCGGGCGCGGTAGACGGCGCCCATTCCGCCCTCGCCGATTCTTTCGAGCAGTTCGAACCCGCCGATCTCGACTCGTTCGGAGCCGGAGCGGAGGACGGCGGCATGGGCAAGGTCGCGGAGCTTCGCCGCGTCGCCGTAGCCCTTCTCGATGAGCACGTCGAGCAGCGATCTCGCGGCCTCGCCCGAGCCGGTGCCCGCCTGCGAACGCCGCGCCTCGGCCATCTGCTCGGCCGTAACCCCGCCGCGTTGCGTCGCGAGCTCTTCGAAGATCCTTTGCGTTTCCGGATTCATCCACTGCACCCAAACATCACGTCTGCGTGTGCGCCGTTCGACAGGCGGCGCAGACCGCTCCGCCAGCTTATACACCACAATTATAGCAGTACGCGCGCTTTAGTGGAAAGATGTAATGATGCTTTTCTTTGGCGCGTCAGGCCCGCAGTTCGGCTCCGAACTCGCTCTTCAGCGTTTCTGCCACGGCCGCCGTCGCTTCGTCCGCCTCTTCGCCCGTCAGAGTCCGGTCCCCCGCCCGGTACGTGACGGTGAAGGCGAGGGCCCTCTTGCCCCGTTCGATCTGCCGGCCGCGGTACTCGCTGAGGAAGGAGATCGATTCGGCCAGTTCTCCAGCGGCCGCTCTTGCCCGAGTTCGAACGTCGGCCCAGGCGACCGCATCGTCCACCACCACGCACAGGTCGCGCTTGACGGCCGGGAACTTCGGGAGCGGCTCATAGCGCCGGGCTGTCACGGCCTGCTCGACGATCAGGTCGAAGTCGAGCTCCGCCACCGCAGGGGCGGTCTTCAGGCCGTAAAGCGCCGCCAGTTCCTTCGTGACCAGACCGGCGACCCCCAGGGCGCGGCCGCCGAGCGTCAGCCGTGCCGACTGCCCCTCCGCCAGGTTCGCGTCGGCATACTCCGCGTAACTTGCCCGCCCGGCCAGGCCGAACTGGGCGAGAAGCGCGTCGAGCGAGCCGCGGACCGACGCGAAACCGGCGTCGTCCAGCAGAGCCAGGCAGGTCTTTTCCGCCGGCCTGTCCGATGCGACCCCATAGACCCGCGACAGCTCGAAAATCGCCGACTGCGGCGTCCCCTTGTTCAGTTGGACCTGCTTCGTTGCGAGCAGCCGCGGGATGAGGCTCGTGCGCAAAGCCGGCTCCTCGAGGCTGACCGGATTGCGGAGGACGTTGACCCCGGCCGACCAGTGTTTGAATCGCTCGGCGATGTCCGTCGCCGCGAAGCTCGACGTGCGGACCTCGTCGTAGCCCAGGCCCGCGCACAACTCGCGAGTCCTCGCCGAGACGACGTCGACCTTTTGCACCGGCACGGCCCGCACGCGCATCTGCGTCTCCTGCGGGATCTTCCCGTAGCCATAGACGCGGGCGACCTCGCCGATGAGGTCCGCCTCGCGCCGCACCTCCTGCCGGAACGTCGGCACGCTGATCTCGAGTTCGTCGGGCCCCTCCGAGAGAGCTCTGAACCCCAGAGGCCCGAGCAGCGCCTTCTGCCGCTCGGCGGGGATGTCAACGCCGAGCACGTGGCCGGTGCGCTTCGGACGAAGCTTGAGGATCAGTTCCGGCGCAGGCGGCCGGCCGACGTCGATCACACCGTCACAGACGGCGCCGCCGCTGATCTCGGCGATGAGTGCCGCGGCCCGTCTCGAGCCCCAATCCACCCCGAGCGGGTCCATGCTCCGCTCGAACCGGTAAGACGAATCGCTCGACAGCCCCAGTGCGGCCGACGTGCGGCGGATGTTCGCGGGCAGGAAGAGGGCGCTCTCGAGCAGCACGCTCGTCGTGGCGTCGCTGATTTCCGTGTCGAGCCCGCCCATGACGCCCGCGATGGCCGCCGGCACCTCGGCATCGGCGATGACGAGCATCTCGTTCGTCAGCTCGAGGACCGAGCCGTCGATGACCTTGATCGGCTCGCCCGGCCCGGCCCTCCGCACGACGATCCTCGCGCCGCGGAGCTTGTCGAACTCGAACGCGGGCAGCGGCTGGCCGCATTCCATCAGCACGAAGTTGGTGATGTCGACGATGTTGTTCACCGGCCGCAGGCCGATGGATTCGAGCCGCTCGGCGAGCCATGCCGGGCTCGGCGCGACCTTGACGCCGGTGACAAGCCGGGCGGTGTACCGGATGCAGAGGTCGGGCGCCTCGAGGTCGACGTTCGTCCGCCCGGCGATGTCCTCGCCGGTGCATTGCAGGCCGACTTCGGGGCTCTTGAGCGCCGCGCCCGTCGCGGCGGCGACCTCACGGGCCACGCCGATCATCGAGAGGAGGTCCGGGCGATTCGCGGCGATCTCCAGTTCGAACACCGCGTCGCCGCCGGACTCCTCGATGCCGTCCACCTCCATGCCAAGCTCGGGCAGCATCCGGCCCAGCTCGCGTGGCGGGAGGCTCAGGTCGCAGTACTCGTGGAGCCAGTTATAGCTGACGTTCATGTCGGACCTCGCCAAAGGCGGAATTCGTGTTTTCGGAGATTATAGACGGGCCCGCTCCAAAGTCAATCACACGCGTCCGCCGTAATCGTCCCAAATCTTGTGTGGCAGGTGCGGTCGCCCTTTCAACGGAGTACCGTGGCGGCACGAGGTCACAGTAGGGGCGGGTCCCCGGCCCGCCCAAGAAAGCGCCGCGCAATCACGCGCTCCATCGAACGGCAAGGGGGCAGGTCGGGGACCTGCCCCTACACAGACCACACGTTCTTTGGAACGATCACCATCCGCGCCGGCCGGAATCGGAGCTGAAAATTTCGTCAAAATGGGGCGTTCATCCTTGCCTTGAACGGCGCGCTCTGCTATCATATGGACCGTCATGAGAGGCGTCTCCATAGGCGGATTTTCGGCACGAATCAGACAGTCACAGACACCCGCTCAACGCTTTCCCGGGAGGATTCTGGATGAAGATCAAGTGTGATACAAAGGCGCTGGCGGACAGCCTCGCGCTCGTCGGTTCGGTCGTGCCCGCGCGCAGCCCGAAGCCGGTGCTTGAGAACGTGAAGATTGTCACGAAGGACGGTTCGCTCGAACTGATGGCCACCGACCTCGAGGTCGGGGTTCGGCGGACGATCTCGAATATCGAGGTGTCCGAGCCGGGCGAGGTCCTGCTGCCCGCGGCCCAGGTCTCGAACATCGTGCACGAGGCGACGGACAAGACCATTGAGCTCGCCGCCGAAGAGAAGAGCTGCGTCATCTCATACACGGGCGCCACCTACGAGATACCGTGCGACGATCCCGCCGACTTCCCCGAAATGCCCGGGTTCAGCGAAAAGAACGCCGTCATCATCGGCGCGGGCGGCCTGAAGCTGATGATCGAGCGGACCAAGTTCGCCGCCGCGCGCGAGCAGGCCCGTTATGCACTCAACGGCATCCTCTTCTCGCTGAAGGGCGAGACGCTGAAGCTCGTCGCCACCGACGGCCGCCGCCTTGCACTCGCCAAGGGCAAGGCGAAGAACAAGGACGGCGTCGAGGCCGAGCCCATCATCCCGACGAAGGCGATGGACCTCCTCGACAAGCTCATGACCGACCCGGACGAGAAGATCCAGGTCGAAGTCGGCGACAGCCACGTCGTCGCGCAGACCGCCGCCGGCATGGTCTACTCGCGCCTCGTCGAGGGGCACTTCCCCAGCTACGACGAGGTCATCCCGAAGGACTGCGACAAGACGCTGACCATCCCCACCGCCAACCTGCTCTCGGCCGTCCGCCGGGCCGCACTCATCACCACCGAAGAATCGCGGTCGGTCCGCTTCTCGCTCAAGAAAGACGCGTTGACACTGAGCACGCAGACACTCGAAGGCCGCCGGGCGACCGTCACCGCCGACGGCGCAAAGTATTCGTCCGAGTCGCTCGACATAGCCTTCAACCCCGACTTCTTCACCGACATGCTCAAGGTCGTCGGCGAGAGCGAAGTCAGCATCTCGTTCAAGGACGGCGCCAGCGCCGCCGTCGCGAACGTTGGCAAGGACTATACTTATGTCATCATGCCCGTTCAGCTTCAGGAGGCGTAAGCCTTGAGCTCACGGGAGTTGCGGCGGGGCGGCCCGCAGCCGGTCGGCGATATCCTCGCCCGGTACATGCGGGCGTCCGGTCTCAAGCAAAAGCTGCGGTCGTCCGAAGTCTATGACTGCTGGCCCGAGGTCGCCGGCCCCGAAGCCTGCGAGCACAGCCGCGTCATCGGCTTCAACAACTGTGTGCTATACGTCGAGGTCGACTCGGCGCCCTGGCTCCAGATGCTTGCAACGTTCAAGAAAGCGGAGCTGCTCACCGGCATTAAGCAGCTCATGAGCGGCGTCCGCGTCAAAGACATAAAGTTCAAGATAGGCGGCGGCGGCGCTCCTGCCCCGCGCGCATCGGAAGGAAACTCGTGGCAAAAAGAACCACCTACGACGCAACAAACATCAAGGTTCTTCCCGGCATAGAGGGCGTTCGCAAGCGCCCGGCTATGTACATCGGCGACACGAACGTTCGCGGCCTTCATCACCTGGTCGAGGAAGTGGTCGCAAACTCCGTCGATGAAGCCGTCGCCGGGTTCTGCAAGAACATCTCGGTCCGGCTGAACATCGATGGCAGCATCACCGTCACGGACGACGGCCGCGGCATCCCCGTCGACCTCCACAAGCAGGCCAAGAAGCCCGCCCTCGAGGTGGTGTTGACCACCCTGCACGCAGGCGGGAAGTTCGACCACAAGAGCTACAAGGTTGCCGCCGGCTTGCACGGCGTGGGCCTCTCGTGCGTGAACGCGCTGAGCGAATGGCTCGAAGCCGACGTCAAGATCAACGGCAAGGTCTACCACCAGGAGTTCAAGCGCGGCCGGACCGCCTCCGAGCTCAAGGTCCTCGGCAAGGCCAAGGGCAGCGGCACCAAAATCACGTTCAAGCCCGACCCCGAGATCTTCGAGGTCACCGAGTTCAACTACGAGACCATCGCCTCCCGCCAGCGCGAGCTCGCTTTTCTCAACAACGGCCTCTCAATCAAGATAAGCGACGAAGCCACCGAGCGCGAAGACACCTTCTGCTACAAGGGCGGCCTGGTTGCGTTCGTCGAGCACCTCAACGAAGGCAAGTCCGTCCTTCACAAGAACGTCATTCACTTCACCAAGCAGGCCGGCGATATCTCCGTCGAACTCGCGCTGCAATACACCGACGCCTACGCCGAGTCCGTCCTGTCGTTCGCCAACAACATCCACACCCACGACGGCGGCACCCACCTCAGCGGGCTCAAGTCTGCGCTCACCCGCACCTTCAACAACTACGCCCGCGGGCAGAACCTGCTCAAGAACGCGAAGCCGCCCTCGGGCGACGACATCCGCGAGGGCCTCACCGCCGTCCTCAGCGTCATGCTGCCCGAGCCGCAGTTCGAGGCGCAATCCAAGAACAAGCTTAACAACCCCAGCCTCGAAGGCATCGTCGAGTCCGCCGTCAACGAGCTCCTCGGCTCGTTCCTCGAAGAGAACCCCAAGGTCGCCAAGACCATCATCAACAAGGCCATCCAGGCCGCGCAGGCACGCGATGCCGCGCGAAAGGCCCGCGACCTCACCCGCCGCAAAGGCGTCCTCAGCTCCGGCAGCCTGCCGCTGAAGCTCGCCGACTGCTCCTCCAGAAACGTCGAGACGACCGAGCTCTTCATCGTCGAGGGCCAATCCGCCGGCGGCAACGCCAAGCAGTGCCGCGACAGCACCTTCCAGGCCATCCTTCCGCTCCAGGGCAAGATCCTCAACGTCGAGAAGGCCCGCATCGACAAGATGCTCAACTACGAGCAGATCAGCACGCTCATCAGCGCGCTCGGCACCGGCATCGGCGCCGATGACTTCGACCCGGACAAGGTCCGCTACGGCAAGATCATCATAATGACCGACGCCGACGTCGACGGCCTCCACATCCGCACGCTTCTGCTCACTTTCTTCTTCCGCCACATGCGCGAACTCATCGAGCGCGGCTCCATGTACATCGCACAGCCCCCCCTCTACGGCGTCAAGCGCAAGGGCAAGATACAGTACTACCTCGACGACGACACGTTCCGAAAGGCGCTGCTCGAGCAGGGCACCGACGGAGCCACCCTCCAGTGCCCGCGCGGCAAGGTCGAACTCTCCGGCGCCAAGCTCCGCGACTTTGTCAACGACCTCATGGCGCTACAGGGCCTCGCGCGAGTTTTATACCGCCACGGCGTCGCCTTCCGAGAAATGCTCGAGGCCTGGCTCGAAAAGAAACAAATGCCGTCCTTCCGCCTTACCATCGACGGCGATACGCGGCTGCTTTACACGCAGAATGAGGTCGACGCCGCCATCGAGGAGGCGAAGCAGGCCAAGGGGGACGAACTCGCCGTCAGCAACGGAGCCGAGGGCGAACAAGAAGATGCCGAGGGCGAACTCGACGTCTTCGAACTACACGAGGTCGCCGACATCGACAAGCGCATCGCCAAGATACAGAAAGCCATGTTCGAGATGCAAAACTACTTCCCGCCCGACGTCATCGACGACGAAACCGAACCAATCTACACGCTCCAGGCCGACGGTGACGTCATCGATCTCTACTCCCTCTCCGAAATCCCCGGAGCCATTCGCAAGCTTGCCGAGAAGGGGATGGAAGCCCCTCAGCGGTACAAGGGCCTCGGCGAGATGAACGCCGACCAGCTCGGCGAGACCGCGATGAACCCCGCGACCCGCACCCTCCTGCGCGTCGCCATCGAGGACGTCGGCGAGGCCGACCGGCTCTTCACGCTGCTCATGGGCGAGCAGGTCCAGCCCCGGCGCCAGTTCATCGAGCAGCACGCACTCGAAGCCATCGACCTCGATATCTGACCCCGCGTAACACGTCCGCCCTGCAGTCCCCAATGGCACTAACATAAGGGGCTCGGCCCGTGTCGCAGACCTCCGCTCCTAATCGTAATCCTAATCGTAATTGCCATTTCCTAACTCCCGCTGCCGAGTAGGATTACGATTATGATTATGATTAGGATTATGCCTTGTGTCCCATGTATATCTCACGTGTGATGACGGAGTGTTGCCGTCGCGGCGATCTCGCCCGAACCGGCTGTTCGCCTGCACGTGCAGGCGAACG
>JBDREM010000332.1:0-6947 GCA_043819695.1 Planctomycetota bacterium
CGGGGCGCGGGCGATGCTGTGGCCGGGCGGCTCGACGGGCTCGGGGAAGTCGGACCGGAAATGGACGCCGCGGCTCTCCTTGCGTTCGAGGGCGGCCTTGACGATCAGATCGGCAATCGTGAGCATGTTCTGGATTCGCCAGCCGCGGGGCGCGTCGAACCGCCGGTGCAGCACGTAGCCGGACCAGAACTCGACCTGCGCCAGCAAGCGCTCGAGGCCGTCGCCGGTCCGGATGATACCGGCATCTCGCCACATCGCGCTCCGCAGCGAGCTGCGCACGTCGTCGAGATCGATCTCCCCCGGCTCCGTCTTTTCGTTTCGCTCGCGGATCTTGTGGGGGGCGGGCGGGTCCTGCCGGGCCGCGACCGAGCCGGCCGCGTCGCCGCCGCTCTTCCCGAAGACCATGCCCTCGAGCAGCGAGTTGCTGCCGAGCCGGTTCGCGCCGTGGAGGCCGGTGGACGCGACCTCGCCGCAGGCGTAGAGCTGCTCGACGTTCGTCCGGCAGTCGGCGTCGGCCTCGACGCCGCCGACCATGTAGTGTGCGCTCGGGCACACGGGCACGAGGTCTTCGCTTATGTCGATGTCGAAGAGCATGCACAGCTCTTTGATTCGCGGGAAGCGCGCGGCGAGCTTGGCCGGCTCGACGTGGGTGAGATCGAGGTAGACGTTCGTGTCATTGGTCCGGTGCATCTCGGCGAGGATGGCGCGGCTGACCACGTCGCGCGCGGCGAGCTCTTGCATCGGGCTGTAGTTCTTCATGAACCGCTCGCCGAACTTGTTGACGAGCACGCCGCCCTCGCCGCGGGCGGCCTCCGAGATGAGCACGCGCGCCGCCCCGGCCACGTAGAGCGTCGTCGGATGGAACTGGACGAATTCGAGGTCGCGTATCTCGCAGCCTGCGCGGTAGGCCATGGCAATGCCGTCCCCGGTCGCGATGGGCGGGTTCGTCGTCTCGCGAAAGATCTGGCCGGCCCCGCCGGTGGCCAGGATGACGGCGTTGGCCCAGATGAACGTGATGCCGTGAGCCTGCGACCAGACCGCCGCGCCCAGGCACGTGTTGTCGAGCGTGAGCAGATCGAGCGCGAACGTGTGCTCGACGGCGCGGATGTTCGCGTCTTCGGCCGCTTTTCGGATCAGTGTCTGCTCGATCTCGATCCCGGTCGCGTCGCCGCGCGCGTGGACGACTCTCGCCCGCCGGTGCCCGCCCTCGCGCGCCAGGGCCAGGCGCCCGTCTTTCATGTCGAACGTCGCGCCCCAGCCGACGAGCTCATCGATGAGCCCGGGCGCCTGGCCGACGACCGAGCGGACGACCTCGGGATCGCACAGGCCGCAGCCGGTCGCGATCGTATCCTGCGCGTGCTGCTCGGGCGAATCCCCGTCTCCGAACACGGCCGCAATGCCGCCCTGGGCCTGCGCCGTGTTGGTCTCTTTCAATTCGTCCTTCGTGACGACGATAACGCGGACGTGCCGCGCGGCCTCGATGGCGGCACGCAGCCCGGCGACCCCGGACCCGATCACGAGCACGTCCGTGAACATGTGCGGGACCGCCGAGCTGTCGGGCGGGATGAGATAGCGCGGCGCGCTCGGCGCCCTGCCGGCCGGCTGTACCATCAGCAGTATTCCTGGAGGACCAGCTTGGGCAGTTGGATGCCGGACCCGGTCCTCTGTGCCTCGACGAGCGCGTGCGTGATGGTGTCGTCCAGCCCCTCGCCGGGCTGCTCGATGGCATCGAGCGCTTCGTTGATCGGCAGCGGCTGGCCGTGGGCCAGCAGGTCCGTCGCCAGGTGATCGAAGCGGTTGGCGGCCGCGATGATGCGTGCGATCAGCGGGACGTTTTCGCCCGCCAGGCCTTCCGGCCCGCCGAACCCGTCGAGCCGCTCGTGATGGTATTGCACGCCCGGGATGACGTTGGCGAGTGCGGGCATCTTTTCGAGCGCCTTCGCCCCGAGGTACGCGTGGCAGAACTGGCCCGGCACGCTTTGGCCGACGGCGGCGCCGACCGCGATGCGGGTGGCTTCGGTGATGGGCGCCTTGCCGATGTCGTGGAGCAGCGCGCCCATGAAGACGTCCTCGGACTCCTCGTTGGTAAGGCGAAGACGGTCGGCGATCGCTGCGGCATATGCGCCGACGCGCTCGCCGTGCCCCCGCTGCTCGGGTATCCGCAGGTCCATCGCGCCGACCATCGTCTTGACGAGCGACATGAGTTCGGTGCGGCGTTCGCTGCGTGTCGCAACGTTCTCGAGCGCGATGCCCGTCTGGAATGCAATGCCGGTCACGAGCGCCAGGTCGTCGTCCGTGAAGGGGTTCGAGACGGTGTCGCGCCCCATGTAGATCACGCCGTTAATGCGGTCGCGGGCGACCAGGGGGGCGCAGATGACCGAGCGGACCTCGCCCATAACGACGCTGTCGCTCTGGCTGAAGCGCGTGTCCGCCGCCGCGTCGGCCGTGAGGATCGAGTGGCGCAGTTGCATCGCGCGCATGACGATCGACTTGCTGACCTGCCGGCGCTTGAGCTGCATCGGGTCGCGCCAGACCTGCGGCTTCAGGTTCCCGCTCGCCTCGTCGCGGATGAAGATGTAACAGTACGTCGGCCTGGCCGATGCCATCGCAAGATCGAGCACCTTGTCGACAACGCCCTGGAGGGTGATTTCGCTCCCGAGGGCGCGTGCGACCTCGTACATCGTGATGAGGCGGCCCAGGGCCGATTTCTCGGTCGCCGTTTCGGCGCCGCCGACCACCTTCGCGGCCGTCTCGCCCAGCTTGATCTCGACCGTGCTCGAGACGGGCCGGTCGTCCTGGACGAACTCGACGGTGTGTTCGCCCTCAGCCTTTTCAGAGAAGACGAGCAGCGAGGCGCCGATTCGGATGCGGTCGCCTATGCGCAGCGGAGTCTCCTTCGCGATTCTCGCGTCGTTGACAAACGTCCCGTTGCGGCTGTCGAGATCGCGGACAAAGAGCATGCCGCCGAGCGTGAAGATCTCGGCGTGCTTCCGGCTGGCCGCGGTGTCGAGTATCTGGATGTCTCCGTCGCGGCCGATGGACTGCGGCTCGCCGGTGAGGTTGAAGCTGCGGCCCTTGCCGGGCCCGGATTGGATTATGAGGCTTGGCATGTCGGCCTCCTCCCTGCTATCCTTCCAATGTGAGCTTTCTGAATTCCGCCAGCAATTGGACCGTGGTCCTGCCGGGCTTGCCGTCGCCGATCTTGCGTCCGTCGATCTTGACGACGGGTATGATCTCGGCGGCCGTGCCCGTGAGGAAACACTCGTCGGCGAGGAACAGGTCGTGTCGTGTGAGCGGCACCTCGAGCGCGGTGAGCCCGAGCTTGGCGGCGAGGTCGTTTATGACGACGCCGCGCGTGACGCCCTCGAGGATGCCCGCTTCGGGCGGCGGCGTCTTCAGCACACTGCCGTTGACGATGAAAATGTTGTCGCCGGTGCACTCGGCGACCTCGCCCTTCGAGTTGAGCATGAGCGCCTCGATGCAGCCCGAGCCGATACCCTCGATCTTGGCGAGGATGTTGTTCAGGTAGTTGCACGACTTGATCCTGGGGTTGAGCGCGTCGGTCGAGATGCGGCGCGTCGGCGCGGTGACGAGGTCGAGCCCGTTCTGGTAGAACTCGTCGGGATACAGCACGATGCTTGCGGCGATGATGATGAGGCACGGCCTGGGGCACTTCCGCGGGTCGAGCCCGAGGTCGCCCGCGCCGCGCGTCACGACCACGCGGATGTAGGCGTCGCTCAGGCCGTTCGCCGCCATCGTGTCGTACATCGCCTTCGCGAGCTCGCCGGGCGGCAGCGGAACATCGAGCATGATGGCCTTGGCCGAGTTGTACAGCCGCTTGACGTGCTGCTGCTCGCGGAAGATCTTGCCGCTGTACGCGCGGATTCCTTCGAACACGCCGTCGCCGTACAGCAGGCCGTGGTCGAACACCGACACCTTCGCGTCCTTCTCCTCGACGAGTTCGCCGTCGATGTAGATCTTCAGGCTCATCAACGCGTCTCCTCAGCTTCAGTTCTCGGTGATCTCCGATACCGCGCCTTCGTGCATTCGGGCGATGCGGCTGCACCGGCCGGCGAGTTCTTCGTCGTGCGTCACGATCACGAATGTTGTACCTGTTTTCTGGTTGATGCGCCAGAGCAAATCATGGATTTGGTCGCTGGTGTGCTCGTCGAGGTTGCCGGTCGGTTCGTCGCAGAAGACGATCCTGGGCTCGTTGATGAGTGCGCGGGCGATGGCGACGCGCTGCTTCTCGCCGCCGGAGAGCTTGCCCGGCCGGTGGCTGGCGCGGCCCGACAGGCCGGTGTCCGCCAGCAGCTTTTCGGCGCGTTCGCGGATCGTCCTCCGCACCTTGGGCCACGCGAGCCAACTGGTCTGCACCATCGCGGGCAGCATCACGTTTTCGAGCGCGTTCAGGTCGGGCAGCAGGTGGTAGAACTGGAAGACGAACCCGAACTCGGTATTCCGAAGTTCCGCCCTGACCGTCTCCGACGCCGAGCCAAGCTCTGTGCTCCCATATGCTACGGAGCCGCGCGTGGGCGCGTCAAGGAGCCCGAGGATGTGGAGCAGTGTGCTCTTCCCGACGCCCGACGGGCCTGTGACGGCCAGAATCTCGCCCTGCTGGACGGAGAGGCCGAGGCCGTCGAGCACCACGAGCGGCCGCCCGGCCTCGGGGTACTCCTTGCGTATGTCCTTTGCGACGAGCAGTTCACTCATAGCGCAAAGCCTCGATCGGGTCCAGGCGCGACGCCTTGATCGCCGGCCACACCGCGGCCACAAGGCTGACCGCCATCGCCGCGAGCGCGAACACGATGAACTGGACCGGGCTCTCCTGATGCGGAAGCTTGTCCAGGTAATAGATGCTCGGCGGAAAGACACGCCATCCGAACGCGTGGTCAAGCCAGCTTTCGATCACGTTGAGGTTCGCCGAAATCACCCAGCCGAGGGTCAGGCCGAGCGCCGAGCCGACCGTGCCGATCATGAGGCCGTTCAGCAGGAAGATGCGGACGATGCCGCCGCGGGTGGCGCCGAGCGACATCAGGACGCCGATGTCGCGCGTCTTCTCCCGCACCATCAGCCACAGAATGGCCATGATGCTGAAGCCGGCGATCACGACCATCAGCGACATGATGATGACCTGGATGTACCGCTCGACGTCGACGGCGCGGAGGAGCGAGGCCTGCTTGTCGCGCCAGGAGCTGACGCCCACGCGGCGGTCGTCCACGAACCGAATGTTGCCGAGCTCGAGGGGCAGGCCGAAGACCGTGAACTCTGCGCCCCGGACGTCGGCCGGGTCAAGCAGATCGAGCCCGTCTTCCGAGATGAAGTTCGCCAGGTCGAACACAAACGTGTGGCCGGCCCGGGTCGGCGCGTACCATTCGCGGTATTCGCTGTCGGGGTAGTAGCTCCGGCCGGCGGAGTCGGCCAGGCGCACCTGGAACGACGGTGCGCGGCCGGCCGCGGCCTCGGTTCGGCGGGCGTCGAAGGCGATGGCCGTCGCGCCGTCGGCCTTTTCGAGGGCGGGCGCGAGCCGTGTAATGGCGATCCTCGCCGCTTCGGACCTGGCCGCGCCGCTCGGTGTCATCCTGATCCAGCTTCGGCCGTCATCGTTCAAGATCGACCACGCCCCCGCCGTCTTCTCGATCCGTTTTGCGTCCTGCGGGTCCGCCGGGTTGATGAGCGGCGTCTCGTTCCTGATCGCCCTCGCGATTGCGTCCTTGGCATCGTCGGCGTCGCGGATGTCGTGCAGGCGGACGCTGATGGACGTGACGCGGTCGGGCAGGCCGAGCAGGTCCTGCGCGGCCCGGAGCGAGACGTACATCAGCCGGTCGTCGTATTCGTAGTGGCCGCATCTGAACGCGCCGACGACGTTGAACTTCTGCGACTGGAACGTGAGGATCGTCGTCGGCGAGGTCACGGTGATCTCGTCGCCGGGCCGGAACGCGCCGAGGCGCCTGGCCAACACGTTGCCGAGCAGGGCGCCCGGGTATTCCGGTTCGCCGCCCGTGTCGTACTTGAAATCGAGGTTCCGCTTGGCGAGGTCGTGCGTCGTCCAGTTCTCCGTGCCCGGTTCCTCGGGCTCGTCGGCCGCCCGGCGGATGTACGCCTCGATCTCGCTCGTCTTCGTCTCGCGCTCGAGGTCGATGCCGCGGAGCTGCCCGAACCGCGTGCGGCTGCCGACGCGGATGAGAACGAACGGGCACTCGACCAGCGGCGCGCAGGCCTTGACCTGCGGGACCTTTTCGATGCGGGCCGTGAGCCGCTCGTAGTCGCCGATCCCGACAAGCTGCCCGCTCTCGACCACGACGTGCGACATGATGCCGCGGATCCGCGTCTGGATGTCGCGGGCGAAGCCGTCCATCACCGACGACACGATGATGAGCGCGGCCACGCCGAGCATCACGGCGACGACCGCGAAGACGTTGACCATCCGCGACCGGAGGTATTTCTGGCTGATGAGTACCTGGTATTTCTTCATTCAGTTTTCCGCGTCTTGCGGCGTCCCCTGCGGCTGCTCGGGCCGCATCAGCGGGAAGAGGATGACGTCGCGCACCGAGGCCTTCTCGAGCAGGAGCATGAGGAGGCGGTCGATGCCGATGCCCATTCCGCCCGCGGGCGGCATGCCGTGTTCGAGCGCGAGCAGGAAATCCTCGTCGAGCGCGCCGACGGTCCCCTCGTCGCGCCGCGCGAGCTGTTCCTCGAGCGCCTCGCGCTGAGCGATCGGGTCGTTGAGCTCGGTGTAGGCGTTGCCGAGCTCGAATCCGGCGATGAAGATCTCGAAGCGCTCGGAGACGCGCGGGTCGTCGGGGCTGCGGCGGCAGAGCGGCGCCATCTCCGCCGGATGATGGGTGAGGAAGGTCGGGTTGACGAGCGTCGGCTCGACGGCCTGCTTGAAGACCGCGTCGACCAGTTTGATGTGGTTCGCCTTGTCAACATCCTCGATGCCGAGC
>JBDREM010000333.1:0-7982 GCA_043819695.1 Planctomycetota bacterium
GGCGATGCTCTTCGAGATGCTCCGGCCCGGCGCGACGGCGGTCATCAACGCCGACGACCCGGAGGGGCGGCACATGGCCGAGCGCGCCCGCTGCATGAAGCTTTGGTTCGGGCTGCGCGGCGAGGCAGACGTGTCGGCCGAAATCGCCGCGATGGACATGACGGGGACGACCTACCGGCTGAAGACGCCGCGCGGGACGGCCGAGGTCCGCTCGTCGCTCGTGGGCGAGTTCAACGTGATGAACGATCTCGCCGCGGCCGCGGCCGCGCTGGCCGCGGACGTCGAGCTCGACGCCATCGTCGCCGGGCTCGAGCAGGCCGGCCCCGTGCCCGGGCGGCTCGAGAGAATCCCCGCGCCCGACTTCCACCCGCTCGTGGATTATGCCCACAACGAGGGCGCCCTCGAATCCGTCCTCGGCGCGGTCAGGGCGCTCGCGACGCGGCGGCTGCTGATCGTCTTCGGCGCCGGCGGCGACCGCGACGACACGAAGCGGCCGCTAATGGGCGTCGCCGCCGAGAAATACTGCGACCGAATCTTCCTCACCGCCGACAACTCTCGCAGTGAGGACACGCTGCAGATCATTCGCGACATCGAGCGCGACATGACCGGCATCCGGCCGACGCTCGTCATCCCCGACCGCGAGATGGCGATCCGCGCCGCGGTCGATGCGGCGGAGCCCGGCGACGTCCTCCTCGTCGCCGGCAAGGGCCACGAGACGTATCAGATACTCGGGCAGATCACGTCGCCGTTCGACGACCGCGAGGTGCTGCGACGCGCGATCGCCGAACGGGAAGCCAGCATGCAACACGTCGCTCAATCGGAGGCGTAGCGAATGGTGGCGATGAATCTTCGGCAGGCGGCGCGGGCGGCCAAGGGCAAGATCCTGCGCGGCGAGTCCCACACCGAGCTGACGGGCATCTCGACCGACACGCGGACGCTCCTCCCGGGCGAGCTCTTCATCGCACTGAAGGGAGCGAACTACGACGCGCACGACTTCCTCGCCGACGCCGCGACGAAACAAGCGGGCGCCGCCGTCGTCCACAACAGGGCCGCCGCGCGCCTCGCGCCCGAGCTGCCGCTCGTCCTCGTCAAAGACACCACACGCGCGCTCGGCGATCTCGCCAACTGGCACCGCACGCGCTGCCCGACGACCGTCATCGGCATCACGGGCAGCAACGGCAAGACGACGACGAAGGAAATGCTCTTCCACGTCCTCGACGGCGTCGTCCGGTCGATAATGTCGTTCTCCAACTTCAACAACGCCTTCGGCGTGCCGCTCACGCTCTTCCAGATGCGGCCGGAAGACGTGTATGCGGTCGTCGAGATGGGCACGAGCTCGCCGGGCGAGATCGCGCGGCTCTGCGAGATCGCCGACCCCGACATCGGCTTGATCACGAACGTCGCCGAGTCGCACCTCGAAGGGCTCGGCGACATCGAGGGCGTCGCCCGCGAGAAGGCGGTGCTCATCAAGTACACCGCGCGCAAGACCGGCTCGTTCTTCAACGCCGACGACTACTGGTCCCGCCGGGTCGCAAGACCGCTCAAGGGCACCGTCCGCTCGTTCGGCATCGAAAACGAGGCCGACCTGCGAGCGTTCAACGTCCGGCCCGACCGCGGCGGCACGAGCTTCAGGATCAAGGGCGGGCCCAGAATCCACATTCCCGTGCCCGGCGCGCACAACGCGGCGAACGCGATCGCCGCGATCTCCGTCGCAAGAAAGCTGGGCGTCGACTGGGACACCATCGCGGACAGGCTCGCGACCTTCGAGCTGCCGGCGATGCGGATGCAGACGAAGACGACCGGCGGCGTGACGGTCATCAACGACGCCTACAACGCGAACCCCGCCTCGCTCGAGGCGGCCGCCCGGACGCTGTCGCGGATGCAGTGCGCCGGCAGGAAGGTCCTGGTCGTGGCGGACATGCTCGAGCTGGGCGACCGCGCCGCGGAGTTGCACCGCGAGCTCGGCAAAACCGTCGCCGGCTTCAACTTCGACTACCTGCTCGGCCGCGGGCGGCAGGCGGCCCGGCTCCTCGCGTCCGCCGCGGAGAACGGCATGAGCGAGGAGGACGTCCGCCTGGCGGAATCGAACGAGGAACTGGTCCGCGCACTGCTGGGCTTCATCGGACCGGGCGACACGGTTCTTCTCAAGGGATCGAGAGGCATGCACCTCGAACAGGTCGCCGGACTGCTCGAGAGCGGCCTCGGCGCCGCCGGCGGCGGCGGCGAACCATCAGAAAAGACACGCGGCCACAGGACGTCCGAGGCTGCGGCAGGAACAGGCGAGAGGGTCGCGCGGGCCCCCGAAGGAACCGAGGCCGCGCTCTCGCGCGAACAAACGGTGGGGTGATTTGTGACACGGAGGGCGGAGGAGATGAACTCCCGGAGAACGACGAACGGGGCGGGCACGAAGACGCGGGACCGACGGCCCCGTGCAGACAAGAACGATGGGCTCTGGGAACGCTACGGCGCGACCCGGGACATCGAGACGCGCAACGCGCTCATCGAGGCGTACGTGCCGCTCGTCGAGCGCGAGGCGCGCAAGGTCGCCGCGGCCCTCTCCCACGTGGTCCGGCCGCAGGAACTGGAGAGCGCCGGCACGCTCGGGCTGATCGACAGCATCGACAATTTCGAGCCCGCGCAGGGGTTCAGGTTCATCACGTTTTGCACGCCGCGCGTGCGCGGCGCGATGTTCGACGAACTGCGGTCGTGGGACTGGATCCCGCGGGCGACCCGCGCCAAGCTCAACAAGCTCGAGCGCGTGATCGAGCGATTCGAGAACTGCCACGGCCGCGGCCCGGACGAGGAAGAGCTCGCACGAGAGATGGGCATGTCGGAAGACGAAATCCGCCAGCTCTTCTGCGACCGGAACCGTTCGCTGATCTCGCTCGACGCGCCCTGGCCGGGCCGCGGCTGGCGAGACTCGGCCGACGAGGAGTCGCCGGTCACCGTGCTCGAGGACAAGCGCGGCGTGAACCCCGTGCGCGACCTGCAGAAGAAAGAGATCGGCGAACTCGTGCGAACGATGCTCGACAAGACCGAGCGGCTCGTCGTCACGCTCTACTACTACGAACAGCTCAACCTCCGCGAGATCGGACACGCTCTCGGGCTGACGGAATCGCGCATCTGCCAGATTCACAGCAAGATCGTGCAGCGCCTGAGAAGACAGTTCGCTTAGCGAGGGCAATACAGGTCCGCCGTGGGCAGCAGACAGATAATAGTCGGGTGCGTCGTCACGCTGATGCTGATCGGCCTCGTCATGGTGTACAGCAACACGGCCGTGGCGTGCGGCGTGAACCCGCTCGCCAACCGCTTCGTCGCCAGGCACCTGACGTGGATGCTGCTGTCGATCGCGGCGATGATGGTCTTTGCCCACGTCGACTATCACGATCTCACGCGTCACAGCCGCCTGATCATGCTGCTCACGTTCGCGTCGCTGGTGGCCGTGCTCGTTTTCGGGACGCGCGTGAACGGCGCGAAGCGCTGGTTCAGGCTCGGCCCGTTCAGCCTCCAGGTCTCGGAGTTCGCCAAGATCGCCGTCATTCTCTACGTGGCCGGGTTCGTGAGCCGGAAGAGCGAGATTCTCGACGACTTCTGGCGCGGGTTCCTGCCGCCCGTTTTCGTGCTCGGCGCCGTGTTCGCCCTGATAATGCTGCAGCCCGACTTCGGCACGTCGGCCCTGATCGCCGCGGTCGCGGTGACGCTCCTCATCGTCGCCGGCGCGCGGTGGCGGCACCTCGCCCCGTTCCTTGCGGCCGCGCTGCCCGTGCTCTTCGTGCTTCTCCGCATGAGGGAGTACCGCTGGCGGCGGATGATCGTCTTCCTCAATCCCTGGGCGGACCCGCAGGGCGCGGGCTACCACGTCGTGCAGTCGCTGATCGCGCTCGGCTGCGGCGGCTGGACCGGTGTCGGCCCCGGCGCCGGGCTGCAGCAGCACGGGTTCCTGCCGGAGGCCGAGACCGACTTCATCTTCGCGATCTTCGGCCAGGAGACGGGCTTCGCCGGATGCGTCCTGCTGATGTGCGCGTTCATCGCGCTCTTCTACGCGGGAATGCGGGTGGCAAGGTCGGCGCCCGATGCGCTCGGCGCGCTGCTCGCGGCCGGCATCACCGTCCTCATCGGGTTCCAGATGCTCATCAACATCGGCGTTGCGTCGTCGGCCATGCCGACGAAGGGGATTTCGCTGCCGTTCGTCAGCTTCGGCGGCTCGGCGCTGCTCGCGTTGTCCGCCGGCGTCGGGATCGTGCTCAACGTGTCGAGGCACTGCCCGCGCGAGAGCCTGTCGCGCGTGCGCGGGGCGACACAGAAGGAGGCCGCAGCGTGAGGGTTCTCTTTGCAGGCGGGGTGACCGGCGGCCACATCGCGCCGGGCCTCGCGCTCGCGGAGAAGATCACGGCCGACGTGCCCGGCTCGGAGGTGCTGTTCGCCAGCGTGGCCAACGAGACCGAGGCCTGGATGATCGCGCGCAGCGGGTTCCGGCTCGTGAAGGTCGCCGCGCGCACGTCGGGCGCCGCGGCCGCCGCGCTGCACATCCCGCTCGCCTGGATGAAATCGCTCCGCCTGCTCGCGTCGTTCAGGCCCGACGTCGTCGTCGGGCTCGGCGGCGCGTCGTCGCTCGGCGGGGCGCTTGCCGCCATCACCGCGCGAACCCCGCTCGTCCTGCTCGAAGGGAACGTCGTTCCCGGGCGGACGACCCGCCGGCTGGCGCCGTGGGCGGCCGGGATATGCTGCCAATCGGAGGCCGCGGCCGACGCCATCGGCCGCGCATCCGCGGCGTTCACCGGCGGCCCGGTGCGGAAGAAGATCGCCGGCGCGCATGTCTTCGCCAAGGCCGCCGTGCGGCGGGAGATCTTCGGGCTCGACCCCGGCCGGCCGACCGTGCTCGTCGTGGGCGGCAGCCAGGGGGCCGCGCCCATCAACCGCGTGATGATGAACGCCGCGCCCAAGCTGGACGCCGCGCACGTCCAGCTCATTCACGTTGCCGGCGAGAACGGCTCGCCCGCGGTTGCGAACGCGTACCGCGCCGCCGGCGTGACGGCGCACGTGCTGGGCTTCTTCGAGAAGATGCACCTGGCGTACGCCGCGGCCGACGTGGCGGTCTCGCGCGCCGGCGCGGCCTCGCTCGCCGAGCTCGCCGCCGTCGGCCTGCCCGCGATACTCGTCCCACTGCCCCATGCGAGGGACGATCATCAGCGGGCGAACGCGCGCCTGGCCGTCGAGCAGGGATGGGCCGTCATGGTCGAGCAGGCGGACCTCGACGGCGAGACCGCGGCCGCCCTCATCGGCAAGCTCCTGGCGGAAGAGCCGTACCTGAACAAGATGCGGGCGAACGCGCTCGCCGCGGCCCGCGGCGACGCCGCCGGCGTGATACTCGAACGCCTGCGCTCGCTCGTCCCGCGGGCGCAGCGGGGCGCCGAACCGGACGCCGAGCAACGCTCGGCCGCAGGAATGTAGTTGGAAAGGCGCATATGGCCGAAGATATCCCCGGCCTTGACTGGCCGCAGCTCAGGATTCACTTCGTCGCCATCGGCGGCATCGGGATGAGCGCGCTCGCGCGGATCGCGGCGGCGAAGGGAGCCGCCGTCAGCGGATGCGACAGCGCCGGCAGCGCCGTCCTCGCCGATCTGCGCGGCCGCGGCATCACGTGCCACGTCGGCCACTCGCCCGCGCACCTCGACGGCGCCGACCTCGTCGTCTACTCGACCGCGGTCCCGCTCGACAGCGCCGAGATGCAGGCCGCGGCCGCCCGCGCCATACCGGTCATCCACCGCGGCCGCTTCCTCGCCTGGCTTCAGCGCGGGCACGAGACCGTCGCCATCTCCGGCGCCCACGGCAAGACGACGACCACGTGGATCGTCGCGAACGCCTTGATCCGAGCCGGGCGCGATCCGACCGTCGCCGTCGGCGGGATCGTCGGCGATCTCGAGGGCAACTCGCGCTGCGGCTCCGGCCGCATATTCGTCACCGAGGCCGACGAGAGCGACCGGTCGTTCCTCGAACTCTCGCCCAGGTACCCCGTGATAACCAATATCGACGCGGACCACCTCGACCACTACTCGGGGATCAGCGAGATCCGCGAGGCGTTCGCGAGGTTCGCCGAGCCGGCGGCCGGCGGAGCCGTCATCGCCTGCATCGACGGCCCGCACGTGAGCGACATTCTCGAACGGGTCCGCGGCCGCAAGATCACGTGCGGCATCGGCAAGGGCGACGTCGCCGCCGAGAACGTGCGCCTCGAGCCGGGACAAGCCGTCTACGACGCCGTCCTGCCCGGCGGCACGCTCCGAGACGTGGCCCTGTCGATGCCCGGCATCCACAACGTGCGGAACTCGCTTGCCGCGCTCGCGCTCGCCGTCGAGCTCGGCTTGCCGATGGACGCCGTGCGCGACGCGCTCGCGAGCACGTCGCACGTCGGCCGCCGCCTCGAGCTCCGCGGCTGCGAACGCGGCATCACGGTCTACGACGACTACGCCCACCATCCGGCTGAGATCGCGGCGACGCTCGAGGCCGCGCGGATGCTCGCACCCAAGCGGCTGGTCGGCATCTTCCAGCCGCACCGGTACACGAGAACGCTGCACCTCCAGCGCGAGTTCGGCACCGCGTTCGACCGGCTCGACTTGCTGCTGATCGCGCCGATCTACGCCGCGTCGGAGCCGCCGATCGAGGGCGTGTCCTCGGAACTGATCGCGCGGCGGGTCGAGGAACTCGGCGACGTGACGGTCGAGCTCGTGCCGGACCTCGCGGCCGCGGCCGACCGGTTTGTCGCCGGCCTCGAGCCGGGCGACACGCTCATCACGCTCGGCGCCGGGAACGTGTGGGAAGCCGGCGACGCCGTGTTGAAGAACGTGAGACCGGCGGACGCCGCCTGATGACAGGCGAAGGCCGCCTGACGACGGGCGAAGGCCGCCTGACGACGGGCGAAGGCCGCCTGACGACAGGCGAAGGCCGCCTGACGACAGGCGAAGGCCGCCTGACGACAGGCGAAGGCCGCCTGACGACAGGCGAAGGCCGCCTGACGACAGGCGAAGGCCGCCTGATTGGACGAGAGGCAGAAAGAGATGGCCGCTGCGTTTCAGGGATTCGAGGACGCCGTCTGTTCGGCGGTGCCGCTGGCGTCGGTGACGTGTTTCCACATCGGCGGGCCCGCGGACTACTTCGTCGAGCCGCGCTCGTTCGAGGACCTGGCCCGGCTGATCGCGCGGTGCGCCCGCAGGGGCATTCCGGTGCACATCCTCGGCGGCGGCAGCAACATTCTCGTCTCCGACCGCGGCGTGTCCGGGGCGGTGTTCAGGCTGGCGAACATGCGGGACATCTCGCGCGCGGGCACGCGTGTCACGTGCGACGCGGGCGCGCCGCTGCCGCTCCTTGTCCGGCAGGCCGAGCGGTGGGGCCTGAGCGGGCTCGAGCCGCTCGCCGGGATCCCAGGCACCGTCGGCGGAGCCGTCGCAATGAACGCCGGCGGCAAGCACGGGACGATCTCATCCGTGCTCCGCTCCGTCACCACGCTCGGCCGCCACGGCTCGTTCCGCGTGCGAACGGCCGACGAGCTGGGCCTGGCCTACCGGGGTTCGGGCCTTCGCGGCGAGGTCGTGGTCCGCGCCGAACTCGACCTTGCCGAGCGGGACGAGGCCGAGATCGCCCGCCTGCGCAGGTCTGTGTTCGAGGAGAAGGAGCGGACGCAGCCGCTCGCGGCCTGGAGCGCCGGCTGCATCTTCAAGAACCCCGACGGCCGGAGCGCCGGGCGACTGATCGAGGAGGCCGGGCTCAAGGGCAAGCGGGCCGGCCGCGCGGTTGTCTCGCGAAAGCACGCAAACTTCATCATCAACGAGGGCGGCGCGAGCGCGCACGACGTACAAGTCCTCATCGACAAGATCAGGCGGACGGTCCGGAAGACGTTCGGCGTCGAACTCGAACTCGAGATCGAGCTGTGGAACTGACCGATTCGGAGTTGGTCGCGTGGAGAAGATGAAGTGGCGGATCGCGGTGCT
>JBDREM010000334.1:0-8239 GCA_043819695.1 Planctomycetota bacterium
GCCGAGCTTGGCGCCGCCGGCGGCCACGAGATGATAGCCGGCGGACAGGTCCCGGTCGGGCGCGACAGCTTGCCGCTTGCCGACCGCCTGAGAAAACAGGTCGAGCGCAACTTCCTTGACCACTTCCAACTCGATGGCAAGAGCCGCCGCCGGCTCGTCTCCCGCGCCGGCGAGCGCAACAAGGCGAGACCGGCGAACGGGTGAAGGGCTTGTCTTCTCCGCCGAACGGCGCTAATGTGTCGCCGTGAAGAACCAGAACGCCATCAAGGGAGCGCTCGCCGCGCTGATTGCGCTCGCGTGCGCCGGGCTCGTGACCGCGCTGCTGCTGGTCCTGCTCGACGCGTCCGCGCCGCCCGCCACGTCAACGCCCGAGCCCCGATCCCTGGCCGAACGTGTTGACCGGGCCATCGACGACGGCTTGCGGCGCCTGGAAGCGGGCATCGAACTCACCGACGACGACAAGCGCTTCCTGCTGCGCGCGGCGCGGACCGCGCTCGAGAAACAGCTCGACGGCGGGAAGGAGATCACGCGCGGCCACTGGCAGAACGTCCCGCCCAACGTCGCGTCGCAAGGGCGGAAGGCGCAACTGTACGTCACGCTCATCGCCGACGGCGCGACGCGCGGCTCGATGAACTGGCCGGACGGCGATCTTCTCGAACGGACGATCGCAGCGACGAAGCGGGCCGCCGCCGACCGGCGCTTCGGCGGCGCGCTCCGGAAGGACGAGCTGCCCGCCGCGCGGATAGACATCACGCTGCTGCTCGAGCCCGAAGAGGTGACCGTGCGCGACCTGCGCCTGCTCGAAAATGACATCGAGATCGGCGTCCACGCATTCAGTCTCGAGCGCGGCCCGAAAAAAGCGCTCTTCAGAAGCTCCGTGCCGGTCGAACGCGGCGATGACCTGATGAAGTCGCTCGAGCTGTTGGGCATCGAGGCCGGCCTCGGCTCGCAGGCATACCGGCAGCGGACGACGCAGATCCGGAAGTACGTCACGGTCCAGTTCGCCGAGAGCCCCGTCGACAAGTCACTCGTCAAGCTCTGCCGTCAGAATATTCCGTTCCGGCAGGCGGACGTCACGAAGGACGCACTCGTCCGCGCGCTTCGTCTCTGCGGCGACCACATGGTGAACCACACGAGCGAGGACGGGCTGCTCACGTATCTCTACAACGTGTCCGACGACGAGAAGGACAACCCCGACGACGCCGTGGCGCTTATCCGGCGGCTGGCGAGCACGTGGGCGCTGGCGATGCTCGGCTCGGAGCTCGGCGAGAAGGCATACACCGGCGGCGCGAGAAGAATCATCGCCCGCCTGCTGAAGAAGCACTACCGGGAAGACGCGAAGCAGGGCTTCGGCTATCTTCAGATCGGCCCGGACGCGGACCTGGGGACGGCCGCGTTCGCGCTGCTCACCCTCGCGGAAATCGGCGACGAGAACTTCCACGCCAACGAACGCAGGATGCTGCTCAAGTTCATCCTCGCGATGGAGAACACAAAGAAGGGCTGCCTGTATCCCGTGTACCTTCCCGGCAAGGAACCGCTCATCGCCCGTAAGGAGATCTACTATCCCGGCGAGGCGCTGACCGCGCTGATGACCGTCTATGAGCGCACGAAAAACCCCGCCTGCCTCGCGCTCGCGGAGCGGGTGTTCGACTACTACGCGCGGCTGTTCGACCGCACCCCACGCAAGGCGAGCCTCAGCCCCTGGATGTCGAAGGCATACACGGTCGTGTTCCTGGCCACGCGCGAGAGGAAATACGCCGACTTCGTGTTCAAGATGAACGACCACCTGCTGCGGCAGCAGCAGCGGCCGGGGGTGGCGTATGCCGACAAGATCGGCGGCTTCTTCGCCGGCGGCGGCGGCGGCTCCGGCGTCTCCATCGAGAGCATCGTCGAAGCATACCGGCTGGCGAACGAACTCGGCGACGAAAAGCGGATCAATGCCTACCGCGAGTGCATCCTCCTCGGCAGCCGCTTCGTCCTTCAGTTGCAGTACCGGCCCGAGAACATGTTCACCGCGCGCAACCGCGCGCTCGCCCTGGGCGGAGTGCGGATGTCCGCGCACAAAAGCTCCGTCCGCATCGATTGCGTCCAGCACGCCGCGTGCGCCATCCTGAAAACGCTGCGGCACGTGTATTGACCTTCGGGCGCGAAGGCCCATCGCGTGAAATCCTGCGCGCGTCAAATCCTCGCCATCCGAACGCGGGTGTGGTAGAATACATGGTATGGAGCTGCGTTGGGGCGAGGGGTATGTCGAGCGGCTGGAGAAGGCACTGCGGCGGGCGTTGCGTCCGCAGAAGCTTGGCGGCAAGCCCGAACGGGCACGGAAATGGGGGAACCGACCAAACCTGAAAGGAGTAAGACAATGAGTAAGGAAAAGAAACTAACCACAGCAGCCGGCATCCCAGTATCAGACAATCAGACCTCTCTGACTGCTGGAGAACGAGGGCCAACATTAGTGCAGGATCACCATCTTCTTGAGAAGCTGGCCCATTTCAACCGGGAGCGCATCCCCGAGCGTGTTGTTCATGCCAAGGCAGCGGGTGCACACGGCACGTTCACCGTGACCAAGGACATCACGAAGTACACGAAGGCCAAGCTTTTCTCCGAAGTGGACAAGAAGACCGAGGTATTCGGCCGTTTCTCAACCGTTGCCGGCGAGAAGGGCTCTGCGGACACGGTCCGTGACGTTCGAGGGTTTGCTCTAAAGTTCTATACGGAAGAAGGTAACTGGGATATGGTGGGCAACAACACGCCAACCTTCTTCATCCGCGACGCCATCAAATTCCCGGATTTCATTCACACGCAGAAACGAGACCCCAAAACGAATGCCAAGAATGACACTATGCAGTGGGATTTCTGGTCGCAGGTTCCGGAAGCACTGCACCAGATAACTATCCTGTTTTCTGATCGCGGCATTCCCAGAGGCATCCCCTACATGAACGGATACGGCAGTCATACCTACAGCTTCATCAATGCTGACGACGAGCGCTTTTGGGTCAAGTTTCATTTCAAGACGCAGCAAGGCATCCAATGCATTTTTCAGGAAGAGGCCGATAAGCTTGCAGGAAAAGACCCGGACTACCACGCAAAGCAGTTGTTCGAGGCCATAGAGAACGGAGAATACCCGAAGTGGACTTTTTCCGTTCAGGTCATGCCCGAGAAGGAGGCGGAGGACTATCGGTGGAACCCCTTCGATCTGACGAAGGTATGGCCGCACGCAGACTACCCCCTGATCGAGGTTGGCGCGCTCGAGATGAATAGGAATCCGGAGAACTATTTCGCTGAAGTGGAGCAGTCTGCTTTCTCGCCCGCGAACGTTGTCCCCGGCATTTCCTTCTCTCCCTGCAAAATGCTCCAGGCTCGCATTTTCGCCTATGCCGACGCCCACCGTTACCGCCTTGGCGTCAACTTCGAGCGTCTGCCCATCAACTGCCCGCATGCTGCTAAAGCGAATAACTATCAGCGTGACGGGAAAATGAGATTCGACGACAACGGCGGATCTTCACCGAACTATGAACCCAATAGCTTTGGCGGACCCAAAGCAGACCCCGCCTACAAAGAGCCGCCGCTCAAAATCTCCGGCGACGCGGACCGGTATGAACAGAAACGAGGGGTCGATGACGATTACATCCAGCCGGGCAACCTCTACCGTTTGCTGCCGCCTGACGAGCAGCAAAGACTGATTCAGAACATTGTGGGCACTCTTGGCAAAGTCCCCAAGGACATCCAGAAAAAAATGGTCAAGCACTTCCGCAGAGCCGATCAGGACTATGGCGACGGCATTGCACAGGGCTTAGGACCATCGTGACCGCGGGAGACATAACGACCGCACGCACTCGGACGTGGTGAAGCGGGGAAAGGGTGCCTGTCACCCTTTGGGCGCATATCCTCGTGCGTGCCAGTGGGTTATGCCATCGCTATGAATTGTGGGGCCGTGCGCGCGCCGGGCGCGAAGGCCCATCGCGTGAAATCCTGCGCGTGAGGTCCGTTCGCCATCCGAACGCGCGTGTGGCAGAATAGCAGAATACATGATACGGGGTTGCGTTGGGGCGAGGGGTATGTCGAGCCGAGGGGTATGTCGAGCGACTGGAGAAAGCCCTGCGGCGCGTGTTACGAACGCAGAAGCTTCGCCGCAAGCCCAACCGCGCGCTCGCCCTGGGCGGAGTGCGGATGTCCGCGCACAAAAGCTCCGTCCGCATCGATTGCGTCCAGCACGCCGCGTGCGCCATCCTGAAAACGCTGCGGCACGTGTACTGACCGCCGGGCGCGAAGAATTTCGCTTGACTTTCCGGGTGCTTTGCCCGAATATAGCAAGGCGTAGAAGTGCGGGGCCGTGCGCGGTGCGCGGCCGCGCTGGTTTGTTACTGCGACGTTCAGCCTGGTCGGTGCCCGTTGGCCTCGCCCAGGTGCGTCGCCGGGATCAGGGTCATGACGAATATTTACGTGGGGAACCTGCCTTACAGCACGACCGAGGCAGAGCTGGAGCAAGTGTTTTCCGCCCATGGAGAGGTCAGCCGCGCGTCGGTCATCACCGACCGCGAGACGGGCCGCTCGCGCGGCTTCGGTTTCATCGAGATGCCGAACGATGAAGAGGCGGCGGCGGCCATCGAGGCGCTGAACGGCAGCGACTTCGGCGACCGCTCGCTCGTCGTCAACATCGCACGCCCTAAAGAGCGTTAACGCCGTACCGGGACCCGCGTCACGGGAGTTCTTCGCCCCGGCCGTCTCCGGCGGGCGGAGAATCTGCGTCACAGGCGTCGGACACCGTGTACAGCCACCATCTTGATTTCGTCTGGCCCCGCGACCGCGCCTGTCGCTCGAAATAGAGCCTCATCTCTTCCCCGCCCGCCGTCCTGATCTTGTACCAGTGCTTGCGGACGTAACGCTCCGGGCTGCCGGACTTGCACGGCGACGTGTCCCTCCAACGGTCGAGGACGGCGTCGACCGCGTACTCCCGGCCGCGCCAGATGAACCGCATGGGCAGACCGGGTTCACCGCGCGCCATCGCCGCCGTGTCCATCGTCCCTTCGACGGGCGTGATCGCCTCGCTGACGAACAGCTCTTTCATTCGTTAGCCGCGCTCCGAAAAGCGGGAACAGGCGGCCGCGCACCCATTGCCGCCGCATTCTACGTCATGCCCAAGCTCGATGCAAAGGCGTCGCGCAGGCACGAAACGCATTGTCGTTTTCTGTTTGACCCCCGGGCGGCCCACCTGTATATTCGTGTCGGCAAGAGGCCGGAGCGCCCGCTTCGCCATCATCTGGGCAGGTTCGCCATGGGCCGAAGGACCACATACACTTTGTTCGACCAGGGCGAAGCCGAGGCGGCGCACCTTGGCTCCTACGAGGTCCTTTGCATCGACGCATTTGATTGGCTGGCCGAAGCGAAGCATTGCTCGATACACGCCGTCGTCACCGACCCGCCGTACGGCCTGCTCGAATACACGCCGGAACAGCTCGAGAAAATGAAAAACGGGAATGGTGGCGTGTGGCGCATTCCGCCGTCGTTCGACGGCTGTCGGCGGCGCCCCCTGCCGCGATTCACCGTGCTGACGGCAAGCGACAAGGATGCGCTGCGCCACTTTTTCGCCAGGCTGGCGACGCGGCTGTTGCCCGTCCTGGTTCCGGGCGCGCATGTCTTCATCGCGACGAATCCGCTGGTGTCGTATCTCGTCTACGAGCCTTTCATCGCGGCCGGCTTCGAGAAGCGCGGCGAGATCATCCGAGTCGTTCAGACGCTTCGCGGCGGTGATCGTCCCAAGAACGCGCACCGTCAGTTCACCGAAGTGTCCGTTATGCCCAGGTCTTGTTGGGAGCCCTGGGGGCTCTTCCGCAAGCCGTGCGAGGGGAGAGTACAGGACAATCTCCGCAAGTGGGGAACCGGCGGGCTGCGCCGGGTCTCGGATGACGAGCCGTTCAGGGACCTGATTCATTCGTCGCCGGCTCGTGGGGCCGAGCGAGAGATCGCATCTCATCCGTCGCTCAAGCCGCAGCACTTCCTGAGGCAGATCGTTCGGGCGTCGCTCCCGCTGGCCAAGGGGCTCATACTCGATCCGTTCATGGGCTCGGGCTCGACCATCGCGGCGGCCGCAGCCTGCGGCCTCAACAGCATCGGCCTGGAGATAAACCGCGAGTACTTCGAGATGGCGAAAGCGGCAATCCCTCGGCTGGCGGCCTACACACCTTCGGGAGTCAACGGCAATGGTTCAAAAAAGTGATCTCGACCCCGCCGTCCCGCTGCCGCCCGGCCTGACGGCCACGGCGATAAGAAAAGCAATAGAATACGTTGAACGCGAGTTGACCGACCTCGTCGAGATATACTTCGAACAGGCCAACGTGTTCAGCGCCGTAGTGGGCATCTACGCCACAAAGGCTCTCGACGCCAACAGCGTCTACGAGAAAAGTCGGCACGCAGACGAGGCCCAGCAGCGTTTCCCCGACTTGAAGAAGAGGGGCAGCGGCGCGAAACCGTCTCCTCGACAGTCGCTCGAATGCAAGGCCAGCAAGCGCCCCTGGGCCGTGCAATCACATTACGACCATCCCGGCTGGTACATCATCTGGCGTTACCTCGTCGATCCGACTTGTTCTATCGAGCCGAAGCGCCCCGTCATCGTCTGGCGCGTCGACGTGGCGTTCATCGAAAAAGAGGACTGGAAATACGAAGGAAGCCGTGCCGGAGCGGGCCGCGGCGGCCGAACCCACACCTTCGGCCTGCGCAACCCCGCAAAGAAGCTGAAAAGCGCCGCCGTCTATCAGCGCTCCGATGTCAAGATTTCCGGCGGGAAGGCCGTGCCGAAGAACGGCTCATAGGATGACCATGTCACAAAACGACGCGACGGCCGCCGCCGCCACCGCCAACACCATCAAGGAGCAAGACATGTCCAGGCTCAACCTGCTGCCGATGCCGAAGTCCGTCCGCCAGGGAAAAGGCAGCTTCCGCCTCGAAGACAACGTGCCGGTTGTGCTTGCGCCGGAAGCCGACGCAGAAGTCAACGCGGCGTGGTCGTTCGCCGTCGAGGCCGACGTGAAGGCCCGGCTCGCGCTGCCGCTCGAACGGCACGGCAAGCTCGGCGGGATCAAGCGCCGGATTCTGTTCCTCGTCGCCGGCCGCGACGACGCGCTCTACCCGAAGCTGCGGCAACTGGCGAAGCCGATCGCGAACGCGCCGAAAACGGTCCGCGACCAGGCCTACGTGCTCAAGGTCACTAAGAACGAGATCGTCGCCGCCGCAACCACGCCCGCCGGGCTGTACTACGCCGCACAGACGCTCCGCCAACTCGTCACGAAGAACGGCCGCGTCCCGTGCGTCACTATCACCGACTGGCCGGCGTACGCCTACCGCGGGGTGATGCTCGACATCTCGCGCTTCAAGGTCCCGAGGCTCGATTCGCTCTTCGAGCTTATCGAGCGCCTCGCAGCGCTCAAGATAAACGTCTTCCAGATCTACACCGAACATACGTTCGCCTTCCGGCGCCATCCGGACATCAGCGAAGGATGCAGCCCCGTCACGGCCGAGGACGTGATCGAGCTCGACGGGTTCTGCAAGCAACATTTCGTCGACCTCCAGGCCAACTACCAGTCGTTCGGCCATCAGAACCACATGCTCGGCAAGCCCGAGTACAACGACATGGCCGAGTCGCCGGGCCAGCCGTTCACGATGTCGCCCGCGGTGCCGCGCACGTATAAATTCCTCGATGACGCCTACGCCGAGTGCCTGCCCGCGTACAGCTCGAAGCTCTTCAACGCAAGCTGCGACGAGACCTGGGACCTCGGCAGCGGCCGCAGCAAAAACCTCGCCGACAACGCCGGCGTCGGCCGCGTCTATCTCGAGCACATCAAGAAGATCAACAAGCTCGCACACAAGTACGGCAAGCGGATGATGATATGGGGCGATATCATTCTTCAGCATCCGGAACTGATAGCCGACATCCCGAAGGACATCATCATGCTCGACTGGGGCTACAGCGCCGGCGCCGACCTGAGCGGGATGAAGAGGTTCAAGGCCGCCGGACTCGAGTTCTGGACCTGCCCCGGCGTGAGCGCGTGGCACCGCATCTTCGCCCACTTCGACAACGCCAGCCGGAACATCGCCGAGCGCGCAGCCGCCGGCCAAAAAAACGGAGCGACCGGCCTGCTCAACACCCACTGGGGCGACGGCGGCCACCCGCAAATGTTCTCCGCGGCCTTCCGAGGATATGCCTGGGGCGCCGAACAAAGCTGGACGCCCAGCCTCGAGACCG
>JBDREM010000335.1:0-18565 GCA_043819695.1 Planctomycetota bacterium
TGTGCGTGTCGAGGGCATCCTGCCCTCGCGTGTCGCGGCCATCTTGGCCGCGATGAGGTCGTTTTCGAGGCCGGGACGGCCTCGAGACACGAAGGCGAGACGCCTTCGACACACTGGGGAGCCACAACGCAAATGGCTCGATCTGGTCAGGTGGGCTTGCCGCAAGGCTCATTCCTCCTTGACCATCGCCTGGGCCACGAAGGGATATTGCCCCAGTTGCGTCCCGGCGACGAGCCCTCCCTGGGGCTTCCAACCGCTGCGGATCAGATCGTTGACCTCCTTGGCGAGATCATCTGCCGTTTTCTCCAGCGAAGTGCTCCTGCTTGACGCCTTCGTGACTATCTTGTACTGCATTTCCGTGTCTCCTGTTCACGTGGTGTTCGTCAAACACGTTTCTATTTCGTCGATGACTCCGGCTGTGGGGTGATCCTTGTACACCCCTCGCTCCTGCCAGAGCCCGCTCTTGCGGATCTTGCCGTCCGGCGAGAACTGGCCCAGCCACCTTGGGGATGGCCCGCAGTCGGTGCACCAGGAAATGGCGGACACTATCTTCGACTCCAAGACCTGCCTGCGCTTTGGCTTTCGTTCGACGTTGGATGTTGGGTGTTGAACGTTCGAAGTTCTTTTCCCTCTTTCCCACTTTTCCATTTTCCCTTTTCTTACTCACCTGTCCCTGATTTGGCAGGTCGCGCGAATTGCCGCAGTGCGTCGGGGAGCCGGTCAAACGTATCGCAGGGAGCGGGCACAACCGAGCCCTGGCCGTTCTTCGCCATGATCGCCATCCCCCCGTTCTTGTCGAGGAGAAAGCTCACGAACGCCGTTGCCGCCCTGGAATTCGGTGCGTTCCTTGGGATCGTGACGCCGTAGATTATCGGCGCTCCCTTCTTCGTGATCGCAGCCCCCGGCTCCTTGCCGGTAACGTCGACCGAAACGCTGCCGTACAGCCCGGCGAGCGCCGGGTCCTTGAGGTTGATCTCGTCGGGCAGGACAAGGTACTTCAGGCCGTGCTGCTCCGCGACGGAACGATAAAGGAAGACGTAGTCGATCTCGCCCGTCTCGAGGAGCGCCAGGAGGTCCACCTCCTTGGGGCGAATGTACCTCAGGTCCTTGTCGAGCAACTTCCGTGCCAGCCCCTCCTTCGCGTAGTACTTCTCCGCGAGCTTGATCGTGAGCGCCGCGCGGTATCCGCAGGGGTCGGCGTTCGGGTCGGAACGGCCGAAGCTGACGTCCTCCCTCAGCAGCAACTCATACCAGTTACTCGTGGTGATCTCCCCGGATCGGCGTGACTTGTCGTGAAACACAATGCTCATTTCGTTGCTGGCGAACTTGATGTTCCAGTCGGCGTGTTCGGGGATGAGCAGCGTATCGATGACCGTGTGGTCGGCGGAGACCATCACGTCACAGAGCTTGCCCAGGTCCGATATCTTGCGCGCACATGTCCGGCTCCCCGCGGCTTCACGCATGATCCGCAGCCGGGGATGCTCCTTGTTGAAGGCCTCGCCGATCTGCTTGAACGGCACGGACAGACTCCCCGCGTGAAAGATGATCAGGTCGCCGGAAACGGCTGTGACGTCGTCTTCCTGATCGGGCGAGCAGCCGAGCAGCCCCGACAGAAGGGCGAGCGCAACAAAAGCCTTGGCGTTCATTGGCGCAGAAGGCTCCGAATATGTTTCTCGTAGGCCCTGGCGACCGCCTTTTCGGCGTCCGAACGGAACCGGGAATATGCAGACAGCCATTTCTTGCCCGCGTCGGTGAGGTCCGTCTTGCCCCCGGCCCGCCCGCCGCGATGTTTCTCTATGAGCGCGATCTTGAGGCAGGCCTCGGCCTTCCGGAGATCGCCCCACGCCTTACGGTAGCTCATTTTGAGGGCGGCGGCGGCGGCGCTGAGCGATCCCTGCTGTTCGACCGCGCCAAGCAGCCGCCACTTCCCGTCGCCAAAGATCCCCTCGGCCTCCGCCGACGAGAGCCAGAGCTTCATTCTCGGAACCACGGCCGTGCGCTTCCGTTCTCGTCTCATTTGAAACACCCCAATTGGCATTTGCCTATCTTGATCTTCTTCTGATTGCAGATGCGGCCGATCTCGAGCGGCTCGACATCAAGCCGCGCCGCGACCTCGAACGCATCAGCGCACAAGAGCTCCAGTCTTCCGTCCCTTTCCCGTGCCGCGTTCAGGACAGCTTCGACCAGGTCTTTCTCCTTGGCTTCGCTCATCAGCGGCGCCCATCCCGTTCTGCGTCGTTCGACGTGTCGTCTGCCCGGGGGCCCGGCGCCTGTCTTGTCGAGTCCGACATATCGGTATTGTATGATGCCGGCCCAAAATGTCAAATGATTCTTCGGGCCCGGGCGCTGTCCCGGGGAACCTGGTTAGCTCTCCCGCCTGACGAAACTGCAGTCAACGCCCTTGTCGGCCAGAAGCGCCCTGAGCTGATTCTCCTGCTCGATGGGTACTTCCATGCCCATGTTGCAGTCCGGCGACATGTGCCTGGGCACGGGGATCATCTGGGCCGGAATACCGGCCTCCAGGGCGGCTCGTTCGGCGCGCAGTGCGAAATGGGTCGACGGGAAGATGACGATGCAGCGGGCCTCAGCCACGGCACATCTCCGCCAGCGACCGCAGGAAGTATTCGGCCTCCTCCCTGGTCGTGTCGTATCCGATGCTGGCCCGGATCGTGCCCGCGGGAAATGTGCCAATGGCCCGATGTGCGGACGGAGCACAATGGAGCCCAACGCGGGTCATGATCCCGTAACGGCGCTCGAGCTCGGCCGCCGCTTCGGCAGGGTCGCGTCCCCCGACGGTGAAGGAGAAGACTCCGACGTTGCGTTCCACGTCGCGGGGCCCGTAAAGGATGAGGCCGCCGTTCGCCGCGAGCCCCTCGAGGAGGGCCCTGCCGATCCTGCACATGTGTGAGCGGATCTCCTCGACCGTCACCGAAGCGATGAAGTCGAGCGCCGCGGACAGGCCGGCGAGGCCGGGTGTGTTGGGCGTCCCGCTCTCATATTTGTCCGGCAGCATCTCGGGCTGGTCCTCGCTGCCGGAGGCGCTTCCGGTGCCGCCCTGCTTGAGCGGCGCAAGATCGATCCCCTCCCGGACGTAGAGCCCTCCGACGCCCTGCGGCCCCATCAGACCTTTGTGTCCGCTGAACGCCATCATGTCGATGGGGAGCCGGCCGAGATTGATCGGGATGCAGCCTGCCGTTTGCGCCGCGTCCACCAGGAAGGGGACACCGTGCTCTCGCGCGATCCGGCCGCACTCTTCGACCGGCTGTATCGCGCCGGTCACATTGGACGCGTGGGTCATCACGATCAGGGCGGTCTCGGGTCGGATGGCCTGTCTCACTGCGTCCGGGTCGGTCGTGCCGTCGGGGCTCGCTTCCGCGCGTGTCACGGCAACGCCGCGTTCCTTCGTCATCGCCGACAGCGGGCGCATCACGGAATTGTGCTCGATGCCGGTCACGGCCACGTGATCACCGTGCTGCAGAATCCCTTTGATGGCGAGATTAAGCGCCTCCGTGCAGTTGAGCGTGAACACGACCCGGGCCGAGTCGCCGACACCCAGCAAATCCGCGACCTTCTCTCTTGCGTCCGCAACAACCCTGCTGGCGCGGATGCCGGGCTCGTGTGCGGACCGGCCCGGGCTCGCGCCGACCTCGCGCATGAAACGGGCCATCGCCTCGTGGACGCATTCCGGCTTCCAGCGCGACGTCGCAGCGGTATCGAGGTACACTTCCACGGTCATTCCTTCAATGCGGCGGGGATCGGCCTGATGACAACGGTCACCCTGGTCCCGGGCTTCGGCAGCTTCCTCCAATCGGCCCGCAGGATCGGGATGGGGCCCGGCAGAGGAAGCTGGTTGTTCGCGATGATGCCGCCCGAGCAACTATGGGTGCAGGCGATGCAGCCGGTTCGTCTCTTCTGCAGCGCGCCGGTGCCGTGAAAAACGAAGTGCGGCGTCCAGGGCCTGATGGTCTCGGATTTCCCCGTGATGATCTTCTGGGCGAAGAAATCCTCGTAGGCCAGGCGGCAGGTCCGTCCGCCCGCTTGCCATTCCACAAAGATCTGGACGGGGTCGCCGGCGGTGGTGTCTGGCGGAAGGCCCTTGTAGTTCGCGGCGTGCTCGACCGGGTGTGCCGTCCTGATTCGCGCGCCCAGTTCGAGCAAAGCGGCATGCACGTCGGCGGCCCCGGCGTCTGTCAGGAAAACGAAGTACTTCTCGTACCGTCCCCCCCTTGATCCCAGGAGCGCCGGGCCGGCCGAGGCCCAGTCGTTCATCCTTGGCGCGTCGGTCTTCTGCACCACGGCGGCGAAACGCGCCTCGCACCGTTCCCTGTCGACCATGACCGCCCGGTCGGACGACGCACAGCCCGACAGGGCCGCCGCGAGCCAGATGCACAGGAACCGTCCTTCACGCTCGGCCATCTACGTTCCCTTCATCGCCGCCACAAGGGCCAAGTCAATCCTTTGCTATCGTGACCCGATAGCCGTCGCCTTCTTCCACGATGCTCTTCACTTCCCATCCCTGGCTTGTCGCCGCGCGGCTGACGTTCTCTTTGGACGCGGGCGTGTCGACCAGCACGATGATCTCGCCCGAGCCGCTCTTCTGAATCTGGCTCAGTGTCATCAGCACGGGCTGCGGGCAGGACAGCCCACCGGCGTCAACAATCGTGCTCACTTAGCTTCTCCGTCATTCTGTGCTCTCGCGCATGGTGAAACCGATCAACAGGCAAACGACAAGACCTGCGACGACTGCGGTGATCCCGTGCGGGCCCACCCCCTTAGGCGAACTGGCCAGGCCGAGGTTGTGGGCAAGCCCGGCGCCCACGATCATGCCCAGAACGAACACCGCCGCGTCGCCGTCGCCTTCGCCTGCCATGATGAGTTGGCGCCCCGGACAGCCGCCGGCCAGCGCGAAGGCCAGCCCGGCCAGCACCATTCCGGCGAAGTTCCACAGGCCGGCCGTGTGCGCCACCGGCTGCCCCTTGAAACCGGGATTGAACTGCCCCACGATCAGATTCGTGACGAACGCCGCCGCCGCCAACGCCAGGACGCCCCAGAGCAGGTGCGGGCTCCGGAAGAGGATCAGATCCCTGAACGCCCCCACGGTGCAGAACCGGCTCCGCTGCGCCAGGAACCCTATGCCAAGACCCGCGCAGAGCGAAAGGGCCAGTGCCGCATACTGCGCCCCGGGGCCTTCGAGGCTGTAGAACAGGACGCCGCTCATGGCTTCGCCCTCGAGCGGCGGGCAGAGCAGCCTGAGCGCGAGCAAGCCGAGCATGATCACCGGCAGCACCCACCCCGTTGCGGCGTGAGCTTTTTGTGTCCGCCCGAGGCCGTAGCCTTTCCTCATGAAGAGCGTGCCGATCCAGATGCCGCCGATCAGGCCGAGCACGCCGAAGATGGCGTTCCCGTCGCCGCCCGCCAGGCGCAGCATTGCGCGCCAAGAGCACCCCAGGAAGACGAGCGATCCGATCATGGCACAAGCGCCGAGCACGAACCTGACGACCGGCGCCGAACCCGTCCGGGACCGGAATTCTCCGAAAACCTGCGCGGCAATCAATGCGCCCAAGACAAACCCGATGATCTCGGGCCGCAGGTACTGGACGACCGCCGCGCGGTGCAGCCCCAACGCCCCGGCGATGTCCCGCTCGAAGCAGGCGGTGCAGATCCCCATGTTCCCGGGATTGCCGAGCTTCTGCAACACCGCCGCCAGCACGCCGATAGCGAGCCCGGCAACGACAACTCCCCGCCAACTTGCGAAGACATTCTTGAACGAGGCCATCTGGGTCTCTCCTCGGCCTACCACGCTCTCATCAGCGGCCGCGCCTGATCCGTATTCGCGTCTCGCCTTCCGTTTCTGTCACGGTCCCGATCACCGCACACGGAGTCGACAGGCGCTCTCTGCCCCGGCGGATCGCTTCCTCTGCTTTTCCGTGCGGGCAAGAGATCAGCAGCCCGCCCGAGGTCTGCGGGTCAAACAGGAGGTCCTGCTCCGCCAACGCAATGTCGTCGTCGAACCTGGCCGCGTCGCCTACGTACGCGCGGTTCGAATACGTCGCGGCCGACAACAGCCCCATTGCCGCGTAGTCCAGCACGCCGTCAAGCCTGGGCAGCGCATCAACATTGAACTCCATCGAAACGCCGCTCGCCCTTGCCATCTGGAGCGCGTGGCCGAGCAGGCCGAAGCCGGTGACGTCGGTGCACGACGTGGCGCCGCATTCGCGCGCGATCCTCGATGCGTCGGCGTTGAGCGCGCTCATGCTCCGATTCGCCTGTCCTTCCTGCTCCCGGCTGGCCATGCCGGCCTTCGCCGCCACGATGGTGATGCCGGTGCCGAGAGGCTTGGTGAGGATGAGGGCGTCGCCGGGCCGAGCGTGCGCGTTGTCCATTATGTCCGCCGGATTGACGACCCCGGTCACGGCGAGACCGTACTTCGGCTGCTCGTCAATGATGGAATGGCCGCCGAGGAGCACGGCGCCCGCTTCGCGCAGCTTGTCGACAGCGCCTTTGGTGATCTCTTGCAGGACTTCGGCGTCGAGGGTCTTTGCAGGGAAGCAGACGACGGCCAGGGCCATCAGCGGCTCGCCGCCCATCGCGTACACGTCGCTCAGCGAATTGGCCGCGGCGATCTGGCCGTAGGTGTACGGGTCCCTGGCGGCCGGCGGGAAGAAGTCGATGGTCTGCACGAGGCACTGCTCGTCTGAGATCTGGTAGATGCCGGCGTCGTCGAGTGTCTCGGCGCCGACGAGGACCTCCGGCCGGGTCGGGAGGTTGACCTCACGCAGGATGTCCGCCAGCCGGTCGGCGGACACCTTGGCCGCGCAGCCGCATTCGCAGTCTATGCTGAAAAGGTCCACTGGCATGGGGCCTCGGTCCTCAGGACGAAAACGCAGAAGAGAACCAGGAATGCGGACGAAGTCGGCGAGAATTCAGGGAAAGTATAACGGCTTGATTCAGGTCAGGAGAAGATAGCGAGGGGGGATTTGATGAAGGTCCGGCCATGGGGTGCTTTCTCTTGCGGCAACGCGAACACTACCAGACCGGTCTTGTTCCCGTTCCCGTTTTGTTCAGAGTTATCTCCTGCGAACATTCCCTTGTACTTAGCGACACGTATCACAGTAATCTACGCGCCGCGGCGGAGATGTCAAGCGAAAAACCCCGGGCGGGCCGGGCTGGGTGCGACAACGGATTATGGTTGTTCGGTCTTGCGGCGCAGTTGCTGAACAGCCCGCGAAGCGGGCGTTACACACGTAGCCCAGAGGGGAGGGACGCGCTCCGTCGCATCCGGGAGGCTGTGGGAACCAGGCGTCGGTATGCGCACAGCCCCAGCGGTGCGAAAGGCCGCTTCCCTCGGAACTATGTGTTCGTCTGGACGTTCAGACGAGCACATAGTCGCACAGGGTTCCCTTCTTTCGCCCGTTTCACGGGCTGGTCCTTTCGCGCACCGAAACCCCACAGCTCACGCTGTGGGCTACACATCTCACGCCCCTCACGGGGCTTGAAGCGCGGCCGGTGTTGGTCACAGGGCGGCCGATGCCGCCACATACGGGCCGCGCCGCGTCTCACAGAACACCATACGATATCTTGCGCACCCTGGGCGAACCGGCCAGCGTCACATGGCCGCCCGGGGTGCGTAGAAAAGCGGTGACAGGGCCGCCGGGCACGGATATAATCCGACAACAACGCGGGAAGGGGTGCGGCTCACGATTATGGCTCTCGGCGAAGTGGGGCCGCAGACGAATGTACGAGGTGCAGTGACGAATGACCAATGACGAAATCCGAATGACCAAGGTACCCGCGGCTGGCCAGCGGCTTCACCAAAGCCGTCAGATCCCCAAGTGTCGCTGCATTCGTCATTCGGGCTTCGTCGTTCGTCATTTAGCCCCGGAAACCATAATATTCTTCCGCACCCTTGGGAACAGGCCGCATGGCAGAACCTGAGAGTCGCGACACAACCGCGCCCGGGCCGCCGGAGCCCGATAAGCAAATCGTCGGCGGCTTCGAGATCATCAGCAAGCTCGGCAAGGGCGGCATGGGCGCGGTCTTCAAGGCCCGGCAGATCTCGGCCGACCGGATCGTGGCGCTCAAGATCCTTCCGCCGCGCCTCGCGCGCAACAAGACGTTCACCGAGCGGTTCCTCCGAGAAGCGCGGTCCGCCGCGAAGCTCAATCACCCACACATCGTTCAAGCGATAACCGCGGGCCAGGACGGCGCGTACTATTACTTCGCGATGGAGTGTGTCTCCGGGCCGACCGTCGCCCGGATGCTGAAGGCCAAGGGCGTGCTCCCCGAGCGGCGCGCGCTCGAAATCGCACGCGACGTCGCCCGCGCGCTCGACTGCGCCCACGAGGCGGGCCTCGTCCACCGCGACGTCAAGCCGGACAATATCCTCGTCGACGCCGACGGCGCGGCGAAGCTGGCCGACCTCGGGCTCGCCCGCGAGATCGAGGTGACCGACGCCGACCTCACGCAGCCCGGGGTCGCCGTCGGCACGCCGAACTACATCTCGCCCGAGCAGATCCGCGGCGAGCATGGCATAGACGGCCGCAGCGACATCTACTCGCTCGGCGCCACCCTCTACCACATGCTCGTGGGCCAGGCGCCCTACGCCGGCGGCTCGAGCAACGAGGTGATGGCGAAGCACCTCGCCGAGCCCGTGCCCGACGCGCGCAAGGCGAACCCAGACGTGTCGCCCTTGGCCGCGGCGATCGTGCGCAAGGCAATGGCCAAGGAGGCCGCGCGGCGCTATCCGGCCGCGGGCGCCATGCTCGACAGTCTTCAGGCGGCAATTGCGGCGCCCCAACGCCCCGCTATTCGGCCGGCCGCGCGCAAGCCCGTCCCGAGAAAGCCGACGCCGACCGGCGACACGGCCGTATCGCCGGCCGTTCGGAGAAGACGCCGAAGCCCCGTGCCGTGGATCATCGCGGGCGCCGTCGCGGCCGCTCTCCTGATCTTCGTGATCGTGGCCGCGAAACTCGCCGAACCGAGAAAGCCCGGCCAGCCCGGCGGCAAGACGGGCACGCGCGATACGCAGGCCCCGGCGCCCGGCGGCAAGACGGGCACGCGCGATACGCAGACCCCGGCGCCCGGCGGCAAGACGGACACGCGCAATGGCCGGGCCCATTCCCGCCCGCCCGCTGCTGACCGAACGCCGGCGAGCACGTTCCTGTCCGACGTCGATCCCGAGCTTGCGACCGTCGGCTGGGCGACCCTCGGCCGGAACGTGGTGCCGCGCGAGATGAACCGCACCGGCGTATGCCGGAAGGCGGGCAAGACGTACGAAAAGTTCATCGTCGCACACGCGCCGTCGCGCCTCGTCTATCGCCTGCCAGAGAACGCGGCGCGGCTGACGGCCGCCGTCGGACTCACGGACAGTTCCGGCGGGCACGGCTCGGCCGTCTTCAAGGTGCTGGGCGACGGCCGCGAGCTATTCAGGAGCGAAGTCCTCAGCGGCCGGTCGAACCTCGTCGCCGTCGACGTCGGCCTGAAGGGCGTCCGCAAGCTGGAGCTCATCGTGGGCGACGCCGGCAACGGGAATGACCTGGACCATTCGGCGTGGTTCGAGCCGAAGCTCTGGACGGCCGGCGAGCCCGGGCGCTGAGCTCCAGGTGTTTCGCGAAATAGCGGCCACGACAGAGCACGGAACGGGTGCACGGAACGGGTGCCAGGCACCCATTAAAAACGTAAGGTGTTGGCCGGCAGTAGGTTATGGCGGCGTTCTTTATTTGCGGCTGGGAGGGACGCGCTCCGTCGCGTCCGGAGCGGCTTCCCCCTTGACCTTACATCATTACGCGAAGCGGTTAGCTCCGAACATTTGGTGTGTTCTCGCACCAAATCGCGTATGATTCTCGCGCGGTGCATCGCGAATCGGCCAGCGCCGTTCGCGGAACAACACACGTTCTGAAGGGGGTGGGGCCATGAAGAAGGTCCCGTTCAGTTTTTCCGGCAAGGCGGCGATGGTAACGGGCGCGGGCGAGGGGCTTGGCCGCGAGTTCGCACGCGCTCTCGTGGGCGCCGACATCGTCGCCGCCGAAATCAACCCCGAGACCGGGCCCGACGCTGCGGCCGTACTTCGCGGACCCGAAGTATGGCGGCGTGTGGATGGACCGGATTCCGATGGCGCGGCCCGGCAAGCCCGAGGAGCTCGGCCCGGCGGCGATCTTCCTCGCGTCCGACGCATCGAGCTACGTCACCGGCAGCAACGTCGTCATCGACGGGGGGTATACGGCGGTCTGATGACGCGGTCATTCAGTCAGCGTGAGCAATAGTCGAAGAAGCCGATGTGTTCGAGGTCTGAGCGCAGCTCGGCCTGCTGTTCGTCCGACAGGCTGCGAAGCGGCGGGCGGACGGGTCCGCAGTCGACGCCGATTATCTTCATGATGGCCTTGCCGGTGCCGCCGCCGTACTTGTGAAGCAGGCTGATAACGTCGATGGCGCGGGACTGGTCGGCGCGGGCGCTCTCGATGTCGCCCGACTCGAATGCGTCGATGATGCGCAGATACAGCGGGGCCATGTAGTTGTAGGTGCTGCCGACGGCGGCCCGGGCGCCGAGCGCGAGCGCGGCCAGCAAGATTTCGTCGCGGCCGAACATAACGTTGAACCGTCCGTCCTGCACGCGCAGGCACTGGCGAAACTCCATCAGGTTCTCGGCGGTGAACTTGAGGCCGGCGAGCGTCGGGATGCGTTCGGCGCCGGTCTCGAGGAACTGGGTCATCGGGAAGGTAACGCCGGTGAGGGCCGGGATGTGGTAGTAGTAGAATGGCAGCTTGGGCGCGGCCGCGGCCATTTCGGCGCAGAAGTCGATGAGGTCATCGAGCGTCGCCGGCTTGAAGTAACACGGGGCCACGGTGCCGATGGCGAACGCGCCGATCTGCTGCGCGTGCGCGGCGAGCGTCCTGCAATCGTTGATGCAGAGGTGGCCGACGTGGACGATCACGCGGAGCGCATCCGGTGCCCCGGCCATCCAGCGCTCGGCGATTTGCATCCGCTCGGGGACCGTGAGCGACGCCCCCTCGCCGGTCGAGCCGCAGACGAACGCGCCGGTGACGCCGTTCGCGGCGAGGAGTCTCGCCTGTTGGCCGATCATGTCGAGATTGACGCTGGTGTCCTTGTGCATCGGCGTGTGCGGCGCGGCAACGAGTCCCTCGATCGGCTGGTCCATCAGTCTGCCTCCTGTATTGCCGGGCGAACGTCGAGAATCTCCCAGGTGTGTTCCTGGCCGTCGAACTCGACGTTCACGTGGGCGCCCTTCGCCTTGCCCATGAACGCGAGGCCCAGTCCGGCGCTGTAGGCGTGAATGCCCCGGTCGTGGTCGACGTCCCACGGCCCGAGGAAGGTCATAGTGCTCGCGTCGCCCGATGCGACGTTCTTGACGTCGACGGCGCTGCCGACGGTTACCGTCTTGCTCTGTGCAAGTTCGGGCGGAATGATGCGTGCCCTGGAAATCTCCTCCTGCATGCGCGTCGCCGTCGTCGCAAGCCGGTCGCGTTCGGCGAGCGCGGCCGTCCAGCCGGCGTTCTCGCTCAAGTCGCCGTCTTGCGCGGCGTCGCCGACGGCGCGGGCCGCCTCGGCCATCTTGCCGGACATCAGGCGCTGAAGCTCGTCCTTCCGCTTCTTCAGCCCGGCCGCGGTCGTGTAGATGACGTCCTCCTCCCAGGGCTCGGCCGCTTCGATGAAGAGGTCCGGGTGTGTGCGGCGTAGAACTTCGTGGACGCGGGAGCAGGCCAAATCACTCAGGCAGATGTGCCGCTCGACCGCGTTCTTGATCCTGCGTGCGCGGCCGGCGTCGGCCTTCTCAAGCGCCTGGTGGAGGAGGGCATATTCTCTCGCGGCCACGGCCGCCCGCACCTGCGGCAGCAGATAGTCGGTGTCGACCTTTTTCCGCGACGTGGCACGCGCGAGGAACTGGGCGGCGGAGAAGAGGTGCACGGCGACGCCGGGCAGGTCGACGCCGCCGAGCGGTCCGGAATCGGCGGCGTCCGGGGCCGCTCTCCAGAGCCAGCAGAGCGCGGCGACGTGCCGCTCGGGGCGTGCGAGGATCTCATCGACCGCTGAGCGGAGGCCGTCGAGATCGCCGTGTTTCGTCAGCTCCCGCGCGATCACGTCGCACCCGGCCTGCGAGCAGCCGGGCATCGTGGCGGCGTAGATCTCGGGCCACCGGCCGGGCGCCGCCTCGCGCAGGAGGACGAGAATGAGGCGGATGACGTCGTCGTTGTGCACCGGCTGCATCAAAGTCTGCAAGTCTGCGTTGTCGAGGATCGGGAGCGCCGCAGACGTGTCCGGCGCGGGGCCGGCGTCGGCTGCGATTCGGTGCATTTCGGACGTGAGCGCCAGTGCGCCGAGCGCCGCGGCCGGGTCGGCATCGCGCAGCTCGCCGGCGAGACAGCCGAGCTCGCGGCCGAAGAACTGGAGAACGCCGGCGTCCGGATCGCCCGGCTCGTTCAGGTAGTCGATGACGGCGGAGAACTTGTCCGGCGCGTTGTCCGCGCTATTGAACCGCGCCTTGAGGCGGGCCTCGTACGGGATCGGCTGCTTGCGGAGCGTGAACGTGGGCTGGGCCTTGTCGGACATCTCGACCCACGCGGCCTGGCGGAGCTTCGGCTTCGCCATCGACCACCACTTCGGCCACGCGGCGGGCGGCACGATTTCGGCGAGCCGCGACTTGAGCGTTTTGAACGTCATCCTCGGGCCGAGCGCGCGGAGTGTCCGCGTGACGAGTTCGTCGGGCTGCTCGTGTGCGAGCGTGTGCAGCTTCTCGGGGTCGAACGCGAAGAGCGCACGAAAGTCGTCGGCTTCAAGACGCTCGAGGGAGTCGGCGGCGGCGGCGTCATACGAACGGACCTGATCTCCGAACGCCACCTCAAGAGCTTCCGTTTCTGAGTTGAGCCCGGTCACTTTGCCGGGCAGTAACACGGCGGGATCGAGCACGTAACTTCCCGGTGACAGCGAGAGGAGCTTGTCGATGCGCCCCACTGCTTCGGGCAGCGGCGTGTCCTTGTGCAGGAGCGTCATCTCAATAATCCGGCCGATTCCGCTCACGGATGCGTGCGCGGCGCGGTAGAGCGACGCGGTCTCCTGCCGCAGGGTGTCGCTCTCGGGGAAGATGGGCACGGCCGCCTTCGCGACGTCGAGGCCGTCCTCGGGGCCTTTCCGCTCGGCGCGTTCGCTGAGCAGGAACCAGAGGAGCGAGTCGATGAACTCGGCGCCGGCGCCGCGCGCGGCTTTATCGAGAACCGCCAGCAGCTCGGCCGGTTCGACGGAATCGTTCTCGACCGCGTCGGTCCACGCGGCCTCGAGTTCGTCGTAGCGTCTCTTGACGGCGAGCTTCCGCAGCCTCGCGCCGCCGGTGCGGTCTTCGTTCTCTTGTTCGCTCATTCACGGTCCTCACGTTGCTCCGTCTCCCAAGTTACTCAAATCTTCGCGTTGAGACAAGTGAATTTGCGCGACAAGCCCTTCGCGCAATGTCGCAAGTGGAAGAAACGGGCGCCTTTGCGACGCGGGGGTTTGTGTGCTTTCCGTCAGTGTTTTCGGGTCGCCGACCGACCGGCGTCCCCTCGAGCAGATTCAAACCGCCGGCAGAGCGAAACTATACCCCCGCCCCGCCCGTGCGGCCAGCTTCACAACGCAGAGGCGTGCTCCAAGCGGCTCGGACCACATTTGGGTGCCGGCCTCCGCCTCACACGGCTGTTCGCCCGCCTCCGCGTCCAGCGACCTCATCCGAGCCCCCATTTCGCGAGACACTTGCATGCGTCGCCGTTCCACAGGCTGTGTGATAAGGTCGATGACGTTACCACCGGTGCTCGGAGCGATTGAACGTAGCCTGGGCTGAACAGTACACGCGCCTGGACAGGAGGAAGTGCGGCGGGGCCCCTTGGTTCTTGAGGGCTCGGGGCGATCGGCTGCAGGTCTCAGCCTGCGTTTTCATCGACCCTGTCGAGCGGGAACGTGATCTCAAATCCCTTGAACCCGTCCTTTTCCGCCACGAGCGCAACGGTGCCGCCGTCGCGCTTCACGGTGCTCATCACGAGCGACAGGCCGACGCCCGTTCCCTTGCCGGGCGGCTTGGTGGTGAAGAAGGGGACGAACACATTTGAGATGACCTCGGGCGGAATCGGAACACCGTTGTCCGTGACCGTCACATGGACCTCTTTGCCTTTGCGGAAGCTGTTGATTCGGATGGTGCCGCGGGTGGCCAGGTGCTTCTCCTCGATCGCGTCGCAGGCGTTCGTCAGCAGGTTCACCCATACCTCCACGATCCCGCCCATGCATTCCACCGGAGGCAGGCCGTCGGCCAGCGTCAGCTCGAGGTTCGCCTGGCGCTTGATGCGGTTGTGAAGGATGATGGCCGCATCCTTGATCGTCCGGTTGATGTCGGTGGCCCACTTTGTCTTCTGGTCCTCGTCTCCGCGCGAGTAATACTTGAGCGCCCGAACGATCTTTGTAATCTTGTCCGCGCTCGAGCGGCTGGTCGCGGCGCAGGCGTGGATCTCGAGCAGACCGGTAAAGACGGAACGAATGTCGTACTTCTCGAGCAGGTTCGACAGCTTCACGGCGTCGTCCGGGTCGGTGATACGGCACTGTGCCAGCAGTTCCGCGTATGATTCGGCGTTCTCGACCCCGCTCGCCCGCAGCTTGTTGCGAAGGTCGGTCTTGTCCTCCTTCGATCCGCGGTCGAGCACGAACTGCCGCGCGACGGCAACGTCGAGAAAGTGCTGGAACCGGGCGAAATCCTCCGGAGCCATCTCGCGCAGCCGTCCGAGCCCGCCGACCAGTGTATCCAGCGACCTGGCCGCGGTGGCCGAGACGTTGTACATCGCGCCGGTTGGAGCGTCGATCTCGTGGGCGACACCGGCGACGAGCCTGCCCAGGCTCGACATCTTCCCCATCTGCATCATTTCTTCCTGGGCCTCCTGCAGCTCGCAGGCGCGGTTCTCCGCCATCTTGCGGGCGGCGTTCAACTCGACGTTCTTCGTTTCGAGCGAGGCCGCATACTCCCGGAGGTCGCCCGTGGCCTTCTTGAACGCCTGGGCAAGAGCCTGCACCTCGGCCCCGCCGCCTACGTCCAGATCCACGTCACGCCTTCCCCTGCTGATGCTCTTGGCCGCGGCTGTCAGCTTCCCGATGGGCTGAGTGATGGTCCGGACAACCTGGCCGTTGATGACCGTCACGCCCACGACGATACCGATCACCCCGAAGACCAGCACCGTCTTGAGGTCGTCCATGGCTCGGTATGTTTTCTCCTGCGTTCCGGCGCTCATATTCTGCATCGTGCCGGCTAGTTCGGTCACCACGCTCTCGACGCCCAGGTCCTGCGTTCTGACGGCGATCTTCAGGTTCGTTCCGCGGACCCTGGCGATGTACGTGTACGGTTGTCGACGCCGCGTCTTCATGTCCTGGCCGAGAACGATGCCTGCCGGCTGTGCCCGGAAGGCTTTCGTGCCGTCGGCGGCGCGCACGGGGGTCTCCTTCGAGGGAGCCGCCAGTTCAAGAAAGGTGAGCGGCTGATCGTCGAGCAGCACGTCGACCGACGTCAGAAGCCCGGTGGTGACATCCTGTTTGATTGCACTCTCCAGCGCCTTGACCTTCACCAGATCGCACAGGGAAGCGTCCGGATTCTTCTCGAGAAAGGCGACAACGGCCTTCGAGAGTTGCTCGCCCCTTTGCTTTGCCGCCTGCCGGCTCAGGCCGTAGACGTTCTCGGTCCCTCTGTGGCAGACCTTTTGCACTTCTATGACGGCTGACCGCTGGGCCTCGGCCACGCGCTCGCAGACGAACCAACCCAACGCGATCAGCGGCGTGATCGACAGAACAAGTAACCCCAGCATCAGCTTCGACCGTATCGGCATGTGCGACGCCGCCAAGTCGGACGGGTCCCCGGGCCTGTCATCTCGGTCGTCGGTCTTAAGGCTCTCGCCGCCGCTCTCGCCCGGCCGCGCGTCGGGCGGCGCGGACAACGAACCCTGCCTCTTCCCGCTTGTCATCGGCCTACTCCTGCTCGTCGAAATCTGGCGCCTCGATTGAATCATCGGCCCGCGCAGGCAATGAGTTAGCTATAACCCGCGGCTGTTTTGCTGCGAGCAGCCCAGTCGTTCTTGTCGGACTTAGGGCAAGGAACGAACTTTTTCAGCAGCCTCACGGCCTGCCTGCGGGAACGCATCGCGCCGCGCCGCTGAGGTCAGGCCCTCCGCTTGCGAAGGGCCAGCACAGCCATTCCGATGAGGCCCAGGGCCGTCGGCTCGGGAAGCGGCGACGGCTCTTCCCCGGCCGGGCCCTTCCCCGGCGGAGGCGGCACAATCCGGCCGTACAACGTCGAGGTCGTGTCGGCATCCTCGAACAGGACGAATTCCGCTGCCATCGTTGTGCCGCCGTCATTGCTGAAGCCCAGCAGCTCGAGCGTGTATTTTTCCGGCCCGGCGATGAAAGTCGTCGTCGAGAAGACGTCCACCGGTATCAACCGATCGGCACTTTCCACCGGGTCGTCGGTGTTTCTCGTGAGAATGAGGTCGAACGAGAACGAAAAGGTCCTGTCCACGCCCGCCGGATCGGAGAAGTAGATGTCCAGGTTCACCGGAACTGAGCTTTCGGTGGTCACGGCAATCGTCCTTCCGTTGTGGTAGAAGAGGTCCGCCACGGCAAACGGTGTGTCCGCCGGCGTCGAGAACCCCGGCAGCCCTGTGAGGGTGTACTCGTTTCGGCTCGCCGAGCCGTCCTCCGGCACACCCGAGAACAGCGTGCTCGACAGGTCTGTGGGATATGTCCCGTTGTGCAACTCGTACGTGCCCCCGTCGTTCGGCGGCGTGCCGAACCAGGGGAAGGTATCACCGCTGAACACGGGCGCGGCGCCCGCCTGCCCCACAAGAACGAACAACGCTGCAACCACCACGATACTTGTAAAGTACTTCATTGCTCTGCCCTTTCTAATTGTCCCTCTCGGAGAGGGCCGAAAACACTGCTCTTGCATCGTCCATTCACTTGGCCCGCTCAGGTACGCCCCTGAGCGGACGAGTTGCTGTTGAGCAAAGCGCGTGCCACTGCCACGCCTGTTTCAACGCATAAATGACCGCAGGAACGTCAAGCCCTTGAAATGGTGATAGTTAGGGAGCAAAAAAAGGCGCGACAATCTGCGAACGCCCGTCTGGAACGCGCTTCGCCGGGTCGCTCTTATTGGACCCTTCGGGCAGCCAGGTCGTTCTTCTTAGACTGCCGGCGACGGCGCTCTTGCGGCCTCTCGCCGGTGCGGCCGTACACGGGCACCGGGAGCGCACAGGAATAGCAGCAATTCCGCATCTTGAAGTCCGGCCGATGATACGTGGGTGGGATGTCAAGGGCACGTGATTGACCGCCCCGCCAAGCTTGACTTCGCCCGGAGAGGGGGGTATGCTTCTGACACTGCCTTGGCGGTGCTCAAATGCAGAGCACAGGTTGATGTTTCGTCAACCGGGTCCTAATGGACTGCTTCACAAAGAGCCGCACGGATCGCATCCGTGGCAAGGCAGCGCGGACGGGCCCCTGACCGGGCCTGTCCGCTTCCTCTAATCTGTCCTGCGGGCGGACGCCGATGGGCCTGCTCGATTTCCTCAAGGGGCTGTTCGGCGGAGAAGCGGAGCCGCCCGGCCGCTACGGCCTCGACGAGCTGGCCCGGCGGCTGGACATGCCCGCCGAAGAACTGAAGGCGTTCAAGCCCGAATATCAAGTGTTCCGCATGCCCAAGCGCACGGGCGGGACACGGGAGATAATGGCTCCGAATCCCGCGACCAAGATGCTCCAGAAGCGCATCCTTCGCCGGCTTCTCGGCCGGCTCAAATGTCATCCGGCGGTGATGGGATTCGAGCGAGGGCGGTCGGTCGTCGACAACGCGCGCCCGCACGTCGGAAAGGCCGTCGTCCTGCGGATGGACCTGAAAGACTTCTTCCCGGCGACCGGGGCCAAACGGGTGCGCACGTTCTTCCGCAAGATCGGCTGGGACCGCGAGGCCGCAGACGTGCTCGTCCGGCTGTGTACGCACGGCGGCGGCCTGCCGGCCGGCGCGCCCACAAGCCCGAGGCTCAGCAACCTCGTCAACCACAGGATGGACGCGCGCCTGGCCGGGCTCGCGAGTAAGCTCGACGCGGCCTACACGCGCTACGCCGACGACATGACGTTCTCGTTCAAGATCGACGACCGCAAGGCCATCCACGCCGTCATCGGCATGACGAAGCACATCGTCGGGGAGCTCGGCTACAAGCTGCACCAGGACCGCAAGCTTCAGATCCGGCGGCGCCACGAGCGCCAGCTCGTGACCGGGCTCGTCGTGAACGAGCGGCCGGCGCTGCCGCGCAAAATCCGGCGCTGGCTCCGCGCCGTGGAACACAACGCCGCCAGCGGCTGGTCGACCACGCTCTCGCCCGAGCAACTGGCCGGATGGCAATCGCTGAGAGAGATGGTCGCCCGCAAGACCTCCTGAATGACCGGACCTGAGCGACGGGCCGATGAACCTCGACATGAGGCCGCCGCACGGTCATTCAGCGCGCCTCGGCCTCGGCGCGGGCGAGGTTCAGGTCGAGGAGCGCGGCCAGAATATCGTCGTCGGACA
>JBDREM010000336.1:0-9119 GCA_043819695.1 Planctomycetota bacterium
ACAACAGACTCACTCGGCGACGCACAGGTCGAGAAATTCCGCCTCACTGATGACGGCCACGCCGAGGGACTGGGCCTTCGCGAGCTTACTGCCGGCGCCGGGGCCGGCGACGACGTAGTCGGTCTTCTTGCTCACGCTCGATGACGCTCGCCCGCCGAGCGACCGCACCTTCTCCTCGGCCTCCTCCCGCGTCATCTGCTCGAGCTTGCCCGTAAAGACGAACGTCCTTCCCGCGAACTTGTCCCCCTTCGGCGCGGGCGCGGCGGCCGCCTCCGACAACGCCTTGATGCCCGCTTTCTTGAGCCGCTCGACGGTGCCGCGGTTCGCGTCGTTCGCGAAGAACTCGGCGACGGACTGTGCGACGATCGGGCCGACCTCGTCGATCTCCTGCAGCTCATCGACCGACGCGGCCATGATCGCGTCGATCCCGCCGAGGTGCGACGCGAGAATGTCGCTCACGTGTGCGCCGACGTTCCGAATCCCGAGCGCGAACAGCACCCGCGCGAGCGGCCGCTGCTTGCTCGCCTCGAACGCGTCGAGCAGGTTCCGGGCCGACTTCTCGGCCATCCGCTCGAGCCGGGCCCAGTCCTCGAGCCTCAGATCGTAGAGGTCGGCAGGGTCCCTGATCTTGCCGCCGTCGACGATCTGTTCTATGAGCTTCGTGCCGAGACCCTCGATGTCCATTGCTCCTTTCGACGCGAACACCTCGACCGTGCCCTTGAGCTTCGCGGGGCAGGCGATGCCGACGCAGCGCCGGACGGCCTCGCCCTCGGGCCGCGTCGCGTCGGCCTTGCACACCGGGCACCTGTCCGGCATCGTGAACTTCTTTTCCTTGCCGGTGCGCTTGTCGACGACGGGAGCAACGACCTCGGGGATGACGTCGCCGGCGCGCTGAATCACGACGGTGTCGCCGATGCGGACGTCCTTTCGCGCGATCTCGTCCTCGTTGTGAAGCGTTGCGCGGCGTACGTCGACGCCGCCGACGCGGACGGGCTCGAGCTCGGCAACGGGCGTGAGCGCGCCGGTGCGGCCGACCTGGACGGTGATGCCGAGGAGCACCGTCGTCTCCTGCCGCGGCGGGAACTTGCACGCGATGGCGTAACGCGGGCTGCGCGAGCGCACGCCGAGCTCGCGCTGCTGCGCGAAGCTGTTGACCTTCAGGACGACGCCGTCCATCTCGTAGGGCAGGTCGTCGCGGCGGGCCATCATCTCGCGGTAGTATTCGAGCGCTTCATCGAGCGACTTGCACGTCCGGCGCTCGCGGACGGTCTTGAGTCCGAGCGAGCGGATGAGGTCGAGCGAGTCGGCGTGTGTCTCGAACGCGGCGCCGTCGACGCGGCCGACGCCGTAGAGGAAGATGTCGAGCGGGCGGCCGGCGGTGACGGCGGGATCGAGCTGTCGGAGGCTGCCGGCTGCGGCGTTGCGGGGGTTGGCGAACAGCTTCTCGCCCGCGTCGGCCTGCCGGCGGTTCATCTCGTCGAATTGCTCCTTGGGCATGTAGACTTCGCCGCGGACCTCGAGCAGGGCCGGGGCCGGCTTCTTGCCGCGGCGGGCGAGGCGGAGCGGGACGGGCTTGATCGTGCGGATGTTGAGGGTGACGTCTTCGCCGGTCTCGCCGTCGCCGCGGGTCGAGCCGACGGTAAGGATGCCGTTCGCGTAGACGAGTTCGACGGCGAGGCCGTCGAGCTTTGGCTCGGCGACGAGCTCGATCTGCGCGTCCTCGCCGAGTTGGCGGACGAGGCCGCCGTGCCAGTCGCGGATCTCGTCCTCGTTCATCGCGTTGCCGAGGCTGAGCATGGGGACGGAGTGTGTGACCGGATCGAACTGCTCGGCGGGTGCGGCGCCGACGCGCTGCGTTGGCGAGTCGGGCGTGACGAGGTCAGGACGTTCGGCTTCGAGCGCCTCGAGCTCGCGCATGAGGCGGTCGTAGTCGGCGTCGGAGATCTCGGGGTCGTCGAGGACGTAGTAGCGGTAGTTGTGGTGGTTGATGAGGTCGCGAAGTTGCTCGGCTTTCCTGGCGGGGTTCATGCGGGTTCCCTGGCAGTGCAATAGCTGTGGGTCTTATGGGGCCTATCTATGTGCTTAGCGTGGGCGAAAAACGGGACAGGCAACGATGTGCCAGTCCCTGTTTTTCGCCCGCCGTCTTACTTGGGCGGCTTGTCTTTCTTCGCCGCTTCTTCGCGCAGCTTCTTGATCGTCCTGAGGTCGCGAATGGCGAAGCCGTTCTCGTAGAAATCGACGACGCGCTGCTCGAGGCACTTCTTCATGAATTCCTCGGCCTTGTCGAGGTCCTTGTCGGCGAGGTAGCAGGCGCCGATGTAATAGTAGGCCTCGCAGAACTGCTGCCGGTTCGTCTCGGGCTCTTCGTGTTTGGCGAGGCGGATGACCTCGGCCTCGGTCATCTCGCCGGCGAGATATTTGATGACGGGAGCGATCCACTTGTCCTGCCCGAAGTTTTTGAGGAATTCCTTGATGAGCTTGTCGGCATCCTGTCGCCGGCCGAGTTTTCGCAGGATGATGCAGGACCAGATCTTGTAGTACTCTTTCTGGTCGTCGTTGTCGGCGGCCTTTGCGTATGCGCGGAGCGCCCGTTCGAGTTGTCCGAGCACCTCATAGCTGCAGCCGATCGCGGCGTAAGCTCCGGAGGTTCTGCGGCCGAGCCGGAGGCTCGCCTGGGCGTCGGCGAGCGCCCGTTCACCGTCGCCGAGGCTGCGGTAATCGCCGCAGCGGCTGGCGTAGTGAATCGGATCGTTCGGGCTGTGTTTGATGAGCCACGTGAGGTCGTCGACGGCGTCCTTGTGCCGGCCGGCCCATTCGTAGACGTTCGCGCGTATGGCGTAGGATCGCAGGTCGTTGGGCCAGTGCCTGACGAGGAAGTTGGCGTGCTCCAGGGCGTCGTCGATCTTGAGGGCCTTGATGAGCGCGTCGATGTACCGCGCCCTCAGCGCGAAGTTCTTGCGGTCGATCGCGACGGCGCGGCCGTAGAAGCGCACGGCCTTGTCATACTGCTTGAGCTCGCGCGCGTAGAAGGCGGCGACGCCGTTGACGAAGGGATCGTCGGGCACGAGCTCGGCGGCCCTCACGTTGTCGGCAAGGGCGAGCTTCTTGTCGCCGAGGGCGAGGCGGACGCGCGCCCGGTGCGTGAGCGAGGGGACGTGGTTCGGGTTTATGGCGAGCGCCTTGTCGAGAAGTTCGAGCCGCTGCCTGGGGCTGGGTGCGTGGTAGGCGCGTTTTTCGTAGTCGCCCGCCGTCGTCCCCGTGCCGCCTGCGGCCGCGCCGGTCAAGCAGGCCGCCATGGTGGCCGCCAGCAGAGCGGTCTTCACAAGGTCACCTCCAGTTGGAGTGCCGGCCGCGCTCGGCCAGGGCCATGCGGAACTCCCAGCTCTCCTGGCTTGCGGCCCGGCCCATGTCGACGCATTTGGCGAATGCCTCGCGCGCCTTCGCCTTGTCGCCGCGGATGAGGTCCACGGCCCCGATGTAGTAGTACGCCTGTGAGACTCGCCGGGCCTGCACCGCGTCGTCCGAATGCTCCGAGAGCTTGAGGAACACCTTCTTGTCGAGTTGGCCCGCGACGTAGCGGGCGGCGGAGCTGGGCCAGTCGGCCTGCTTCAGTTCGTCGACGTGCGCCTTCAGCCGCTTCGCCGCGCCGGCCGCGTCGCCGAGCTTACATTCGACGATGTAGAGGTTAATGCAGACGATGGCCGGCTCCTCGTTCTTCAGCAGGATGCGGAAGTCGTCCGCCGCCTCTTTCCATTTTCCGGCGCAGGTCAGCGCGAGGGCGCGCTCGCGGTGCCAGAATGGGCCGAGGTCGTCCCAGCCGACTGGCTCCATGAGCGCGGAGTAGGCGGCGGCGGCCTCGTCGTACCTGCGGAGCGCGCAGAGCGACCCGGCCAGCCCTTCGCGCGCGCGCCAGAGCTTCGGATCGGCCTTGATCGCCGCTTCGTAGTCGGCGACGGCCGCAAGGTGGTCGCCATTTCGGGCGCGTGCGAACGCGCGGTACCGCAGAGCGGCGCCCTGCTCGATGGGCCGCTTGCAGACGGCGAGCAGCCTGGTGAAGTCGTCGATTGCGCGATCGTACTGGCCGCTGAGCGAGTAGAGAATGCCGCGGCTGCGGCGGGCGTCGGCGTGGTTTGGGTTGACGGCCAGCGCCCGGGTGAGCAGCTCGATGCCCTTGGCGCGGCTTGGCGCTTTCCCGGCCAGGGCGACGTACTCGCCGGCGGTCTTGCCGCCGACAACCAGGCGTTCGAGCTCGGCCTTCGCGAGGTGATACTCGATGAGCGCCGGATTGTCGATTGCGACGCAGGCGGCGAAGGCCTCGCGCGCCCGTTCCTTCGCTCCGTCGACAAGGAGACGGGCGCCTATGTAATATTGTGCGCGCGCCGCTTGCTCGGCCGACAGAGCTGCGTTTCTGTGTTTGGATTGGTCGAGGAACCGGCTCTGATCGATCAGGCCCGCCACGTGCCACACGGCGCGGAATATCCAGGTGTTCGCGCGGGCCGAGCCCTTATATCTCAGGTTCGTCTCGGTCGCGTACGACAGGAGCACGCGGTCGGCGTCCTCCTTGCTGCCTATCCTGCAGGCGACGACGTAGAGGCCGAGGAAGGCCTGAGCCTTGCGGTGCGGTTCCTTGAGGCCGTTAATGGCAACCTGGAAATCGGCCGCGGCGCTCTCCCACTCACCGGCGCAGGAGGCCGCGGATCCGCGCAGGAGCCGCCATTCGCCCCGCCGGTTGAGCCCCTCGTCGCCGGCGCGCTGGATGTCACGGTTAAGCATGACGAGGTAGTCGCGCATCGACTCGGCGTATTGGCCCATCTTGAAGTGAGCGCGGGCACGGTCGGCATAGACGTCGAGAACGGCCGGGTTGTTTTGCAGCGCTTCCGTGTAGCTGCTGACGGCCTCGGGGTACCTCCTGTTGAGCTCGAGCGCGCGGGCGCGCCTGTGTAAAATGAAGGCCAACTCGCGGCGGCGCCGGCCGAGGATCGCCGCCCGGCCCTGCTCCGTTTTCTTCTCATTGTCGAGAGCGTCGTACCGCGCCAGCTCGCGAGCGTAGTGGGCGAGCGTCTTCCGGTGGAGAGCGTCGTAGTCGCCGAGCGCCTCCTCCGGCTGCCGCTGCATCGCATACACCCACGCCCGGCGCAGGCGGGCGTCGTTCAGGTCGGGGTCCTTGTCGAGCGCGAGCGTGAGGAGCCTCTCCTCTTCCTTGACCGAGGGAGCAGAACGCGACTCCTCCAGATACTCGAGCGCCGTCTTGCCGCACCCGCCGAGCGCCCCGAGCAGGAGACAGACGCATGCGAGGCGCGGGGCATCGGCCCGCGGCCGGCGGCTTGTGTCTGAGCGCATCTGATCTCTCCCGGAAACAGACACCGGCACATCGTCACTACACCATAATAAGAGCGTTCCGGCCCCGTGTCAATCGGCGAAAGGAGGCAAAGGAAGGAGGCAAAGGTCGAGGCACCGAGATGGTCCTGCGCCGGCTTGATGCAATACCAGTAACTTAAGGAGCGTACCGTGTGTGCGCGAGAGTTTCTCGTAATCTTACTCCTACTCGTAATCGCTGTTTCGCAACTTGCTCTGCCGAAGAGGATTATGATTAGGATTAGGAGTAAGATTAGGATTAAGAGAGAGAAGGCCTCGAACCCTCTGTCGTCTCTGCGGGAAGGTGATTCAGGCTGGGTTCCTGGTATTGCGCCTTGATGGCGCCGGCCCGTGCGAGCGGGCGGCCCCGGCCTGCCAATTCGAGGTGGCCGGTGAACGCCGACTGCCATTGTGACAGCGAAACGCGATCAATTGCCGGCGCGGCCGCTGCCGCCTCTCGCCCTAACCTCTGCCCGGAACATGTCTTATGACATTCATCGCAGCGGGGCTGCCCGATGGCACGCGTTTTGCTTAGGGAAAGCCGACGATCCGGTCTCGCGCGTGAGGCGCCTGATGAACGACGAGCCACTCTCAATCCTGGTTGCCGACGAGAGCCCGCGGTGCCGACAGGCGCTGCGCGACACGCTCGATCCGGCAGGGTATGACATCGTCGGTGCGCCGTCCGGCCGCGAGGCCATCAGGATCGTCCGTGAGGAGCGGATCCACATCGTCGTGATGGACGTCTGCCTGCCCGACTACTCCGGCCTCGAAATCTACCACGCCATCAAGGACATCGTCGGGGCGGCCGTGCCGTGCATCTTCACCGCGGTCGACATCAGCACGCGGTCGATCCAGGGCGCCCTCAGCGAAGACGCGATCACCATATTGCCCAAACCGGTCGACATGCCGCGGCTCGTCCACGCCATCGACTGGTCCGTCAACAGGTATTACTCGGGCAGGAGGCGCTCGCCGGGATTTGACCCGCAGCGCTTCCGCCTGCAATGAACGCAGCACGTTGTCTTTCTGTTGCCCGCCCTGTCTGGCGTCAGACAGGCGCACGGCGGGGGAAGTGGTCACTGTTTTGAGGAGAAGGATGTTATGGCGAAGAAAGGGATTGGGCTGAAGCCCCTCGGAGACAGGATTGTCGTCAAGCGGCTCGAGGCGGAGAAGACGACAAAGGGCGGGATCGTGCTGCCCGACAGCGCGAAGGAGAAGCCGAAGGAGGGTGAAGTCATCGCCGCCGGTCCGGGCAAGGTCCTCGACAGCGGCGAGGTACAGAAGTTGCAGGTGAAGGTCGGCGACCGGGTGATGTTCAGCTCATACGCCGGCACGGAGGTCACCGTGGGCGGCGAGGAGTACCTCATCATGTCCGAGTCGGACGTGCTGGCCGTGGTGGCGTAACCATGAAATGACGAATGACGGAATGACGAATCAATGACGAGTAAGCCAATGACGAATGATGCGGCAACATGCCGGGCCGAGCGGGCCGCGACGCCGGCGTCCCACTCCTTCCCGGCGGCTGGTAATTCGTCATTCGGACTTGATTCGTCATTCGGGCTTCGACATTCGTCATTCACCCAAAATGGCTTCGTTTCGTAATTTTGTGTCTGCGGGGCATATGACCGCGGCAGGAGGATAAGAGAAACATGGCAGCAAAGAAAATCGCTTTCGATCAGGAAGCACGGGAGGCCATTCGCGCAGGCGTCAACCAACTCGCGAAGGCCGTCAAGATAACGCTCGGCCCGCGCGGCCGCAACGTCGTCATCGAGAAAAGCTTCGGCGCGCCGACCGTCACCAAGGACGGGGTGACTGTGGCGAAGGAGATCGAGCTCGAGGACAAGTACGAGAACATGGGCGCGCAGATGGTCAAGGAGGTCGCCAGCAAGACGTCCGACATCGCCGGCGACGGCACGACGACGGCGACCATCCTCGCCGAGGCCATCTACGAGGAAGGCCTGAAGAACGTCGCCGCCGGCGCCAACCGCATGGGCCTGAAGCGCGGCGTCGAGAAGGCCGTTAAAGCGATCGTCGCCGAGCTCGAGAAGATGTCCAAGCCGGTCAAGGAGAAGAAGGAGATCGCGCAGGTCGCCGCGATCGCCGGCAACAACGACCCCGAGATCGGCAAGATGATCGCCGACGCGATGGACAAGGTCGGCAAGGACGGCGTCATCACGGTCGAGGAAGGCCAGGCGCTCGACAGCTCGGTCGACGTCGTCGAGGGCATGCAGTTCGACAAGGGCTACATCTCGCCGCACTTCATCAACGACATGGAGAACATGGAAGTCGTGCTCGAGAAGCCCTACATCTTCATCCACGAGAAGAAGCTCTCGAGCGTCAAGGACATCATCCCGCTGCTCGAGGCCGTCGCGAAGGCCGGCCGCGCGCTGGTCATCATCGCCGAGGACATCGAGGGCGAGGCACTCGCGACACTCGTCGTCAACAAGCTCCGCGGCACGTTCCACTGCTGCGCCGTCAAGGCGCCCGGCTTCGGCGACCGCCGCAAGGCCATGATGGCCGACATCGGCATCCTCACCGGCGGCGAGCCCGTGATGGAAGACCTCGGCGTCGACCTCGCCAGCATCACGCTCGACCAGCTCGGCCAGGCTAAGAAAGTCGTCGTCGACAAGGACAACACGACCATCATCGAGGGAGCCGGCACCGACGACGCCATCACCGGCCGCATCAATCAGATCAAGCGCGAGATCGACACGACCACGAGCGACTATGACCGCGAGAAGCTCGAGGAGCGGCTCGCAAAGCTCTCGGGCGGCGTCGCGCAGATCAACGTCGGCGCGGCGACCGAGGTCGAGATGAAAGAGAAAAAAGCGCGCGTCGAGGACGCGCTCCACGCGACCCGCGCGGCCGTCGAGGAAGGCGTCCTGCCCGGCGGCGGCGTAGCCCTCATCCGCGCGCTCAAGGCGCTCGACGGCATCAAGGCGAGCGGCGACGAAAAGATCGGCGTCGACATCGTTCGGCGGGCGCTCGTCGCACCCTGCGCACAGATCGCCGAGAACGCCGGTGTCAACGGAGCCATCGTCGTCCAGAAAATCGTCGAGAGCCGCGATGTGAACTACGGCTACGACGCACTCGCCGGGAAATACTGCGACCTCGTCGCGGCCGGCGTGATCGATCCGACCAAGGTCGTGCGGTCGGCATTGCAGAACGCATCGAGCATCGCGACCCTGCTCCTGACGACCGACGCGATCGTCAGCGAGATTCCCGAAGCGAAGCCCAAAATGCCCGCCGGCGGCATGGGCGGCGGAATGTACTAAACGCACGTCTCAGGCGGTGGGGGCGGACATTCCCGTTCGCCCTGCCGCTCTCTGATGCCGTCGAGCCGCGGAGTCGTAATCTTAGTCCTGATCGTAATCGCCGTTTCGCAGGCGATTGCAGACTTCAGATTGCGGAATGCAGAGCAACGCGGGGGAAGTTCGTTCCGAACGGGCTTCCCTTGCACCATGTTCCGGGGTGTTCTCCTCCCGCTTCAATGTTGCCGTTGCACCGGGAAGGGGGTATCATGAAGGCATGAGGCGATTGGTGATCCAGATATTGGCAGTGTGTGCGTTGGCTCTGTGCGCGCTTGCGCGGCCCGCGGCGGCAGCCGAGCCGGCGGCCGAATCGAACGCATATTCCGAGGCCGGGCGCGATGCGACGATCCATCTGCGGGACGGAGGCATCGTCGACTGTACCGTCCTCAGATTCGTCGACGGCGAATTCCAGATCGAGCAGTCCGGTGAGGAATACGCCGTGCCGATCGGCGAGGT
>JBDREM010000337.1:0-4366 GCA_043819695.1 Planctomycetota bacterium
TGCCTCGGACAGTTGCAGCCTGCGCGCCTCGGCCCTCACGTTCTACACCATCATGTCCATCGTCCCTGTGGTCGCGATGGGGTTCGGCATCGCCAAGGGATTCGGCATAGAAAAAGTCCTCCGAGAGCAGATCACAAGCAGCCTGAAGGGACACGAGGAGGTCGCGAACAACATTATCGAGTTCTCCGAGAAGCTACTGCAAAACGCTCAGGGCGGGCTCGTGGCCGGGGTGGGCATTGCCGTCCTGCTGTGGACGGTCATCAAGGTTCTCGGCAACATCGAGAAGTCGTTCAACCACATCTGGGGCGTCGAGCGTCCGCGGGGGATCATCCGAAAATTCACCGATTACCTCTCGATAATGCTCATCTGTCCGGTCCTGCTGGTCGTATCGAGCGGCATCACGGTCGTACTGCGAACGCACGTAGGCACGATCGTGGAGAAGTTCGACCAGTTCGGCCTTGGCGCCCTTGCCCCCGTTCTGTTCGTGCTCCTGAACCTGGTCCCGTTGCTCCTTGGGTGGTCGGTCTTCGCGCTGGTCTACATCTTCATGCCAAACACGAAGGTCAACCTGAAATCAGGCATCGTGGGCGGGATCGCGGCCGGCACGCTCTTCCAGATCGTGCAAATGATCTACGTCGGCTTCCAGGTGGGCGTGACGAAGTACGGCGCGGTTTATGGCAGCTTCGCCGCGCTGCCGCTGTTCCTCATCTGGCTGCAGTTAAGCTGGCTGGTCGTCCTGTTCGGCGCCGAGCTGTCGTTCGCGCACCAGAACGTCGAGACGTACGAGTTCGAGCCCGACTGCATGGCGGCGAGCAATCACTTCAAGCGGCTGGTGTCGCTCCGGACCGCGCAGCATCTCATTCGGAACTTCGCCGACGGGGGAAAGCCGAGGACGGCGTCGGAGATCTCGCACGCGTTCGGCGTGCCCATCCGGCTCGTCAACGAGATTCTGAACAAGCTCGTGAGCGGCGGCGTGCTGTCGGAGGCGCGGATGGGCGAGTCGCGGGAGATCGCCTACCAGCCCGCGCGGGCGATCGACGACATCACCATCGCGTTCGTCGTCGACGCGCTCGACCGGCAGGGGACCGACGACCTGCCCGTGGTGGAGTCGGAGGAGCTGAACAAGATTGCCAAGTCGCTCGAGGCGTTCGACGAATCGATGAGGCAATCGCCCGCGAACGTGGCGCTCAAAGATATCTGAGCCCGCCGCACCGGGCCCCGAGCAGGTGTAAGATGGGGAAAAGGGCAAAATGGGAAAAGCGGACGGAAAGACATTTCACAACGGCTTGCCCCGCTATGGCCCCGAGTCCGGTCAAGAGGCGATGGCGGGAGACCGCCGGGAAGGGCAGAAGGATTTGGGCCGACGCTCGTGAAGCGGCGGCAAAGGCATCTTTTTCCCTTTTCCCCTTTCCCCCGTCTTGCACCACGATCTGAAAGGACACACGATGAAACGAAGACCCGTAGCACCTCATTTCTATCCGGGCGATTCCGCAGCGCAGATCGAGGCGTTCCTCGCGGGCTTCGAGCCGCCGGCCGAGCCGGCCAAGCCGCTCGCCGGCATCGTGCCGCACGCCGGCTGGGCCTACTCCGGAGCCGTGGCCGCGAAGGTCATCAAGTCGCTCCAGCCGCTCGCGCCCGAGGCGTTCGTCATCTTCGGCGCCGTCCACTCATGGGGCGCGCGGGCGGGCGCCGTCTACGCCGCCGGCTCGTGGGACACGCCGCTCGGCGAGGCCCGCGTCGATGAGGACCTCGCACAATTGCTGCTCGGGAAGTGCCCGCGCCACCTGGCCGACGATGCCGCTTCGCACGCGCAGGAGCATTCGATCGAGGTCCAACTCCCGATGATCAAGCACCTGCATCCGGCCGCGGGCATCGTGCCGATCGCGATGCCGCCGGCGGAGACCGCAGCAGGAACCGGCGCGGCCGTCGGCGCCGCGCTCGCCGAGTGCAGCCGGCCGGTCGCCGTGCTCGGCTCGACCGACCTCACGCATTACGGCCCGAGCTACGGGTTCGCGCCCTGGGGCGCCGGCGCCGCCGCGCGTGAGAAGATGCGCGAGAACGACCGCCGCATCATCGACCTCGCCCTCGCGTTCGACGCGGACAACGTCGTCGCCGAGGCGCACACCAACTCGAACGCGTGCGGCGCCGGCGCCATCGCGGCGACCGCGGCCGCCGCGAAGGCCATGGGAGCCTACAAGGCGACCCTCGTCGAGTACACCACCAGCCACGACGTGACGGGCGACCCGCCCGACGCCTTCCAGATGGCCGTCGGCTATGCCGGCATCCTCTTCGGGATATAGCGGTGCGTCTGGACAGCAAGTCAACACCGGTCGCGGATACATATGACCACCAAGACTGACCGAAGTACCGGGCAAGACCGCTGGCCAGCCCAAGTACATCATCGCGGCAGCGCCCCGCGCGTAGGGGCACGGCCTGCCGTGCCCTCATCGAATTCGCAGAAGAAGAACGCTCCCCATCCGTCCCCCGCTCACACGGTCGCACACCCCGCCGCGAACGTCGTCACCGTAGGGGCACGGCCTGCCGGGCCCGCATCGAATTCGCAGAAGAAGAACGCTCCCCATCCGTCCCCCGCTCACACGGTCGCACACCCCGCCGCGAACGCTATCGCCGTAGGGGCACGGCCTGCCGTGCCCGTATCCGGTTTCGATCCAACAAAGCACCACCGGCGCTCCATCCGTCTCAGAGGCCACGACTACTCACAAGGAGGCGCATACTTCGTCACAATCTGCGCCCGCAACCGGAAGTGCCTCTTCGGCAGCGTGAACAACGGCACGATGGCCCTGAGTGCGCCGGGGCAGCTCGTTCAGTCAGCGTGGGAAGATCTGCCAACACATCACAGACACGTTGAACTGGATGCCTTCGTTGTCATGCCCAACCACGTGCACGGGATCATCGTGTTGCGCGACGGGGGCACGGCAGGCCGTGCCCCTACAGAAACGCCACCGGCGTTCGGCAAACCACAACACGGGGATCTGTCCACCATTGTCAGGTCGTTCAAAGCGACTGTAACGAAGGAACTCAACCGGCGTCATGGAACGCTCGGCGCCCCGCTCTGGCAGCGCAACTACTACGAACATGTCATTCGAAACGCAAAGGAATGGGACGCGCTCCGCCAGTATATCGCCGCGAACCCCGCCCAGTGGCCTCTGGACTCCGAGAATCCGGATCGCCAGGTGGACGACGCCCCGCCGCGAACGTCGTCACCGTAGGGGCACGGCCTGCCGTGCCCACATCGGACACTCCGAAAAAAACGTCCCCCGCGTGTTGGGCGGGGGACGCGTGTGTCTCAGCCGCGTGTCGGGCGGCCTAGTCGCCGTGTACTATGACCGTGAAACGCTGGTACACGCCGAGGACGTTGAAGTACTCGTAATCCACATACGAGATCTTCTTGATACCCACGTCCTTCGTGGCCTCTTCAAGGCTGCAGTCGCCCGTCGAGATGATGCCGAGATAATTCTCGACCGTGGCCGTGCCCGTCTTCGCACCGGCGATGCGGGCCTCCTGGTTGTCGGCCGACAGCGGCGCCTTGAAGTTCGCAACAATCCAGCCCGGCGGCGGCTTCACGGGCGTGACATAGCAGCCCGCCGCGCCGACGCAAATCACTGCCGCCAACATTAACAACAATACGCGCTTCATTGCGGTCCCTCCTCAATTCTGGCCCAGGAAAAAGAACGCCGTCACGCAACGACGCTCAACAGCCCGGCGGCGAACGACTGTGTACCGGATCGCCCGCCGCTTCGTGCAACAGATACGGCAGCCATCTTCCGCACATGTCCAGCCCTCCGGGCAGCATCCCCAGGCATGCTCCACCGGCCGAGTATATTCTGCGCCACGATCTCGCTCTTGGCAAGCACAATTATTGACAAATGCCCGCGCCCCCGCGGCCGCTCGATAATGCTTGTGAAGCGCGGCACGCAGAGCCTATAATCTGCCCGAGGGAATTTGCTGGCCAGCAATGCCGGTTCGGAGCCAGGAGGGAACTCACAATGCCCGACGCCACGGCGGACGCGAACGAGCCCGAACAGCCTGAAGGGCCAAAACCCGAGCCCCAGGCGCCCGAGGATGAACTCGAGGATCTCAAGCTCGAGCCCGAACAGCCGCCCGAGTCTGAGCAGGCTCCGCCGAGCGCAGCGCCTCCGCCACCGCGCACAGCAGTTCCTCCACCGGGCGCGGCGCCGCCGAAAGCCGGCCCGCCCTTTGGGGTCGAACTCATGGAAGACGCCCCCGGCTGCACCGCCACGGTCCTCGGCCTGCCGCTCAAGGCCTGGGACACGGTCGCCATTATCCTGCTCACCATCGCCGCCGACGTCTGCCTCTATACGTACCCGGGCGGAACCGGCGCCGC
>JBDREM010000338.1:0-12458 GCA_043819695.1 Planctomycetota bacterium
TTGAGGGGCGTGACGGCCACGCCGCGCTTGCCCACCAGATCGGCGTACTCGTTCGACGATGCCGTGAAGCCGTCCTCCGAACGGGCCCGGTGCGACAGGACCGACGCCTTGTTGATCCACGACTCGGGGTTCTTCAGCATCCGGAAGACGACGGTCCAGAGCACGATACAGAAGACGGCGAACGTGCCCAGCGCGATCCACACCGCGACGAGGAACTGATCCGGAGGGAGAACTCCGTGGAGGATGATGAGGACGACGATGATGACGGCGAGGACGACGAGCTTGGGGACGAGCACGATTGGATGGTGTATCACTGAAGCGGCCTCCGCTCTTCGCCCGCCGGTTTTTCGTCCGGCATCCGCAGCCCCGCCGCGCCCGCCAAAAAATGATAGTCGCCCGGGCGGGCGATGTCAAACAAAACACGAAGCGAGGCGGGGAACGACGCCGGCGCCGGTCCGCTCACCACGGCATCGCGAGCAAAACGGCGCGGACGGCCGCCGATGCGGCCCTATCGCATCGAGCCGCGCAGGATTTCAAGACTGCTCGGCCGCGATCGAAAGAAGGAGGATGTCGTCAACGAGAGCGACGTCGCCGCAGATATCGCGGGTGTGCAGGTAGAGCCGTTCGAGCAGCCTTCCCTCGGGCCGGGCCATTTCCCTTTGCACGAGCGAGGCCAGGCCCGCCTGACCCAACATTTCGCCTTGTTGGTCGATCACCTCGGTCATGCCGTCGGTGTAGCAGAGGATCAAGTCGCCCGGCTCCAGGCTCACCGCTGCCGCCTCGTAACTACCCGTCTCAACGACGCCGAGCAGCATGCCGCCGGTATCGAGGTCGCCGGCCTGAGCGCCGCCGGCGCGGAAATGGACGGGCGGCGGATGACCCGCATTGCAGTACGTGACCTCACGGCGCTCGACGTCCACCACGGCATAGAACGCGGTCGCGAAGCTTTCGGCGAGGGTCACCCCGCTGAGCTCGCGGTTGATCGCGCCAAGGAACTGTGCCGGCCGATCGGCGACGGCCCCGAGGACCCCGGCCAGACTCCTCAGCCACATCGTGTAGAGCGCGGCGGCGACGCCGTGCCCGGAAACGTCGGCGACGAGCACGCCGTACCGGCCGGGTCCGAGGGGGCGGACGTCATAGAAGTCGCCGCCTATGAGGTCGCAGGGGTAGTAGCGGACGTCGAGCCGCATTCCGGCCGGCTGCGGGAGCGAACGGGGCAACAGGTCTCGCTGTATTCGGCCGGCGAGTTCGAGGTCGTGGATCCGCTGGCTCTCGTCGCGGAACGTCTCGATGCCGCCGATGACGTTTCCGGCCTCGTCGTGCAGGGGGCCGACAGTGACGGAGACTGCGATGCGGGCGCCGTCGGCTCTCTTTGCAAACACGATTACGGGCTCGTCGCTCTCCCTGTTCAGCATCATCGCCCGGAACAGGGGGCAGAGGCCCGTCGAGCAGAGGGGCCGGTCGTCTTTGTCCGTGTGCATGAGCAGCTGATCGTGGCAGGGTTTGCCGATGACGTCTTTCGCGCGGTAACCCGTGATCTCCTCGGCCTTGCGGTTCCACAAGAGGATGCAGCGGTCGAGGTCGGTGATGTAGACGCCGATGTTGAGACGGTTCAGGACGGAGAGCAGTGCGCCGAGGTTCAGCGGGAAATCGTCTGCCATGGGCCGGCCTTTCTGACAATCTCAGGAGCAGCGCGCACACGGCCGCGGATCCGGAACGTTCGCACACGGGAGCGCGAACCACCGGCGATTATCCCTTCTTCCGGGCTGATCGTCAACCGCCCGCGGCAAGCGAGCGCCCTTGACAGGGCGAGGCGGCCGTAGCAGAATAACCGGCACCCGAGGAGGCCGGCCGATGACCGAGCTCGACATCGAACTGCTGCACCTGATCGTTTGGGTCGCGGCGAGCGGCGCGGCCGCGCTCCTGGCCGCCATCATCTGGCGGCGGATACTGATCCCGATATCGGAGAGAACGCGGACCAGCTTCGACACGATGCTGCTCGAGTCGTCGGACGGGCGGGCGCAGTGGGTCATCCTCGCGCTCGGCCTGTACCTCGGAGCGGCGAACGCCTTTACCGGCGTCGCGGCCTGGCGCTATTGCGTCGCGGCGCTCTACGTTCACCTCGTCTTCGCCGTCACGTGTCTGGCGTACTCGATAGCGGAGGGCGTCGTGAACTGGTACGCGGAAAGCTTCGCGGAGAAGACGCGCTCGGACGTCGACGACCGGGCGGTGATCCTCTTCCACCGGTTCGCGAAGCTGCTCTTCTTCTTCGTCGCGCTGACCGTCATCTTCCAGCACTTCGACATACAGATCACGGGCATCCTGGCCACGGCGGGGATCGCGTCCTTCGCGTTTGCGCTCGCGGCTCAGGACACGCTGGCGAACCTGATCTCGGGCGTCATCCTGATGTTCGACCGGCCGTTCAAGCGGGGCGACCGCATCACGCTCCCCTCCGGCGGCTGGGGCGACGTGATGGAGATCGGGCTCCGCTCGACCAAGGTCCTCTCGTTCGAGCAGAAGGTCATCGTCATCCCGAACGCCGAGATCGCGAAGTCGGAAATCGTCAACCACAGCGTGCCCGACCAGAAGATCAAGGTCAAGCACGGCGTTGGCGTCGCATATGGCAGCGACATGCACAAGGTCAAGGCCATCATCCAGAGCATCCTGAGCGCGCACCCTGAGATTCTGAACGACCCGCCGCCGGAGGTCTTCTTCACGGAGTTCGGCGACTCCTCGCTCGACCTGACGATCTTCTTCTGGCTCGGCAACTACCTCGACCGCTGGCAGGTCATGGACGACGTGAACATGGCGATCAAGGATAAGTTCGAGGCGGAAGGTATCGAGATTCCGTTCCCGCAGCGGGACGTCTACATCCGGGCACAGGCCGCGCCCGGGAGTGATGCCTGACGGCTCCTATCCATCGCCGGTCTCGCGCAACTGGTGTGCGAGCCCGTTGGCATCTCCGGCAATCTCCACCTCAAACGCAGTGCACTCGTACGCCCCCGGGAACTTCAGCCCGCTGACCTGCCACCGGACAGCGTGTCCCGCCTCGGCCACCATCGATTGAAGGCAGCCGGGCCAGCGATCGGAGCGGCCGTGTATGACCTCGAAGCAGGGCCGCCCCACCACTTCGGCGGGCGGCTTGCCGAGCTTGTCGAAAAACGCCTTGTTGCCGCGAACGATCTTGTTGTCCGCCGAGCACACGAAGATGGGGTCGGGGCACCCGTCGATGATGCTCTCGAGGTCCTGTTTCGCCTCACGCACTTGTCGGTCGAGCAGGGCGCGTCCGCCCCCTCTCGGCGCAAGGGCGCGGATGGCCTGTTGCAGGATCCCCTCACACGCCAGGGACTCGGCGGACGGCGCGGCACCGGCCTCGGCCACACCCCAACTGGCCATAAGCTTGGCCGTCTCCGAGATCCCCCAAACGTGTACGGCAGGCCAACGTCTCTTCGCCTCGGCAAGAATGTTCTCGGGCTCGCCCGCATCGCGGCCGTCGAGAATCAGCGCGACCGGCTCGCCCGTCTTGGGCGGCTTCAACTCGCCTACGCTCATTCCTGCAATCGTCTGGAAACCTGCGGCCGTGAACGCCCGAACAATCGTCTCACACCGGACTGCGTCCTGGCTCACGACTGCGACAAGTCGCTCCTTGTCCACTGTTTTACACCTCCCAAGAAACCACGCCGCTCCACTCTCGCGCAGATGACACGAGGCACGACAAGCCGAGCCACGCCGCTGAGGTCCTGCAAGACGGGGACCGCCGACAGCTTGCATCTTCCACACACATCTTATGCCGTCCGGGCCGCCGGTGTCAACCTTAAGATTCGATTGAGTTCGTTCCTCGTGTCCCACGACCATCTCAGGCGCCGCAACGCCGCGAAGTGCCTGCGAGACACCAAGCGCGATCTCGGCACGCGCGCGGCTCATATCGCCGGGGATGAGCTGTCTCTCGGCCCGCGGGATATGCGGGTGCGTCGGCAGCATGCGGCTCGAACACACCAGCCAACCAGCGGTGTGTTCGTCTGTGCGCACAGACGCACACATCCACACAATGCCTCCAGCAGCCGCATACTGTGGTTCTGGCAGGGCGTTAGCCCGCACCGGCCGGCGAACACCCGGGTCGGGCGGGCTCGCCGCGACGGCAACACTCCGTCATCACACGTGAGATATACATGGGACAGGAGGAGTTCGTTGTAGTACGCTTGAATGCGCCGCCCGCAATGGTGCCCGACGCCGATCGCGGCCCTAACCTCCCATCCCCCTTGGCGCTCGGACCGGCGACGCGCTTGAACGCGCCTCGCGCCTCTGCTAAGATGCCGGGCAGAATTTCTTGAGAAATCCCGCAATTCGAGGAGCCGCACAGTGGCCAAAGCGATCACGAAGCGAAGCACCGACTACTCGAAATGGTACACCGACATCTGCCTCCGCGCCGAGCTGGCCGACTACGCGCCCGTCAAGGGCTGCATGGTCATCCGCCCCAACGGCTACGCCATCTGGGAGAACATGCAGCGGGCGCTCGACACGATGTTCCGCGAGACCGGCCACAAGAACTGCTACTTCCCGATGTTCATACCCGAAAGCTTCATGAAAAAGGAGGCCGAGCACGTCGAAGGCTTCGCCCCCGAGTGCGCCGTCGTCACCGAGGCGGGCGGCAAACAACTCGAAGAACCGCTCTACATCCGCCCGACCTCCGAGACGATCATCTGGCACATGTACAAGAAATGGATCGGCTCCTACCGCGACCTCCCGCTCCTCTACAACCAGTGGTGTAACATCTGCCGCTGGGAGATGCGGACGCGCCTCTTCCTCCGCACGACGGAATTCCTCTGGCAGGAAGGCCACACCGCCCATGCCACCGAGCAGGAGGCCCTCGAGGAAACGCTGCAAATGCTCGAGGTCTACCGCCGCTTCGCCGAGGAATGGATGGCCATGCCCGTCATCTGCGGCCGCAAGACCGAGAACGAAAAGTTCGCCGGCGCCGTCGACACCTATTCCATCGAGGGAATGATGCAGGACCGGAAGGCGCTTCAGGCCGGCACGTCGCACTTCCTCGGCCAGAACTTCGCCAAGGCGTTCGACGTGCAGTTCCAGAACGAGCAGGGCCGGCTCGAATACGCCTGGGCGACGAGCTGGGGCGTGAGCACGCGCCTCATCGGCGGGCTCATCATGACGCACAGCGACGACAACGGCCTCGTCGTGCCGCCGAAGCTCGCGCCGACGCAGGTCGTCGTCGTGCCCATCTGGCGCAACGACGGCCAAAAGTCGGCCGTGCTCGAAGCCGCCGACAAGCTAAAAACCGCGCTCCCCAACGTGCTCGTCGAGGTCGATGCGCGCGACAACGTCTCACCCGGCTGGAAGTTCAACGAGCACGAGGTCAAGGGCGTCCCGGTCCGCATCGAGATCGGCCCGCGCGACATCGAGCAGGCATCGGTCGTCGTCGCCCGGCGTGACACCTGCGAGAAATCACCGATGCCGATGGCCGGCGTCGAGGCAGGAATCCCGAAGCTGCTCGATGAAATCCAGGCCGCGTTGTTCGCCCGGGCCAAGCAACTGCTCGACGACACCTCGTATCCGGTCGACGGCTACGACGAGTTCAAGCAAAAGGTCGACGACCCGGGCGGGTTCCTCTACGCGCACTGGTGCGGCGGCGGGGAGTGCGAGAAGCGAATCGCCGAGGAGACCAAGGCCGGCGTCCGCAACATCCCGCTCGATGCGCCCCAAGAGAACGGCGCCTGCATCCTCTGCGGCAAGCCGAGCAAGCTGCGCGTCCCGTTCGCGAAGGCGTATTAGTTCCGGGACGAGCAAGCCAGAGCAAAACGGGAGAAGAGGGAAACGGGGAGTTGTGCCGCCCCCGCCGAACAAGATCACAAGGAGCGCGCTCATGAACTGCGTCGTCATCTGCTGCGGCACGTCCGGCCGGCCGGAGCCCCTGCACTTGGCCCGAGCGCTCCGCCGGCGACTCACGCTCCCTGCCGTTTTCGCTTGAAGAACTCGGTGAGGATTTCGCCGCATTCCTTTTCGAGCACGCCGGCGGTCACGTCGACGGCGTGGTTGAGCCTGGGGTCGCGCGGGATGTCATAGACGGAGCCGGCGGCGCCGGCCTTGGGGTCGCATGCGCCGAAGACAAGCCTCGGGAGCCGCGCGAGCACGATGGCCCCGGCGCACATCGGGCAGGGCTCGAGCGTGACGTACATCGTGCAGCCTTCAAGGCGCCAGTTGCCGACGTGCTCCGCCGCCTGGGTGATGGCGATCATCTCCGCGTGCGCGGTCGGATCGCCGAGCCGCTCGCGCTGGTTGTGCGCGCGGCCGATGACCCTGCCGGCCTGCACGATGACGGCCCCGACCGGCACCTCGTTGTCCTCGAGCGCCATCATCGCCTGCCGGAGCGCTTCGGCCATGTACTCTTCGTCAATCTTCGGCGAGTGCATGATATCGGGAGTCTCGTTGAGGCCGATCACGGCCGGCGCCCCTCTCACGAGCTGGTCTGGACGTAACGCATCCTGAGGTCGTAGAGCGCGCCCTCGAGCATCTTCTTCTCGTTGTCGTCAAGGTTGCCGTCCGTCTTGTCGCCGAGCACCTGGAGCATGTCGATGCTGAATTTCGCCGCTTCGAGGTCGCGCATGAGCTTGCCATCGACCGGGTTTTCCATTTCGCCGAGCGCAATCAGTGCCTGGACCACGAACGAAGAGACGATCATTGAGAACGACGGCTCGGGCGGCGGGCCGGGCTTCGAGCCGGGCTTCGGCTCCTTGCCTTCCTTTGCGAGCCGCTCCTTCTCCTCGCGGGCCTGCTTCTTCCATTCCTTATCCACTCTTTTTTCGCTCATGACGGGTTCCTCCGTGTTCGCTCGACGTTATGTTGCCGGTTCACTCCAGCGTGAAGAAAGGATTCGTTTGCTTCTCGCGGCCGATGGTCGTCGGCGGACCGTGCCCGGGCAGCGTGAGAGTGTCGTCGGGCAGCGTGAACAGCTTCTCACGGATGCCGGCCCGCAGGGCGTTCTCGTCGCCGCCGGGAAAGTCCGTCCGCCCGATGCCGCCGGCGAAGAGCGTGTCGCCACAGAAAAGCATCCCGGCGACGAAGTCCGTGCCGGGCCAGTAGAGAGCGATCCCGCCGGGCGTGTGCCCGGGCACGTGAATGACGTTGAACGAGTTCGCACCGAGCGCGATGCCGTCGCCCTCGTTCAACAAGCGGCCGGCCGGCGGCGACTTGATCGGCTGCCCGAAGAAGGCCGACAAGTTCTTCACGGGCTCGAGGAGCATCTCGGCGTCGGCGTGGTGCACGAGCAGCTCGGCGTTCGGATATGCTTCCTTCAGCTCTGCGTTCGCCGCGATGTGATCGGCGTGGCCGTGGGTGTTCACGATGTACTTCGGCTCCGAGCCCGTCATTCGGACGGACTCGATTATAAGCTCGGCATCGCCGCCCGGGTCGATCACCACCAGCTCGTCCGTCGCCTTGTCCAAGACGATGTAGCACTCGGCCTCCATCGGGCCGACGGCGAGCGTGTCGACCTGCATCGGCCGCTGCTGCTCCACCATGTCCGCCTCGTCCTCCTTCACGTTGCCGGCCGGCATATTGTGCGGTTTTAGCGAGAGATTGCAACACCTCGCTGCGCGACAAGGCAGAATGAAGGCGCGAACCGGCCCCGTGCGGCGCCGAGACGTGCAGCCCGGCCGCCCGGCCGGTCGCGCTACTTCGACGATGCCTCTTTCGGGCGGACGGAGATGCCCTCGACCTTGATCCGTTCGAGGTACATTAGCGGCACCCAATAGTACTTCCGCGTGTCCGCGGTCACCTGCACGAGCGCCCGGCCGCTGCTCCCGTCCAGCGCGGCCGCCAGCGCGCTCTGCGTGCTCGGGAATGACACGGGAATGAACCAAAGGATGTGCACGCCCCACGACGTGCCCGTGACACGGCCGCCCGTGGTGTATGAATTGGGCTCGAGCGGCACGTTCGACGGAGCAACCCCGCCCGAGTACGTCGAGCAGCCCACGTCCGCCAGCCCCAGCAACAACACCAAACATAACGCTGCCAACCTCCGCATCTCTCTTCCTCCAAAAAACAGCGACTGGCTCCCCGTCGCGAATAATACGCCCGGCGGCCGGCAGCATCAACCGTCCACGAGCTCACCGCACGTAGACGCCGAGCCGGCACAGGTCGGCCAGCAGCCGCCGGTCGCTCGGCCGCTCGCTCAGCGCAAGCGCCGTCGCCGAGATCCGCCGCAAGACGAGCTTCTTCAACTCCGGCAGCTCGGCCACGACCTTCAGCAGTTCCTCGTCCGGCAACTCGAACACATACACGTTCTCGACGACCGCGACGCGGACGCGCTCGGCCCACCCGCGGATGGAATACTCGACGTTCTGCACGACCGAGCCCGTGTCGGAATGGTCGTGCAGGATGCGGATCATGTCGTCGGCCGAGAGGCCGCGCACGACCGCTTCCTCGACGCGCTCCTTCGTGATCCGCATGTGGCACGTCTGCTCGAACTTCTCGCCCGCCGCGAACTGGCCCACCTCGTACCGCAGCCGCGTCGTGTCGCCCTCCGGCAGAATGATCACCTCGAAGTCGGGCGCCGTGATGAGCTTCGCGGGCGGCTGGTCGCCCGCCGCCTGGCCCGCTGCGACCGCGCCGAACCGGCTCAGGCTCTCGCCGACGATCCGGCCGCCGTCGACAGTGAGATCGACAATGCCCATCGCGTACGCTTCCATCACGACGCTCTCGCGCAGGTCGTCGGCAAGCTGCTCGAGGCCCGGGAACGGCGGCAACACATATTCGTCGACCTCGTGCACGGCTTTCGAGATATGCGCCCGCAGCCCGCCCAACTCGAGCCCGGCAAGATAACGCCGGAGGGCGATGGTCACCAGCGCTCCACTGCGGCGCCATTCGCCCGGCCTCATCGCCCGAAACAGCTCGCGCGCGACCTCGCAGAGCCCGCCGTGATGGTGCATCGAGCGGGGCACCGGCGCCGCCAGCCCGACCAGCCCGAAAAGGTCCGACGCCTTGTCCGCATACGACCGGCCCTCCCATTCCCACGCCGAACGGCGGACGACGAGCGAGTCGCCGCCGCGCTCGATCAGCCCCAGCTTTTGCGCGCACGCGACGCGCAGCTCGAGCAAGTCGCGCGCGTCCAGCTCCGGCAAGCTCGGCCGGTTCATTTTCGCCACGATGCGGTCGCATGCCGCGCCCGTCAGCGCGCCCGACGCCTTGAGCTTCGCGCCCGATTCCCGCACCGTCGCGATCAGCTCCGACAGGTCGAGCAAGAAGTCCGGCCCGATCGGGTCCGGCAGCCGGGCGCCCCCATCACAGGGCACGCTCAACAGCGCTTCTGTGACCTCTGTGAACACGACCAGCGCCCTGCCGTCGAGCCCGACGCCGTAATCAAGCAACGAGATGTCGCCGACCGTGCCGATGAGGTTCGCCTCCAACTCCTTGCGCCACGCCGCCACTAGCGCGTCCTTCGGACGAACCTTGCCACCGATCTCGCGCAGCCGCTCGACGGGCATGATGCCGGCGTGCTCGCGAACCGCGCCAATAACGACGGCACGCAGGCCCGGCGACAGCGCGTCGAGCCGCCCGCGGCACGCCTCCGGCCCCGCGAGCTGCGCCGCCAGTTCGCCGGAAGACAGCCCCCTGTCCCCGGTCAGCGCGGCCGCGTTCAGGCGCTTCGCCAGTTCGCTGTCCGACAACGACTCGATGTGGTCCGCGAGGTTGAGAATCTCCGGCCACGGCCGGTCGTCGATGCCCGTGGCAACGCGGAGCGGCGCGATGAGTTCCTCGGGAATCGTGACCCGCGCCGACCCATACGTCTCCCAGCGCTTCTCGGGCTCGACGAACGCGAGCCCCTTCGCGGCGAGCCCAGCCACCGCCGCGCGAGTCTCGTCGACCGACTTCGGCCGTGCCGAAGAACTCGCCGCCAGCACGGCGACCGACTGCGAAACGTTCATCGAGCGCAGCAACTTGCGCACGATGCCGCGCTCGAGCTTGCCGCAGTTCTCGAGGCATCGCCGCGCCCGCGCCGGTCTCGTCATCTCCTCGCGCAAAACGCGGAACAGCTCGAGCTTCGACCTCGAGATCGGCGCGCCCGGCGCCCACGCCGCCGCGAGATCATGCAACTGATCGACGCTCATGCTCCCGAGAAGCTGGTCAAGGTTCACAGGTACCTTCCTCCTTTGGCGTGCATCCGTTCCCGCGACTGCGCGAGCTGCGACACGCATCCCATTGCTGCGCAACAACTTACCGCGATGCCACACGCCGCCGTAACCCCTGACACCACAACAGGTTACGCCTCCGCCGGGTGCCTGTCACCTTGCTGTGGCACAACTGCTGCTCCGACCGCCACTTACGGCCGCCAATGTTATTTCGAGCACCGGCCTCAACGCCTGTCCGTGCTCATCCGTATCCCATCGGTGTTCATGCTTGTGCATCCGTGGCAAGCTCTTGCCGTCAGCCGTCACACATCGAACTCGTAGAGTTCGACCGGATTCTCGTAGAACCATTCGTGAGCGAGGCCGAGCGCCTGGGCCTCGGCCAACTGCCCGCGCCGAATCCGCTTCGCCAGGACGCGCTCGATGTCTTCGCGCGCCATCACGACGTGCCCGTATGCCTTCTCGACCGGCCTTCCGTAGTCGCCGCCGAACGCGAGCAGCTTGTTCATCGGGATCAGGTCGACGGCCTCGTCGAGCGCGTCCATCGCGAACCGCCGCGAGATGACGTGCGGCCAGCAGAAGTTCGGCCACACGTTCGGGAATCCCTTGCCGAGCATCAGCGCGTCGCGCACGAACGGATAGCCGACGTGATAGATGTCGAGCCGCGTCTCGGGGTGACGCATCAAGGATGAGGATCATGTGCAGCGGATGGAGGCCGCGAAAGTCACCCCAGTAGCCCGTATGGACGCAGACGACGAGGTCAAGTTCGGTCGCGATCGAGATGGCTTCATCGACGACGTCGTCGCGGAGCGGATTGGTCGGCGGGAGGCCGTCGATAGAGCCGCTTCGTAGCTCCTCGAACGCCGCCTCGGCATCCTCTCGACTTGACGGGCCGAACGGGTTCGACATCATCCTCAGCCCGACAGCGCCGTCCCCCTTCACGCGCTCGACGTAGCGCCGGTACGCGTCGAGATGGCCGTCGAGTGTGCTGATGCCGACGTCCGGTGCGAACGGGGGCTTCGAGACCTGCTCCCACGTTTCCGCGCCGTACAACATCGGCATCACGGGCACGAGGACGTCGCAGTCGAGATCGGTCGAGCCGTACTGCGTGAGCGACGCCCGAATCCCGCGGCCGTCGCGCAGCACGCGCGTGTAGATGCCGGGCGTCTTCGCGTTCTGCATCGCCTCGGACAGCGGTTTGTAGGTGTCATCGTTGATGTCATTGACGCCGTAGAACTTCTTCGCGGCGATAAACGCGGCCCGGGCGTAGGAGCCCCAGCGGATCTGATCGAGGCATGGCTTGAGCGCCGCCCAGCGTTGCTCGATCGGAATGTCGCGGTCGAACAGGCAGTTGTAGTCGCCCTGCGACATCCCCGACACGAACAGGTCGCCGCTGGTGTAGTGCGAGAACAGCGTGAACACATCGACCGGCTGCTCGACGCGGTCCTTCTCCGGCCCGAGGTGCTCGTGGCAATCGATGATCTCGAACTTCGCCATCTCCGCAATTAACCCGTTCGCCGCCGACGCAGAACCCATGAGCCGCCTCCTCTTAATAATGTTCCGTTCTAACGCTCACAAGCGACCGATCGCCACCGCCTCCCAAGGCCTCGCCATAACGCACGGCCTCACCTGGTGTTAGGCGAAATGCGAGCCAGGCTCGTAACCGACGCTGCCACCACCGGTTACGCCCTAGCAAGGTGACAGGCACCTTGCGGAGATGTATCTGCCGTGCTCGCAGGCAGTTACAAGCCGCGATATCATTTCGATGTCATACCTCGTCGGCGTTCAGGATCTGGTATGAATAGCCTTGCTCGGTCAGAAAGAGCGAACGGTTCGACGCGAAATCCTGGTCCTTCGTGTCGCGGGTCACGATGGCGTAGAACCGGGCCATCGTCCCGTCGGACTTCGGGCGCAGGATCCGCCCCAGCCGTTGGGCTTCCTCCTGCCGCGAGCCGAACGTCCCGCTCACCTGGATCGCCACATTCGCATCGGGCAGGTCCACCGCGAAGTTGCCGACCTTCGACACGATCAGCAGCGGCACCTCGCCCGTCCGGAACGCCTCGAACAGCCGGTCGCGTTCGGCGTTCCGCGTCTTGCCTGTGATGATCGGCGCCCCGAGCTCGTCGCTGATCTTGTGAAGCTGCGCGAGGTACTGCCCGATGATGAGCACGCGTCCGCCGCGGTGCCGCTCGACCAGCCGCCGCACAACGTCGAACTTCGCCGGGTTCTCCGCGGCGATCCGCACCTGCGCCCGCAGCGTCGACAGCGCGTATTCGAGCCGCAAGTCCTGCGGCAAGTCGACACGCAGCTCGGTGCAGC
>JBDREM010000339.1:0-8495 GCA_043819695.1 Planctomycetota bacterium
GCGGGGCTGACAACCAGGTAGGTCGTGACTACATGGCCAGTTCGACCGGAGACCACCACGAGAAGCCGTCTCGACGCTGATCCTCCGCGAAACTCCCCGAAAATCGCTCGAAAATTCTCACAACTGTTGAACTTGGGCTAGAGAGATCACACACGCTTTGGAGCGGTTACAACTGACGCCGCTACTTGCCGATTCTGCCGCGACGCTCTATAATGGCGTGAGTTGAGACATGAGAGGGAATGCTGATGAGCACGAAGAGCCGGCGATTCGTCGTCGACAGCGACGGGAAGAAGACGGCCGTGATTCTCCCGGTCAAAGAGTACGAGCACCTCCTGGAAGACCTTCACGACCTGGCCGTCGTGGCGGAGCGTCGGGAGGAGAAACCCGTCAGTCTCGAAGACATGAAGCGGCGGTTGGCAGACGATGGCCTCCTATGAAGTCACACTCAAGCCGTTCCTCCCCCAGGCCCGTCGACCGCTTCAGCCGCGTCGGACGGGAGGTGTGGGAGGGAACTCAATCAGTTTAGCGTAACAGACTGCTGACGGTATCTCCTTGTCGGTCAAGGGGTTGCGGGGATGTCGGCATTTTGGCGTGTCGATACGGCTTGCCCTAATGCTACGCATGGGCTATAAAGTAGCATTGGCTCGCGTATATTGAACTAAGGTAGCATTGGTTGAAGCGATCCGACTTCGATCTTGGCGCGCAGTCACGCTTGGTGGAGATCATGGGCGGCCACTGCGCTTTTGTGCCACCTTCCTTGCCTCCGGAGTTGTCTTGGACCACGCAGGTTGTTTCAGCCCTTTCGGCTGCCGACCGAGCGATTGGCAAGCTCTCTAGCAAAGCGGATGAGTTGCCCAATCCCCACCTGTTAATCGGGCCTTTTATTCGTCGTGAAGCCGTCCTTTCGAGTCGCATCGAAGGCACGGTGACCGACATCCAAGATTTGTACCTCTTCGAAATGGAGCCGGAGGTGTCGGAGGTCCCGGACGCTCGGGAAGTCGCCAACTACGTAAGAGCGATGGAGTATGGTATTGAGCGTTGCGAAACGTTGCCAGTCTGTCTCCGTCTCATCCGTGAGCTGCATGAGCATTTGATGGACGGTGTACGTGGTGAGGACAAGCTACCCGGTGAGTTCAGAAGACAACAAAGCTGCATCGGCCTGCCCGGCCGTTCGCTCGAGGAGGCCACGTTCGTGCCTCCTCCCCCCAAAGAAATGCTTGAAGCGCTTAACGCGTTCGAGCGGTTTCTGCACGCTCCCAGCGAACTTCCGCCCCTGATTCGCTTGGCAATGATCCACTATCAGTTCGAGGCAATTCATCCGTTCGGTGACGGCAACGGCCGTATCGGCCGCCTGCTGATCACCCTACTAATGTGTATCGAGAGACTCCTTCCTCATCCCCTGCTCTATCTGAGCGCCTACTTCGAGCAGAACCGGGATGAGTACTACCGTCGGCTGCTGGAAGTGAGCACGCGTCAGTGTTGGCAGGAGTGGTTTCTATTCTTCGTCAGGGGTGTGGTTCAACAAGCGATGGACGCTGTCGAGCGGGCGCGTCGGCTGCAAGCTCTAAGAGAAGAACTGCGAACTCGTTTCACCGGACCGCGAGTGTCCGCGCTCTTGCCCAGACTTGTCGACGAACTGTTCTGCGCCCCGGTCATTACGGTGAAGGCCGCCAAGCGGACCTTGGGAATCTCCGATCGTGCGGCCCGCCAGAACGTTGCGAAGCTCGTGGACGGTGGCATACTCACCGAAATCACAGGTCGGCGCAGGAATCGGCTCTACGTGGCGGAACCGATTATTCGCGCTATCGAGGAGCCATATAGCCTCGACACCGTTCTGCCGTAAACTTGGGAGGCATGCCTCGTGGCCGGACCGAGACAGGGCAAGGCCGACAAAGAGCTGCTCGCCGAGTTGTACAAGGCTACAAATCGCACGGTCGACGACTTGCCCTATACGGAGGAGTTCGAGAGGTTGTACACTGCCTTCATCGCTCGTAGCGGGCTCACGATGACGCGGCATGACGTATGGAAGGCGCTGGCGGCGGAGCGGAAGGCGAAGAAACTGGTGCGAAAGAGGCGAGCGGGCACGCCGACGCCGGGCCTCTTCTCGGGTTGAGTGTCTGTGGCAGTCATGCTGACCGCGAGGTGTGGCAGGAGATTCAGCAATCTGTGGAGGCAAGGGAATGAAGCTGCTCGCAATCGACGTCGGCGCGTCGAGCGGACGCGCCATCCAGGCCGAACTCGACGGCGGAAGGCTGTCGATGAAGGAGGTCCACCGCTTCAAGAACGGAATGATCGAGGTGGACGGCCACAAGCACTGGGACATCGATGCTCTGCGCGGCGAACTGATCGCGGCGCTCACGAAGGCCGATGACGACGTCGTGTCGCTCGGCATCGACACGTGGGGCGTCGACTACGGCTACGTGAAAGACGGCGAGCCGATGGGCCTGCCGTTCGCCTATCGCGACGACCGCACCCAGCCGATGGTCGACGCGGTGCACCACGCCGTCGGCAAGGACTGGCTCTTCAGCGTCAACGGGCTCCAGGTGATGCCGTTCAACACGATTTACCAGGTCGCCGACGACGTGATGTCGCGCCCCGAGGTGATGGCCGAGGCCGGCCGGATGCAGCTCATGCCCGACCTGCTCGGCTGTCTCTTGACCGGCGAGTATTCGGCGGAGTATTCCATCGCGAGCACGTCGGGCCTGATCGACGCGCGGACGCGCGACTGGTCGGACGAGCTGCTCGATAAGCTCGACGCGCCGCGGCACCTGTTCGGCGAGATCTCGATGCCCGGCGGGTTCAGCGCACCGCTGAAGAAGGAGATCGCGGATGCGACCGGTTCCGGCGCGAAGCTGGTCCTGGCCGCGGGTCACGACACGGCCGACGCGGTCGCCGCGACCCCGATGGACGATTCGTCCCGCGCGATGTACATCAGCTCGGGCACTTGGTCGCTCGCCGGCGTCGAGCTCGACGAGCCCTGCATCACCGACGCGGCCCGCGATGCGAACTTCACGAACGAGGGCGGCGTCGACAACAAGATTAGGTTCCTGAAGAACGTGATGGGCCTCTGGCTGGTACAGGAGCTTCAGCGGATCTGGGCCGAGGGCGGGGACGAACTCGGCTTCGGCGAGATCTGCGGCGAGGCGAAGAAGGCGCCGGCGTTCGTCTCGCTCGTCAATCCCCAGAACCAGCGATTCATGGCCCCGAAGAATATGGAGAAGGAGATTCAGGCGGAGTGCAAGCGGACGGGCCAGCCGGTGCCCGAGGGCGTCGGCCCGCTGGCGCGGTGCGTGTTCGAGAGCCTCGCGCTCGCGTATCGGCAGTGCCGCGAGACGATCCAGCAGGTGACGGGCCGCAAGCTGGGATGCGTTCACATCGTCGGCGGCGGCGTGCAGAACAAGCTCCTGTGCCAGATGTCGGCGGACGCGTGCGGGGTGCCGGTGTACGCGGGGCCGGTCGAGGCGACCGCGATCGGCAACCTGCTCGTCCAGGCGATCTCGCTGGGCGCCATCGCCGACCTGCACGCGGCGCGCGAGGTCGTCAAGGCCACGTTCCCGCTCGACGAATATGCGCCGCAGGATCAGGGCGCCTGGCAGGCGGCGTGGGAGCGGTTCCAGAAGCTGCCGGCCGCGGGTTGACACCCGCTGATTACGCAAAGCCGGCCTCCTCCAGCTTGATGCGGCGCATGCCGGACGACGCTGCAACATCGCTGTCTTCCCTTGCCGCAGAGGCGGACCGAAGACGGTTCTCCTCCGCGGTCAAATCCCGGCGTTCTATTGATGCATGCGTTGATAATAGAATGGACGGGTGTGTAAGAAAAGGGAGAGGGGAAAAGAGGGAAAAAGGGGAAGAAAAGGCTGTCTGCCGCCCTTGGGGCGGCAGAAACGCTCTTTTCCCCCCTTGCCCTTTCCCCCTTTTTCCTCATTTTACACCTTCGCACCGCTTTCCATTATCTATGCAGGGCTCAATAGGCGGCCCAACGCGAGCGCGCACAAGACGAGGATCGCCATCCCGGCTGCTTCCCCAGGTCCGGCACCTGACGAACACCCTTGACGGGGATGATATCGCGTAATATCCGAGAAGTCAAGCCCCTGGGGGAATTCTTTCCAGGATTCCCTGATTATTTCTCGAACTCCTCGAATTCCGCCACGAGACCCGAAAACGCTGGGGGAAGTGCGCAATAGCGTTTCCCGCAGCCGCGCTTCCCCCTTGCCCTTACATCATTACGCGAAAGGCTTGGTGCATCGAAGGCTTGCTTTCGGGCGACGAACGCGGTAACGTCTGGGGGCCGAGTTCCGGGTTGCGGGTTCTGTGATTGGGATTACGATTACGAGCAATGGCAAGAACGAAAGAGGAGTGGAAACGTGGCGAAGTGTGATATCGGATTGATCGGGCTGGCGGTGATGGGCGAGAACCTCGTCCTGAACATGGAAAGTAAGGGCTTCAGCGTCGCGGTGTTCAACCGCACGGTCGAGAAGGTGGACCGTTTCGTCGCGGGCCGCGCGGCGGGGAAGAACATCGCCGGCACGCACTCGATCGAGGAGCTGGTCGGCGCGCTCGAACGGCCCCGCAAGGTGATGCTGCTGGTGAAGGCGGGCCAGCCGGTCGACGACTTCATCGACAAGGTCGCGCCGCGTCTCGAGCCGGGCGACCTCATCATCGACGGCGGGAACTCGTTCTTCAAGGACACGATCCGGCGGAACAGGAAGCTTGCGGAGATGGGGCTGCTGTACATCGGGACGGGCGTCTCGGGCGGCGAGGAGGGCGCGCTCAAGGGCCCGGCCATCATGCCCGGCGGGCAGCCGGAGGCGTATAAGCTGGTCGAGCCGATCTTCACGAAGGTCGCGGCACAGGTCGGCGGCGATCCCTGCTGCACCTACATCGGCGCGGACGGCGCCGGCCATTACGTGAAGATGGTCCACAACGGAATCGAGTACGGCGACATGCAGCTCATCAGCGAGGCGTATTACCTGATGAAGTACGCGCTCGGGATGGACGAGATGGAGATGCACGAGGTGTTCAGGAGCTGGAACGAGGGCGACCTCGATTCGTACCTGATCGAGATCACGAGCGAGATACTGGCGAAGGTCGACGAGGAGACGGGCAGGCCGGTGACGGAGATCATCCTCGACCGGGCGGGTCAGAAGGGGACGGGGAAGTGGACGAGCCAGAGCGCGCTCGATTTGGGCATCGCGGCTCCGACGATCGCGGAGGCGGTGTTCGCGCGGTGCATCTCGGCGATCAAGGACGAGCGGGTCGCGGCCGAGGAAATCCTCCGCGGGCCGAAGCGAACGTTCAAGGGCGACCGGGCGAAGTTCGTCGAGGCGATTCACGATGCGCTCTACGCGTCGAAGATCTGCTCGTACGCGCAGGGGTTCCAGTTGATGGCCGGGGCGGCGGACGAGTTCGGGTGGGACTTGAATTTCGGGGAGATCGCGATGATCTGGCGCGGCGGCTGCATCATCCGGGCGCACTTCCTGAACCGGATCAAGCAGGCGTTCAAGACGAAGAAGGACCTCCCGAATCTGCTGCTGAACCGTTATTTCCGGGGGATCGTGCACAAGGCTCAGTCGAAGTGGCGGAAGGTGGTGATCGAGGCGACGAAGCTGGGCATCCCGGTCCCGGCGTTCAGCTCGGCGCTGAACTACTACGACAGCTACCGCCGCGGGCGGCTGAGCGCGAACATGATTCAGGCGCAGCGGGATTACTTCGGCGCGCACACGTACGAGCGGGTCGACAAGGAAGGCGTGTTCCACACGAACTGGACGGGCGAAGGCGGCGACACGACGGCGAGCACGTACGTGGTGTGAGGCGGGTTCGTGACGGCGGATCTGCGGGGCGCCGTTTGGCCGAAAAGGGTTCCCCCGGATGCGTGTCGCGCGTCAGGCCGATGTGCTTTCGCCGGCGAAGGCGCGGGCGAGGTCGTCGGTCCCGAATGGTTTCTTGAGCACGGCGTGTGCGGCGTCGAGGCAGTCCCTGGGGATGTTGTCTCTCGTGAACGCCGAGATGATGATGAACTTGGCGCCGGGCTGCGTTTCCTTGAGCTTGCGGAGCGTGGCGACGCCGTCCATTTCGCCGGGCATGAGCAGGTCGAGGAAGACGTAGGGGAAGGGCGTGTCCGCGAAGGCGTCGATGGCGCCCCGGCCGTTGTCGACGGCGGTGACGCCGTAGCCCTGTTCTTCGAGGTGCTTCGTCAGCCAGAAGCGCATGAGCTTGTCGTCGTCGACGACGAGGATCGGCGTGCCCTTCTCGGGCATTGCCTCGGCCGCTGGCGCGGGCGCGAGGGGCGAGTCCGGTGCGCTCCGCACGGGCAGGCGGACGGTGAACGTGGCGCCCTGGCCGGGCGCGCTGTCGACAGTTATGTCGCCGCCGCAGCCGCGGACGATGCTGAGCGACTCGGCCAATCCGAGGCCGAGGTGAGAGGGGGCTTCGCCTTCGGGTCCGGCTTCGTGTTTCGTCGTGAAGAATGGGTCGAAGAGCCTGGGGACATCTTCGGGCTCGATGCCGGCGCCGGTGTCGCTGACGGTGATGACGAACTCGTCGGGCCCCTTGTCGTGCTCGACGGCGACGCGGACGGTGCCGTCGCGGCCGATGCTGTCGCGGGCATTGACGAGGAGGTTGAGGAGTACCTGGAGGATTTTGCCCTCGCTGACCCAGGTTTGTGGCGTGGGCCCATAGTGTTCTTCGATGTTGATGCGACGCTGGCCGAATAGCGGGCCGACCATGCGCACAGCGATGAGGACGGCGGACGGCAGGTCGATGCGGCGGTCGGTTCCCGGCTGGTCGGCCTTGGCGAGCGAGCTGAGGCGAGCGGTGATGGCGCCGCCGCGGACGGCGACGGCGCGGGCGGTATCGATGAGGTCGGAAACCGTATCAGGGTCGCTTGCGGCAACGTCGGCGAGGCCGCGGAGCCCGCCGAGCAGGTTGTTCATCTCGTGCGCGACTCCGGACGCGAGCGTGCCGATGGTGGCGAGCCGCTCGGTGCGGATGAGGCGCTCCTGGAGCAGTACTTCTTCGGTGACGTCTTTGGCAACGACCAGCGTGCCGGGCGGCTCATCGGTGCCGATGTCCAGCTTCGAGAGAGTGGCGTTGACCCATATCTCGCGGCCGTCCTTCCTCAGGGAGGGCCACCGAGGGTGCGACCATCTGCCTTCGGTTTTGACGGCCTGGCGGATCTGGTCTGCCAGCTCATCGTTGTCGTCCTGAGGGCGCATCAGGAACATGAGGCCGGCGCCGCCGACGACTTCTTCGGCCGAGTAGCCGTATGTTCGCTCGGCGGCGCGATTCCAGTAGGTCACGGTTCGGTCGGCGGCGAGCACGGCAACGGCGTCGGTGACGTTCGCGAGGATCTTCGCTTGTCGTTCGAGGCGCTCGCGCGCCCGCTTGGCCTCGGTCACGTCGCGCCAGATCGCATGAATGTAGCTCTTGCCGCGGATGGAAACCGGCCTCGAGTTGACCTGGATGTCGCGTACGTCCCCGTTCTTGGCGCACTGCTTTGTCTCGAAGATGTCGCTTCCGCTCTTTATTACCTTGCCGACGTGCTCCGCGACGTCCGCCCCCGATTCCAGGACATCGATGTCGGCGAGCGCGAGCTTCCCGAACTCCTGCCGCGTGAAGCCGAGGTTTGTGTGAGCCCGGTCATTGAACTCGACGAACCCGGCGGTGTCCGAATCGATGAGCACAATGGAATCGGCCGCCTGCTCGAAGATGGCGCGGTATCGCTCTTCCGACTCGCGCAGCGCTTCTTCCGCCCGCTTGCGGTCGGTGATGTCGGAGATGACGTGAACGGCTGCGATCATGCGGCCGTCCTCGTCCGGGACCGGGTCCACCGACACGTCAAGCCACCGGTCGCCCGCGCGAAGCACCATCGTCTCTCTGCGGCACGTTTGCTTCGCGCGAACAAAAGGACAACCTTCGATCTGCTCCGAGGTGCCATGCACAAGCTCCCAGCACGTGCGGCCGATGATCTCGGCGGGAGTCCTCCCCAGAAGCTTCGCCATTGCCTCGTTGCACTGCTGCACGGTTCCGTCCATGTGGATGAGACAGACGGAACTGCTGAGAGCGTCAAAGGTGGTCCGCCAATGGCGCGCGGCGTCCCGCAGCGCGTCTTCCGCCTGTTTGCGGGCCGTAATGTCCTCGACCGTGCCCTCGTAGTAGAGGATGTTCCGGGCATCATCGCGAACGGCCGTCGCGCTCTCGCGCACTAACAGCGACGTGCCGTCTCGCTTCGCCCACGCCGTTTCCAGCCCGACGACCTTTCCATCGCGCGCCATTCGCTCCTTGAACTCCTGGCGGGCGTGCTCAGGCTCGTATCCTTTCTCTTCCAGGTTCCGCTCGGCCAGCTCTTCGAAGGAATCGAAGCCCAGCATGCGGACGAGGGCCGGGTTGGCGAGCAAGATGCGGCCGGCCGGAGTTGTCCTGTAGATGCCGACCAGGGCGTTCTCAAAGATGCTCCGCATGCGTTCCTCGGATTGTCGCAGCGCCTCCTCCGCCTG
>JBDREM010000340.1:0-2071 GCA_043819695.1 Planctomycetota bacterium
CGAGGGTCGCTACGGCAAGCCAGCCGATGAGGCGGCGCGGCCAATAACCGAGTCGTTGGGCGGGTCGGTCCATCGTCTCGAGCACACGCACGCCTCCCTCGCACGCCTTGACCGCCAGTGGGGACAGCGGTGCAGCCACACGCTCCAAAAGACGTATAGCTGAACCACGTGAACGCGCCGCAGGCATGTTCGCCGGAGAAGCCTCATCCCGCTCTTGAAACGGGTCGGCAGCGGCGACGGCAGTCTCTCTTGCCGGAGCCAAGTCCTGGCTGCTGACCGCTCCTGGATCACGGGATCTGACACGGCCGGGCGCGGGCGAGGTGGGCGAGGCGGAACCACCGGCGGCGTAAGCGGCCGAGGACGGGGGCCGTGTCCCATCCTCAGTTGTGGGGGCACCGGCCTTCGCCTCCGGTTCCGGTTCGGGAGCTGTAAACTCAGCCATGAAATCGGGAACGTCGGTAGCCCCATCCCCTGCCGTGGGCGGTTCTTTCGCTTCGGGACCTGTATCCGGCGCCCCTTGAGGACGGGTGAACTCCTCCATGAAGTCGGGAACGTCGGTCTGGGCAGTGGGCGCGGCCTGCGACTCATCATCCGTCTGCGAGTGGGTGGGGTAGTCCGCGGATCCTTCTGCGTTGCCATCCTGGCGAGCTTCGTCGAGCAAACTGTCCAGGGCTGCCAACTGGGTGTCAATATCGGTGGGGAGGTCATCTGCCGGGCTTGGCGACGAAGCGGGCGCCGCCGCGTCGGGTTCGGTGAACGATGCAGGTCCAGCTTCCGCGGCGGTAGCCGGCGGAGGACTCGACACCGGCGGTGTCGTGGCAGAGTCCGCGTCGGAGTCAGCCGGTTCAGCGTCTGCCAACCTTGTCTGCCCAGCGTCATCGTCGGTGGTCGGAGGAGTCGCGTGGCCGATCTCTCGGGTCGCCTCCTCCAACAGACCGTCCAGCTCGGCCAGTTGGGAGTTGAGATCGAGCGTTTCGTCGTCGTTTTGGGCGGTCGGGTGGCTGGCCCGTGGCGCCGCGGGTCGGCCATCCGGCAAGCCTACCTCCTTGGCGACGTCGCCGGTCAACGAGGCCGCCGCTTCCAGCAAGGCGTCAAGCTCGTCCTCGGCGGGTGCGTGCTTGCCAGCTCCGCGTGGCTCGGTCGGCAATGGGTCCGGGGTGGTTTCGTCGGGCATGGTTGGGCCGGCTCCTACCGTGCACACGGGTGGTTACAGTCACAGTTCTGACGTTGGTCTATCGGCCCAGGGCAGGCCGGACCTGAGGTTGCCCAAGGCTCCCGCAGACCGATAATCGCTCTACATGTCTACGGCACGTTTGTTCTGCTCCGAGATTGTTGAGGGCTCTGTGACCTTGTCCGCGGAGGAGTCACATCATGCGATCTCAGTGCTGCGCATCAAGCCGGGAGAAGAGGTCGTCCTGTTCAACGGAGCAGGCCGCCAGGCGATCGCCGTTGTCCGGAGCCTCCGCCGCCGACGTATCGAGGCAGCGGTGACGGGAATCACCGACCACCCGTTCGACCTGTCGCGTAAACTCACCCTCGCCGTTGCCATGCCCAAAGCGGCGAGGCAGGCGTACCTCATCGAGAAGTGTACGGAACTGGGCGTCTCGGCGATCTGGGCGATCGCCACCGAGCGAAGCGTGGCAAAGCCGAAAGCCGGCGCGATCGAAAGATGGAGGCGTCGGGCCGTAGAGGCCTCTAAGCAATCCCGACGGCTTTGGGTCCCCACGATTGAAACGCCCCAGAACTTCGCCGAGTCGATCGAGCGCATACCCGAATTCGACGCAGCGGCCTTCGCGGAACTCGAGCCGCCCGGCGAGGGGCTTACCCACCTTCTCGGGCGCTTGCCGGACGATGCCTCGCTCCTCGTGTGGGTCGGCCCCGAGGGAGGCTGGTCGCACGCTGAACGGGAAGCAAGTATCTCCGCCGGCGCGGTGCCCGTCAGCCTTGGCCCGACGGTGCTGCGTACGGAAACGGCCGCTATCGCAGTATGCGCGGCCGTAGCCATGAGCGGCTATGATCGTCCGCCCTTGGGGGGTGATGACGCGAGTGTGGCAGCCCGGTAGGGTCCGCT
>JBDREM010000341.1:0-4694 GCA_043819695.1 Planctomycetota bacterium
CGAAAAAGTGGCAGTCCGCAATCGGGGCGGAAGAGGAGACTCCGCCTTCGCGGAGCCGTTCCGAGCCCACATCGCCCTGTCGGCCCGTACGCGTCCCCCGAACACGCAAAAGCCGGCGACGAGGACGACGACGAGGACGAGTCCCTCGAACACCCGCGCAAGGCCACAACGCAAATGGCTCGTGTTGGAAGTTCCTTGCGTGCGGCCAGGGTTGCTGGTACAATGTGTGGAGCGTGGAGATAGTTCCCGCCCCTTTGCCCGCCCTCTAGGCAGAAAGACAGACATTATGCCCTTCGCCAGCTTAAGCCTCATCGAGCCGTTGCTGCGCGCCGTTCGCTCGGAAGGCTACAGCATTCCCACCGCGATTCAGGAACAGGCCATTCCACACTTACTGGAGGGCAGGGACCTCCTGGGCTGTGCGCAGACGGGGACCGGCAAGACGGCTGCATTTGCGCTGCCCATCCTTCAACTCCTGGCCGGCCGCGCCGCCCCGAAGGCCGGGACGAGCCGCGCCCCGCATGCCGGCCCGAACCGGGTGATCCGCGCGATGGTCTTGACCCCGACCCGCGAGCTGGCCGCGCAGATCGGCGACAGCTTCGGCGTCTACGGCCAGCACACGGGGCTGCGGCACACGGTAATCTTCGGCGGCGTGAGCCAGGGGTCGCAGAGCCAGGCCCTGCGCCGGGGAGTCGACATCCTCGTCGCGACCCCCGGGCGGCTGCTCGATCTCCTCGAGCAGAAGCTGCTCTTCCTGAGCAACGTGGAAGTCTTCGTGCTCGACGAAGCCGACCGCATGCTCGACATGGGCTTCATCCGCGACGTGCAGCGCATCATCAAGCACATGCCCGCGCAGCGCCAGACGCTCATGTTCTCGGCAACGATGCCCCGCGAAATCCAGGGGCTCGCCGATGCGATCCTCAAGAACCCCGTCGAGGTACGGGTGCCCTCGGAATCCGTTGAGGCCGATACCGTCAACCAAGTCGTCTATTTCGTGGACACGCACAGCAAGCCGGCCCTGCTCGAGCATTTGTTCCAGGGTGCGAAGATCACGCGGGCGCTCGTGTTCACTCGGACGAAGCACCGAGCCGACCGGGTCGCCCGGAAGCTCAGCCAGTCCGGGATCCAGGCCGAGGCAATGCACTCGAACAAGTCTCAGAACGCGCGCATGCGCGCCCTCGCGAATTTCAAGCAGGGAACGACCCGGGTCCTCGTCGCCAGCGACATCGCCGCACGCGGGCTGGACGTGGACGATATTTCGCACGTCATCAACTACGACATGCCCAACGAGGCCAAGACCTACGTCCACCGGATCGGCCGGACCGGCCGCGCCGGCGCGTCGGGCCAGGCCATCTCCTTCTGCAGCCCCGACCAGCGCGGCGAACTGGCCGACGTCGAGCAACTGCTCGGCAAGCGTATTGCGCCCCTGCCGCACTCGATCCAATCCCCCCCGCCCGCGGAACGACCGGGCTCGGCGTCCAAACGCTCCGGTGGTTCGCGCCCCGCGCGAGCCCACCACCACGGCCCGACCGGGCCGAAAGGCGCATCCGCGGGGCACTCACGGAGTGACAAGTCCGCCGCCCCCAAAGGCAAGGCCCAATCGCCCGAGCAGAAGAAGAACCAATTCTGGCGCAGCAAGCGCAAGTCGACCCCACGCCCTTCGCGTGGAGCGCATCCCTCCAGGCGCCGCGGCTGACGCAAATCACGCCCACAAATCCCGGTCAAGCGTTCTATACTGAATCGCTTCCGCGACGTGTTCGGTCTTGATGCCGTCGGCGCCGGCGAGATCGGCGATGGTGCGGGCGACTTTGAGGACGCGGGTGTAGGCGCGGGCGGAAAGGTTCTCGCTCTCCATCTGCGAGCCCAAGAGCCGCTCGGCGCCGGCCGTCAACTCGCAGTGCTTCTTGATCTGCCGCGAGCTCATCCGGGCGTTGACGTTGACCTTCGACCGCTTGAACCGTTCGGCCTGCACGGCCCGCGCGGCGGCGACCTCAGCACGAATGTCGGCCGACGTCGCACCGCCCTGCCCTTCCTTCAACTCGCGATACTTGACACGCGGGACCTCGACGTGGATGTCGATTCGGTCGATCAGCGGCCCGCTGATCTTCGAGACGTACCGCTGAATCTGATACGGCGTACAGCGGCACTGCCGGGTCGGGTCGGTGTAGTAGCCGCAGGGGCAATCGTGAGATCGGACCATGCATCGAATGCTTGTATCCTTATTCGAGAATGACGTTGCCAAGCCTGTCGCGGAGTACGATGACTTCCAGTCGCCATGTGCCGTTGTCATGCCTGACAACACATCGGAAGTTATTCCGGATTTTCGCGCCAAAGGCATTGTCCGAGTCAACCCAGCCTTTGACTTCGTACCTGCCGTCGCCGAGGTCCGTCACGCATTCCTCGGAGCCCTGCCAGCCAAAACTCGCGGACCCGGGCGATAAGAGGCGTTTCTCGACAAACTGTTGAGCAGCAACAAACGCCTCCAATTTGTTTCCGTACTTCTCCTCGTGAGCCTTGACCTTGGGGTCAGTCCTAAAAACAGAACTGCACGGACCTACCGCCAGCGCGATAGCACCGAGCAGGATGACAGCACAGCCGATTGCGGCCGCCTTCTGGGCTTGCTCTTCAATTGGCCCCTTCGCCCCACAGTGCGGACAAGTCTTCGCCGACTTCGCAACCGGTTTCCGACATGTCTTGCAGCGGCCAAGACCTGAACTACGTCGAGTGTTCTTACGAAGAGTTCGGGGCCGCGCATGCCCAGACTTTGGCGCTGCAGGCGGCTCCCTCTCTGCAGTTACGGAGGCCAGATCAACAACTTCCCCGCAAGCGTGACATTTTGCCTGCTTCCCCGCCAACCTCTTGGGCAACCGCAATGTCTTGCCACAGTTCGGACAGGCAAACTCAAGCATGTCCACGTTCTTGGCCCCCTGATGATAGTCCCCGCTTATCCCGACTGCAGCCCCTATGGTGAGGGTGATTCTAGGCGGAAGGCCATCGGAACGCAACGCAAAAAGCATGGACGACGCGTCAGGCGCCGGCTCTTTGGGAAGTTCTTGAGAACGGCCCTTGTGAGCACATCATAGTCGACAGCACCCCTCTTACGATGGACGTAGTCGAACACAAGCGCCTTGATGGTCCTGAACGAAGCCATAGCTTTGCCCTCCTGTGCCGATTCGTAGCAGGGTCAACTGCGCCGCCGAGTTTCAACGATGGTTTGCAGATCCTTGACCGCGAGCAGCCGCTTTCCGCGGTGCAGCATGCGGTGGCAGTTAGCGCACACGAGAGCCAGATCCTGGAGCCGGGTGACACCTTTCACCTTCAGTTTTCCCAGCGGCGTGCAGTGGTGGCATTCGATGAACGCCTCGCCGTGCCCGCCATAGACGAGAGCGAAGTCAAAGCCGCACACCTCGCAGGCCAGCCTTCCGTACTTCTCAAGTGCTAGCTGCTTCTTCTTGCGGACTAGCTTCCTATTCCGCTCGCGCGTCTTGTGCAGCCGCATCAACAGCTTGCCTTCCTCCGCCTCCTCATCGGCGTCGTCCGAAACCTCCGCCAACTCGTGGGCTAACTTGGCCTCACATGTGGCCCGAATGAGATCTGCCAGTTCACGGAGCCGGGGTGGGTCGTCGGCGAACGCCTCCCACACCGCTTTGTCTAGCTTGCTGCCGTGTGCCAGTCCACGTCCGCCGAGCCCTTCACGTTTCGCGTCAGGTAGCGCTCGAACCCGTGCTCCGCCGCCCACCCGGCCGCGTCCATCTGCGCGTGCCCCGCCAACGCGCGCACCAGCTTCGCGATCCCGTCCGACAGCAAGTTGTACGTGTCCCTCACCGCTCCGCGTCCCAGGATCGACATCGTGTCCAGCGCCGCGTGAAGCTTCTTGCGGTGCCGCAGGAACCCGCTCGCCTTCGCCAACTCGAGGCTGCCCCGGAACACCGCCCGCGCCTTCTCGTGAAGGATCAACTGCGCCCGGAACAACTGAAGCGTACTCTTCGCAAACGGACGCTCCTCGATCTCGAGCCCCAACGCCACCTTCCAACGCACGTCGTAGTCCGCGCGAGCCTTCGCCTCCGCGTCGCTCACCCGGTCGTGCGTCTGAAGCACCAGCGCCGTCGCCAGCAGGCTCGGCGGAACGCTGCTGCGGCCGTTGTCCGCACAATACAGATCGGCGAAGTCTTCATCGCGGAAAAGCTTGCCCCGCTGCGACGCCACAAACCCGTAGAAGCTGTCCGGCCCAACGAACTCCGCGTACCGCGAATCGCCCTCGAACAGACCGCGTTGCGGCGACCGTTTACCAAGCATCGGCCCTCTCCTGCACCCTACACATAATCCGGTACCATAATCCCTCCATCTTCTATATCGGACAACCGAGGCCAGAACATAAGCCAATTCGCCCCGACCCTGAAAATTTCTCCACCCTCAATTCGCATCCGCCTCCGTAACAAGCCAGCGGGCACTTTTCGGCCGGACTTCTAGGAGGCGTTCTGTCGGACGAGGCGGCCGAGGAGTTGTGTGATGAGTTGGACATTAAGTAAGGTGTGGGCGGTGGTGGCCGCGTTGTAAGTTTTGCGTCGCGGCCCTGCGGAATAGTGGCTCTCCAGCGAGGAGGACGTGATCATGGTGGCAGCAGGCAGTAACAGACGGATCAGGTTGGTCCGATCGGTTATGACGCGACTCGTGATCGTCACGTTCTTGGGCTCGGC
>JBDREM010000342.1:0-10257 GCA_043819695.1 Planctomycetota bacterium
GAGATCGGCGGCATCACACACACACACAGCAGCTACGCCACGATGTTCGCCCAGGCGTGCCGCGGCATCCCATGCTTCGGCACAACCCACGCGGACGTTTTCTATGGCGAGGTGCCCGTGACGCGCCCGCTCACCGAGCAAGAAGTGCACGCCGATTACGAGACGAACACCGGCAAAGTCATCGTGGAACGCTTCGCCGAGGTGTGCCCGGGAGAGATGCCGGCCGTCCTCGTCGCGCATCACGGCCCGTTCGTCTGGGGCGCCGATGCCGCGTCGTCGGCCGGGAACAGCATCATTCTCGAAGAAATCGCGAAGACAGCCCTGGGCACGCTCCAGTTGAACCCGGCCACCCCGCCCATCCCGCAGTACCTCTTGGATAAGCATTACTTACGCAAGCACGGCAAGGACGCGTACTACGGCCAACGCCAGTAGGCGCGCGCCCGCAGCGTTGCCGAAACGACCCGCCATGCCGCCCCACCGTCGATTCTTCGCATCATTCCCTAAGGTCTGTCCGGGCCAATAGTTATCGCCGTCTCGCCACCCCCCGACCCTTTCGCTGTTGCGCAAATACAACGCTCCACAACCCTGCTGCATGCATTTGCAGCCCAAATCTCGTACGCGTGCCAGCGCTAAGTGCTGATGACGCAAGCACCTAAGCCCGCAGACCGCATTTCACTTTCCGTTTGCTGCCCACGTTGGCACGCAAGTTGCTGCACTCAAGCCAGTAGTTGACAGTAGTTGACAAGGAGAGTTGTGGTGAGCAAAGCTTTCGGCGTGCTTCTGGCGGTGGTCGTGGTTGTTTCCGGCGCATCTGCTCACGCACTGCTCTATCACGCAGAATTCCCGCTCGCGGGAACGCAGGAAGTCCCTCCGAACGCCAGCGCAGCCACCGGCCTCGGCACCGTCGATTATGACGACGCCACCAATACCCTATCCTGGTCTATCACCCATAGCGCCCTTTCGAGCAGCCCGACTGCGGCCCATTTCCACGGCCCGGCGCCTGCAGGTGTCAACGCTGGTATTCAGCTTACCCTCGACCACACGGCAAACCCGATAGCGGGCCTGGCCGTGATAACCAATACGCAGGAAGCCGACCTTCTCAACGAACTGTGGTACGCCAACATCCACACGGCTCCGTGGCCTGGCGGCGAGATCCGCGGGCAGGTCGTCGGCTTTACCCTTGTCGGCGGCGACGCCCCGGTCCCCGAACCCACCGGCCTCGGCCTGCTGGGCCTCGGCCTGTTCGCCCTGCGCCGCCGACGCCGTTGAACCAACCGGCCCCGATGGGAGGGGCGATCATATAGATGTCCCGCTTGGCGGCAAGCAGTCGCCGGGCGGGATTTTTCATGCTCTCGCCGCCCCCGGACCCAACGCCGCCCCGCCTCGCCCCAAACACACTGACTCATCACTGCTTCGTTGAAAACGGTTCGTTCAACAGCTCATCGTTGGGTGGCCCGGACTCAGTCCGGGCGGCCGCAGGCCGCAAGAGGGTCGCCGGCGCACCTCTTGTCGCCTTCGGCGACCCCGACACAGTCGGGGCCACCCCGAACGAACGGCTTTTCAACGGAGCCAGCATTATCCACGCAAACACCCACTTGACGCCCGCCGCCTCCGGGCCTAACATGCAACCACAATGATCAACAACCACGCACCAGTTGTTCTTGCGCTCCTCGCCGCCCTCTGCGCGTCTTGCAGCCCCCGAGCGCCGGCACCTCAGCCACCGACCGCGGGCGTCACCGTGCTCGCGACGGCCGCCGGCCTGCTGCCGGCTGACGTCGAGCGCCGCCTCGCCCTCCCGCTCGAGACCAAGCTGGCCAAGATAAAGGGCGTGTCGCGCGTCATCACTCGCTGCGAAGCGAACGGCTGCACGATCCTCTTGCAGTATGAGCCGCCGGTCCGCGCCGACCACATCGCATACGAGGCCGGCGCCGTGATCAACCAGCTTGAAGCCCGACTGCCCGCGGGCGCGAAGGCGGTCGTCCGCGCGTACGACAGCCACCGCCCGCCCGACCTCGTCATTGCCCTCGTCCTCGACGCCGAACACGTCGAGCCCGGCCATTACGCGCCCGTGCAGGAGTTCGGCATCGGGATCATGCAACTCCCGAGCGCCGTGCAACACGAGGTCGTCGGGGCGCCCCGCCGGCAACTGGAGATAACCGTCGACCCCGAGCGCGCCGCTTCGTTCGGCATCACGGTCGACAAGATCACACAAGCGATCCGGAAGCAAATCCTGACCGTGGACGAATACACGACCGTGCTCGTGCTGCCGCGCGCCCGCGATGAGTTGGATAAGGATCCGGGGCGAATACCGGTCGCCGTCGTCGGCAGCGCAACCGTCCGTCTCCGCGACGTCGCGGCGGTCAAGCTGGCGCTGAGGCCCGGCGTCATCTATCGAGTCGACGGTGCGCCCGCGGTCCTCATCAACGTCTTCCTCCGTTCCGGCGCCTCGGCGGACGCGGTCGCCGCTTGTTTCGAGCGCATCCTCAAGTTGCCCCGCCCCCCCCTCGTGAAACGCATCGTCGCGATATCCGTCCGCCGCGACTAGTGGCGGAACGGGTGGAACGGGTGCCGGTGGAACGGGTGCCAGGCACCCATTAAAATTGTAAGTGCTGCGGTATCAGGCGGTTGTGGCGGCGATTCTGATCGGGGGCCGCGTGGTGCCACTCACCCCTGGCCCTTTACCCCTGGCTCGTCACCCCTCTCGCTTCGCGGCGTAGTCGGCCTCGGACGGCTCTCGGACCGTCTTCACGAGCTCCTTGATGATTCGCACGGAATCGACGCCTTCCGCGTCGGCGTTGAAGTTCGTGTAGATGCGGTGGCGCATCACGGGGATCGTCATCGCGCGGACGTCCTTGCAGCTCACGTTGCAGCGGCCGTGGAGAACGGCCCGCGCCTTCGCGCCGAGGATGAGGTACTGCGCGGCGCGCGGCCCCGCGCCCCACGAGAGCCACTCGTCCACGAATGGCGGCGCATCCTCCGTATGGTGCCGCGTCGCGCGGACGAGCCGGATCGCGTAGTCGATCACGTGATCCGAGACCGGGACGCGGCGGACGATCCTCTGGATCGCGAGGATGTCCTTGCCGCGAAGGACCGACTTCGTCTCGACGTCCTGCTCATACGTCGTCGTCTTGACGATCTTGTGCTCTTCGGCCTTGCTCGGATAGTCGACGAAGATGTTGAACATGAAGCGATCGAGTTGCGCCTCGGGCAGCGGATACGTGCCTTCCTGTTCGATCGGGTTCTGTGTGGCGAGGACGAAGAACGGGAGGTCGAGGTCGTAGTTCCGCCCGCCCGCGGAGACTTGATATTCCTGCATCGCCTGTAGGAGCGCGGCCTGCGTCTTCGGCGGCGTCCGGTTGATCTCGTCGGCGAGGATGATGTTGCCGAAGACCGGCCCCTTGATGAAGCGGAACGTTCGCTTCCCGGTCGCCATGTCCTCCTCGATGATGTCGGTGCCGGTGATGTCCGACGGCATGAGGTCGGGCGTGAACTGGATGCGGCGGAACTCGAGCTGGAGCACGCTCGCGATCGTGCTGATGAGGAGCGTCTTCGCGAGCCCCGGCACGCCGACGAGGAGGCAGTGGCCGCGCGAGAACATCGCGATCAGGACCTGCTCGATGACTTCGTCCTGTCCGATGATGACCTTGTGGATTTCGCGGACCAGGATGTCGCGGGCGCGGGAGAGCTGCTCGATCGCCTCGAGGTCGTCCGCTCGGGCTTTGGATTTCGCCATCGGCAGCTCTATCGTTGGCAGAGGACAGCCGGGCGCGTTGCCGGCTATGCCGGCTTCGTGATCTTGCCGGACCGGATGCAGGCCGTGCAAATCTTGACGCGGCGGGTCTCGCCGTCGATCACCGCACGGACCGACTGGATGTTCGGCTTGAACTTACGCTTCGTGACGCCCGTCGTCTTCACGCCGACGCCGCCCTTGCTCTTCGCCAGACCGCGCCGGGCGATCGCTCGGCCCACCCTCGTCCGCTTCCCGCAGAACTCACACACACGCGACATAATGAAACCCTCGTATGCCGAAAGCCGCCCTGGCAGCCTGAATCTTGCTCCTACTCTTACTCTCGCCGCCATTATAGCCGCACGCGCCGGATATGCAAGAGCTTTTGGCGCATAAGCCTTTGGCGCAAAGCCGCGCCGGACGCGACGGATTCCCTTCCGGACGCGATGGAGCGCGTCCCTCCCGGACGGAGTCCGGGCCACCCAACGACGAGCTGCTGAACGAACGGTTTTTGACGAGGCAGGAATAAGTCGGGCGCTTTGGTCTTGACACGGACAGCGTTTCGCGTAATCCTGTGGGCGTGGACGATTCTCTGATAGGACTGGTCTCGCTCAACCTGACCGAGTCGGTCACGTACGACACGTACCGTGCGCTCGTGGAAACGTACGGCTCGGTCCGCAAGGCGCTGGCCGCGCCCACTCACGACCTCGCCGGATTTCCGGGGATCGGCGGGAAGACGGCGAAGCGGCTCGGCGCTCTGTCGAACGGCGACGAAGCGGTCGAGGAGATCGAGCAGGCCCGGGACATCGGCCTCGAGATCGTCACTTGTGAAGATGAGCGTTATCCGCACAACCTTCGCTTCATCAGTGACCGCCCCATCCTGCTCTACGTGAAGGGCGAGGTCGTCGACGCGGACACGCAGGCGCTCGCCATCGTCGGCTCGCGCCGCTGCACGATCTACGGGAAGGATCAGACTCGCCGGTTCGCCGGCGAACTCGCAGCGGTCGGGTTCACGATCGTCAGCGGCCTCGCGCACGGCATCGACAAGGAGGCGCACGAGGCGGCGCTCGACGCCGGCGGCCGGACGATCGCCGTGCTCGGCTCGGGCTTCTGCCGGCTCTATCCGAAGAAACACGAGGGGCTGGCCGAGCGGATCGCGGGCCGCGGCGCCGTCGTCTCGGAGTTTCCGCTCGACACCGGGCCGAACGGGTGGAACTTCCCGCGCCGCAACCGGATCGTGAGCGGCCTGACATTGGGCACGCTCGTGGTCGAGGCGGCGCGAAAGAGCGGAGCGCTGATCACGGCGGGCATCGCCGCGAACCAGGGCAAGGAGGTGTTCGCGTTGCCGGGCCGCGTGTCCGACCGCCAGAGCTGGGGCGCCCTCAAGCTCCTGCAGGACGGCGCGAAGCTGGCATGGAGCCCGGGCGACGTGGTCGCGGAGTTTCCGGAACTGGCGGAAGCTCTGCAAGAGGCGCATCCTGAGGCGCTTACGAAGGCCGCTCTTCCGGAGATGACCGAGCCGGAGCAGAGCGTGTGGGAGTTGCTGGGGCCGGATCCGAAGCACGTCGACGAGATCATCGAGGCGTCCGGGATGACGCCGGCTCAGGTCTTGAGCACGCTGCTTGTGCTCGAGGTCAAGCACATCGTGCGGCAGCACCCGGGCAAGCTTTTCACCCGCGCGGGCCGGTAGCCCCGCCCGCCTGAAGAACGCCGAGTTCACCCAATGGCACTAACTTAAGCCCGATCATCCGCCGCCAGAGAGAACGGGCGGCTCGCCGCCGTCTTTGTCCTAATCTTAATCCTAATCGTAATCCTCTTCGGCAGCGGGAGTTACGAAATAGGGATTACGATTAGGAGTAAGATTACGATTACGAGCGGGGCTCTGTGACACGGGCCAAGCCCCTTATGTTAGTGCCATTGCCGAGTTCACCCTAATACGAGCGCCGGGCGTGCCGATACTGGTGCAGGTCAAGGTGTTGGCTCGCAACGCCGTCTCCACGGGCAGGCGGGAGGCTCCCGCCGCCCATGGAGCCAGCCCGGAGGGTGCACGCCTTATGTCTTCACCCCAGCCCGGCAACGCTGTGCAGACGTGCCTCAGCGAAGAAGCTTCGCGGCTGATGCTGCTGTACGAAGTGGCTGATCAGGTAAACTCGACGCTCGAGCTCGAGGAGTGTCTCGACCGCATCATTGATGGAGCATATCGCATTTTCCGCGCCGAGAAGGTTTCATTGATGCTCGTGAGCGAAGACTCGGATGAGATGCGCATCTGCGCGGCGCGGAACGTGCCCGATGAGGTCATTGCCAACACGCGCATCCTGCCCGGCCAGGGGCTGGCCGGCAAGGTCGCGCTTTCGGGCGAGCCGCTTGTCGTCGCCGACATGGAGGACGATCCGCGGCTCCAGCAGAAGAGCAAGAGGCAATACCGCACCGGCTCGTTCGCCATCGTTCCATTGAAGCACAAGGACCGCGTGCTGGGCGTGATCAACCTGACGAACCGCTCCGACGGCACGTCCTTTTCAGAGGAGGACCTCGCCCTGCTGCAGGCGCTCGCCAACCAGGCGACGATCGCGATCGAGAACTCCCGGTTGATCGGGCAACTCAGCCGCGACAAGGAGCAGCTCCACCGCCGCGCGTTCGAGTCGGACATCCTCTACCAGGTCTCGAGCTCGATCCGGTACGGCCTCGGCTACCAGCACCTGATAGAGCTGCTGGCGTCGTCGCTCGACCAGCTCCTGGACTACGACGTGCTCTGCTCGCTCCTGGTCGTCAACGGGGACGAGGATTTCGAGGTCCACACACGCCGGGACGTGCAGCCGGAATCCGTGGCCGGCGTGGAGCGATTGCTCCTCCGCGAGCTCGAGCTGCGCCCGCACGGCGCCACGGTACGCCAGAGGATCGACGCGCTGCGAGCCGAGCTCGGCCCCGACGCGGCGCCCGCTTCTCCGGGCTCGGCCATCTCGGTTCCGCTCGAGGTCAGCGGCCAGGCGATGGGCGTGGTCGGCGTGGCCAGCCGGCGTGCGAACGCATTTACGGCGGAAGACTGCGAACTGCTCCAGAGCATCGTTCAGAAGATGGCGCAGACGGTCGAACGCCTGCAGAACATCATCCGCGGCGAGCAGGACAAGATGCAGTCGATGGTGGCGAGCATGGCCGAAGGAGCCGTGATGTTCGACGCCCACGGCGACCTGACCGTGTTGAACCCTAAGGCGCGCTCGATGCTCGGTCTCTCGCCCACCGAGGAGTTCACGGCACAGACTTTCTTCAAGTCGGTGGTCTGGAAGGAGATCGGATCGTTCCTCGCGCAGCCCGTCGAGGAAGACGGCGCGGTTCAGGAGTTCACGATCGATGCCCAGCCCGAGCCGAGGACATTGCTGGCCGCAGTTACCCCGGTGACAAACAACAGGGGCGAGACGCTCGGCCGCCTGGCCGTGATCCGCGACGTGACCCTGGAGCGCGAGCTGGACCGTATGAAGTCGGACTTCGTGGCGGTGGTATCGCACGAGCTTCGCACCCCGCTTGCGTCGATCAAGATGTTCATCAGCAACCTGCTCGACGGCGTCGAGGGCGAGATCACCGAGGGCCAGCACGACACGCTCAGCCGGGTGACGAAGAACGTCGACCGGCTCTCGCGGCTCATCAACGACCTGCTCGATCTCTCGAAGCTCGAGGCGGGCAAGATGAAGATACAGCCCGCGGCCATCGGGCTCCGCGAGGCGGTCGAGTCGATCGTCCACGTCTTCACCCCCGCCGCTGCGGAAAAGGGCGTCAGGCTCCAGGTCAACGCGCCCGAGCGCTTGCCGGTCCTGTGGGCCGATCCGGACAGGTTCGACCAGGTGCTGACGAACCTGGCCGGCAACGCGCTGAAGTTCACGCCCGAGAACGGGCAGATCACGATCGACGTGAGCCGCTGCGCGGCCGGCCCGGCCCACGAGTTCGCCACCGGCGGGCGCGCGTCCCCCATATCGAGCGAGGGTCATCTCCGCATCTCGGTGACCGACACCGGCGAGGGCATCCCCGGCGGCGACGTCGAGCACGTCTTCGACAAGTTCTACCAGGCCGACCACTCGATGACGCGCAAGACCGGCGGCACCGGCCTGGGCCTGCCGATATGCAAGGAGATTATCGCGAAGCACGGCGGCCGCATCTGGGCCGAGAGCGAGCCCGGCAAGGGCGCCGCGTTCACGTTCGAGATCCCGATCGACTCGCGCAAGCACGACCGCGCGCAACTGCACGCGCTGACGGAGCGGGAGATACGGCGCGCGAAGCGGTACGGCACGCCGTTCGCCGCGCTGATTCTGGACATTGACGATTTCACCGTGCTCAACGAGACGCACGGCTATCAGAACGGCGACGCTGCCCTGCTGCAGCTCCAGGACATCCTGCGTGACGAAGTGAAGAAGTTCCTCGAGAAGAGGATCCGCGAGACGGACGCCGTTGGCCGCTTCGGCGGCGATGAGTTCCTCGTCATCGCGCCGGAGACCGACGCGGCCGGCGGCGGCGGGTTCGCAGAACGGCTGCGCGGGCTCATCGAGGCGCACGCGTTCACCGTCAACGGCCAAGAGATACGGGCGACCGTGAGCATCGGGGTTACGGCCTTCGAGGATGACGACGCGGCCCCGGTCAGCCTGATCCGCCGCGCGGTCGCCGCTCTCGCCGAGGCAAAGACGAACGGCAAGAACAGGGTTCGGCGTCACGGACAAATCCCGGACGGAAAGGAATGACGATGGCCACGAAGATACTGATTGTCGACGACGAAGAGGACATTGCGTTCAGCGTCGCGCGGAGGCTCACGGCAAGCGGGTATGAGGCGATCTGCGCCGAGGACGGCGTCGAGGGGCTGCGCCGCGCGCAGACCGAGCACCCGGGCCTTATCATCCTCGACCTCATGCTGCCGAAGATGGACGGGTACAAGGTCTGCCGGCTGCTGAAATTCGATGAGCGGTACAAGCGCATCCCGATCATCATGCTTAGCGCGCGGAGCCAGGAGGCCGACATCTCCCTCGGCCGCGAGACGGGGGCGGAGTGTTACATGACCAAGCCGTTCGACAGCGGCGAACTCCTCGCGAAGATCGCCGAGCTGTTGGCCGCGAACGCACCGGTTCAGGAATAAGCCGCACCGAAGGACAAGCGCGACATGCCGCAGCAGACCGAAAAACGATCCCTTCAAGGCATTATCATCGAGCACGGCCTCGCCACGCCGGAACAGATGCAGGAGGCGGCCGAAGAGGCGCAGGTGCGCGGCGAGCCGCTGCGCGACACTCTCACCCGCATCGGCCTCGTCTCCGAGCGCGACATCGCCATCTGCTACGCCGAGTACCTCGACCTCTCGTACATGGACCTCGAGACGTACACCGTCGACCCCCAGGTTGTCCGGTCGGTGGACGAGACGATCGCCCGCGCTCACGAGTTCGTCCCGCTCTTCAAGATCGGCGACACACTGACGATCGCTATGGTCGACCCCGCGAACGTCATGGCCACCGACGCCATTCGGCGGGAGACCGGCCTCGAGGTCGACTGCATGGTCGGCAGCCGGGCCGGCATTCGGGCGGCGCTGGATCAGAACTACGGCCAGTCGGGCACAATGCGGGAGCTCATCGAAGACCTGGACCCGAACGAGCTGGTCTCGGCCATCCCGCTCGACAACGAGCCGAGCGCGTCGGAATCGCTGGTGACCGTCGACCAGGCGCCCATCATCCGCCTCGTCAACACCATCGTCTTGCAGGCTGTGCAAGGGGGCGCCAGCGACATACACATCTCGCCCGAGGACGCGCGCCTGCGCATCCGGTTCAGGACGGACGGCATGCTTCACGACGTGCCCGCGCCGCCCAAGTCGTACCACCCGGGCATCGTTGCGCGAATCAAGGTGCTCTCCGACATGGACATCTCCGAGAGCCGCAAGCCGCAGGACGGCCGGTTCCGCCTGCGCGTCGAGGGCCGCCTCGTCGACATCCGCGTCTCGATCATCCCGACGGTCCGCGGCGAAAACGTCGTTCTGCGCGTGCTTGACTGCCGCGCAATCCTCCGCGACCTGACCGAGTTGGGGCTGAGCGACCGGGACGCCGAGCCGTTCCGCAGCATCATCCGCCGTCCGCACGGCATCATGCTCGTGACCGGGCCGACGGGCTCCGGCAAGACGGTCTCGCTCTACGCGGCCCTGCGGGCGATCAACTCGAAGGAAAAGCACATCATCACGATCGAGGACCCGGTCGAGTTCTGGCTCGACTCCGTCCGCCAGATACAGGTGAACGCCCGCGCGGGACTGACGTTCGCCACGGGCTTGCGGGCCGTTCTCCGCCACGACCCCGATGTGGTGATGATCGGCGAGATACGCGACGTCGAGACCGCGCAGATCGCCGTCCACGCATCGCTCACCGGTCACCTCGTCTTCGCGACACTGCACACGAACGACGCGCCCGGCGCCGTCACGCGCATGACGGACCTTGGGATCGAGCCGTTCCTCGTGTCGGCCTCGCTCGGCGGCGTGCTCGCCCAGCGGCTCATCCGGGTCGTGTGTCACCGGTGCAAGAAGA
>JBDREM010000343.1:0-4462 GCA_043819695.1 Planctomycetota bacterium
CGACGCACCCGCATATCCCGCGGGCCGAGAGACAGCTCATCCACGGCGATATGAGCCGCGCGCGTGCCGAGATCGCGCTTGGTGTCTCGCAGGCACTTCGCGGCGTTGCGGCGCCTGAGATGGTCGTGGGACACGAGGAGATTTCCTGATCAGGCAGGAATGTGACGTAAGTCCCTGGGGGACCAACGACTTGATTGGCGAGGCCGACGGGACTCGAACCCGCAACCCCCAGATCGACAGTCTGGTACTCTATCCAAGTTGAGCTACGGCCCCAATCGTCTTGTCGCGAGGAAGTATATCAGCGGCCGCGCCTAAAGTCAATATGCGATACGTCACGCCGCAAAGGGACGCAAGAGGGACGCAAGAGGAACGGAGCGGTCCAGCCCGCCTCTGTGCCGCGCTGATTTGGCGGGGGCCTCACGGCAGCCACGACAGAGCACGGCGCTCCGGAGACGCATATCGCCGGTTGCGCTGTCTGTTGCGAGCGGGAGGGACGCGCTCCGTCGCGTCCGGGATTGCTGATCCAGGCCGGTTGGATTGACGCACTCGACACACGTGGCTATAATCCGACAGTGGGCCGGAACGTTTGCGAGGGTTGACGATGGCGTTTTCACCGATTCCCGACGTGCTGGCGGATATCGCCGCGGGCAAGATGGTGATCGTGGTGGACGACGAGGGCCGCGAGAACGAGGGAGACCTCGTGATGGCGGCGGAAAAGGTCACGCCCGATGCGATCAATTTCATGCGGAAGCACGGCGGCGGGCTGATCTGCCTGCCGCTGACGGGCGAGAAGTGCGACCGCCTGAAGCTGGAGCTGCTGCCGGGCGAGGGGCCGAAGAACATGTGCGCGTTCACTATCTCGGTGGGCGCGAAGAAGGGGACGACGACGGGCATCTCGGCCGCGGACCGGGCGACGACGATCCGCACGGCTGCTCGCGAGGACTGTTCGCCCGCCGACTTGCATCGGCCTGGGCACGTGTTTCCGCTGCGCGGGCGCGACGGCGGCGTTCTGGTCCGAGCAGGCCACACGGAGGCGACGATCGATCTGGCGCGTCTTGCCGGCCTCGCGCCTGCGGGGGTCTTGTGCGAGATAATGAACGACGACGGCACGATGGCGCGCGTTCCGCAGCTCGAGCAATACGCCGAGAAGCACGGGCTGAAGATGTGCACGATCAAGGACCTGATTTTTTATCGCCGCAAACAGGAGCGCCTCATTCAGCATCTGACGGCCGTGCGGCTGCCGACGAAGTTCGGCTCGTTCGACCTGCACTGCTATCGGTCGGACATCGACAACTACATCCACCTCGCGCTGTGCCTCGGCGGGATCAAGCCGGGCGTAACGCAGGAAAAGCCGGTGCTCGTCCGCGTCCACTCGGAATGCCTGACGGGCGACATCTTCCACTCGGTGCGGTGCGACTGCGGCGAGCAGCTCGAGAAGGCTCAGGAGATGATCGCGGAGGCGGGCTGCGGCGTCGTCCTCTACATGCGGCAGGAGGGCCGCGGCATCGGGCTCGAGGGCAAGCTCCACGCGTACAAGCTTCAGGACGACGGGCTCGACACGGTCGAGGCGAACGAGGAGCTGGGCTACGATGCGGACGAGCGCGATTATGGCGTCGGGGCGCAGATCCTTCGCGATCTCGGGCTGGCGCGAATCCGATTGCTGACGAACAATCCGAAGAAGTACACGGCTCTGGCGGGCTACGGCATCGAGATCGTCGAGCGCGTAGCGATCGAGGTCGAGCCGGGCGACGCGAACCGGGAGTACCTGAAGGCGAAGAAGGACAAGCTCGGGCACCTGCTCGAGAACGTGTGAGGGGGCGTTGTGCTGAAGATAGCGACATTCAACGTCAATTCGATTCGCGCGCGGATGCCCATCCTGCTCGATTGGCTGAAGGCGAGCAGGCCGGACGTGCTGTGCGTGCAGGAGACGAAGGTCGTCGACGCGGATTTCCCGTTCATCGAGATCAAGGGCGCGGGCTACCACGCCGCGTTCCGCGGCGAGAAGTCATACAACGGCGTCGCGATCCTGAGCCGCGGCGAGTTGAAGAACGTGTCGTTCGGGCTCGACGACGGCGGCGAGCCGGACGAGGCGCGGCTGATCCGTGCGACGTACAACGGTGTGCACATCATCAACACCTACGTGCCGCAGGGGCGAGACGCGAAGTTGCCGGCGTACCAGTACAAGCTCGAATGGTTCGCGCGGCTGGCGAAGTTCATCGCGAGGCATTACACGACGCGGCAGAAGGTGCTGTGGTGCGGCGACCTCAACGTCGCGCCGGCCGACATCGACGTGCACGACCCGAAGCGCCTGCTCGGGCACGTCTGCTTCAATCCCGAGGTGCAGGCGGCGTTTCAGGGCGTCGTCGATTGGGGATTCGTCGACGTCTTCCGGAAGCATCATCCCGAGCCGGGTTGCTACACGTTCTACGACTACCGCGCGCCAAGCGCGTTGAAGGCGGGGAAGGGCTGGCGGATCGATCACATGCTGGCCACGAAGCCGCTGGCCGCGAAATCGGCCGACTGCACGATCGACCTCGGCCCGCGCAAGCGGCCGAAGCCTTCCGACCACACGCCCCTTGTCGCGACGTTCGACGCGTGACCGCTGCGGGGGGAGGGCGTTCCGCTCCCTGAGACACAGCCGGGCCTTGCGCAAAATTCTCGGCAGGAAAGCCTTGCAATGCGGGCGCTCTTGTCTATCCTTTAGGGGGGCAGTGGGGCCGTTGAAAGAGTTGGAGGAAACCGCCGACTTGCAGAGTCGGCCCACAGGAACGGCCTTTTCGCGGCGTTCTGGGGCTCCTTGCAGGCGCGCTCTGTGAGCGGGCGGGTCTTTTCAACAGCCCCGCAGTCGGCACTTATGTGCCTCGCGGGCACCCAGCGGTCTGTGTGCCTGCCTTTGCGGTGCGTTCTTGCATGGCCGGGGTGAGTGAGAAGGAGATACAGTATGTCCATGCTATCAGCGCGTGCACATTACCTCGACCTGTTCGAGCAGCTCGAGCCGCGGCTGCTGCTCGACGGCGCGGTCGGGCAGGAGGCGGTCGAGCTTTTCTCGGCCTCGCCGGCGGTGTTCATCGAGAACGCGGGGCAGTGGGCGGACGAGGCGATCCGATATGCACATCTCGGAAGCGGCGGCAACGTGTTGCACACGACGGCGGGGCCGGTCGTCCAGCTTTTCGGCGCGGAAGAAGATGGCGGCGCCGCTGTGTCTGTCCGGTTCGACGGCGCGGCTGCTGTCAATCCGGCAGGTCAGGACCTCGCCGGCGGGTACTACAACTTCTACGTCGGCGATCAGGCGGATTGGCGCTCGGGCGTCGCCGGCTACGAGACGGTCGCGTACGAGGGGCTGTACGCCGGCGTCGACCTGCTGACGTGGGGCAGGGCGAACGGGCTGAAGTATGAGTTCCGCGTCGCGCCCGGCGCCGACCCCGCCGCCATTCAGATGACCTACGCGGGCGCCGACGTGCTCTACCTCAAGAAGGGCGATCTGCGCATCGTTACCCCGCTCGGCGAGCTTGTCGACGACGCGCCGGTTGCGTACCAGATGAAGCCGAACGGGAAGCGGCGCAACCTGAAAGCGACGTTCGAACTCGTCGACGCCGACACGGTCGCGTTCAAGCTGCGCCGCAATGCGCTGCCCGGCCTTGAGATCGTCATAGACCCGAACATCGCGTGGGGCTCCTACCTGGGCGGAACGGGCGAGGAGACCGGCTACGACGTGGCCGTCGATGCAACGGACAACGTTCTCGTCTGCGGCAGGACGGAATCCGCCGGCTGGGTGATGGGTGGACCCGACACGACGTTCAACGGGGACGAAGACGCGTTCGTGGTGAAGCTGGACACGAACGGCGGCCACCTGTGGTCGACGTTCCTGGGCGGCACCGGCTACGAACGAGCCACGGGCTTGGCCGCGGACGGATCGGGCAACGTGTTCGTCTGCGGGCTCACGCAGTCCGACAGCTGGATCGCCGCGGGATGGGACACGACCCGCGGTGGCACCGACGGGTTCGCGGTCAAGCTGGCCTCGACGGGCACGTATGCGTGGGGCACGTATCTCGGCGGCCTCTCGTGGGAAGAGGCGTATGCCGTCACGGTCGACGGCGTCGGGAACGTGATTGTCGTGGGCGAGACGGACTCCGCCGGCTGGACGGGCGGCGGATGGGACACGAGCCACAACGGCGACACGGACGGCTTCGTGGTCAAGCTGAGCAACGCCGGCGCCCACGTGTGGTCCTCTTTCATGGGCGACACCGGAACCGACGAGGCGTACGACGTGGCCACGGACGGCGCCAACAACGTCGTCATTATCGGATACACCTATCCCGGGGCCGGAGACTGGGTCTCGGGCGGCTACGACACGACGCAGAACGGCCGGTCGGAGGCCTTCATCCTCAAGGCCACCAGCGGCGGCGCCCACACGTGGTCCACGTACGTCGGCGGCGACGAGTTCGACTACGCTCGCGGCGTT
>JBDREM010000344.1:0-18359 GCA_043819695.1 Planctomycetota bacterium
GTCGTCGGACAAGAATGTCCGCGGCGTCTCGCCTTCGTGTCTCGAGGCCGTCCCGGCCTCGAAAACGACCTCATCGCGGCCAAGATGGCCGCGACACGCGAGGGCAGGATGCCCTCGACACGCACAACGCAAATGGCTCGACACCGGCTGAGCTTGGCAGCCCGCCCCGATTCTCCTATAATCTCCGGGCACAACAGTGTCCGCAGGTGCAGCGATGACCGAGGCAACCAGGCGCCCGCACATCCTCGAAGTGACGCCCGAGCAGTTGTCCGAGTGGCTCGAAGGCCAGGACCAGCCGGGCTACCGCCTCGGGCAGATACTCGACTGGACCTGCGTCCGCCGCGCCGATTCGTTCGACGCAATGACCAACCTGCCGGCCGAGCTGCGGCACGACCTGTGCGAACACTACAGCATCGAGCCGCTGACGGAGCGCGGCCGCCTGACGTCCGAGAACGGCGCCACGGGCAAGCTGCTGTTCGAGCTCGACGACGGCGAGCAGATCGAAAGCGTCTGGATGGACGACGACGGCCGGCACACGTTCTGCATCTCGTCGCAGGCAGGCTGCCCGCTCGGCTGTGTCTTCTGCGCGACGGGGGCAGCGGGGTATGGCAGGGACTTGACGGTCGCGGAGATTCTGGGGCAGGTGACGGCGCTCGCGCGCGTGACCGGCCGCCTGCGCAACGTCGTCTTCATGGGAATGGGCGAGCCGCTGCTCAACCTCGATGCGGTGATCCCGGCGCTCGAGGCGCTCGCCGACGAGCGGCGCTTCGGCATCGGCGCCCGCCACCTGACCGTGTCGACCGCGGGCATCACGCCCGGCATCGCTGAGCTGGCCGCGTGCGGCGTGCGGCCGAACCTGGCATTGTCGCTCAACTCACCCTTCGACGAACAGCGAGGCGAGCTGATGCCCGTGACCCGGAAGTACCCGCTGGCGGACGTGTTGCGAGCCTGCGAGGAATACGCGCGGGCGACCGGGCGCCGCATGGCGCTGGAATACGTGCTGCTCGGCGGCGTCAACACGAGCGCGGACGCGGCGGCGGCCGTCGCACAGATCGCTCACAGGTTAAAGGCCCTCGTCAATCTGATCGCGTTCAATACTGTGAGTGATACCGGCCTGCGCGCGCCGGATCGCGACGAGGCCGCTCGGTTCCGGGCGGCGCTCGAGAAGGAAGACGTGGAAGTGACCGAGCGCTATCGCCGCGGGCGCGACATCGCCGCCGCCTGCGGGCAACTGCGCGGCACACATCCGCGTCACGACCGGGGCAAATAGTGTCGTCGTTTGAGGACGCGGAAGCGTCTTCGCCGGGATCAGCAGACGACGGTGGCTGAGAATGTCGGGCAGTGTGTTCGTCTGAACGTTCAGGCGAACACAGCGTCAGCTTGCCGTTTCAACAGCGCCGGTGAAGCGCGGCCCGCAAACAAAGTTGCAGCGTCGGCGCGCATTCGGTATGATTTCGGCCCCGGCTTGCGGCGGACGTCGCCGGCAGCCGGAGGTCTGGTCTTTCTCGCGTAGGGAGCACCTGGCAAATGGCAAGAGAGCGAGCGGTGGTTGTCGGCGCCGGCGGCATCTCGGGCGCGTGGTTCCCGCCTCTCCAAAGGGAGAAGGTGAGGATCCTCGGCGTTGTTGACCTGGACATGAAGAAAGCCGAGGCCGCGGTCGAGCGATACGGCCTCGACTGCAAGGCGTCGACCGACCTCAAGACGACGCTGAAGAAGACGAAGCCGGACTTCGTCTGCGACCTGACGGTGCCCGAGGCGCATTGTGCGGTCACGTGCACGGCGCTCAAGGCCGGGTGTCACGTCGTCGGCGAGAAGCCGATGGCGAACAGCATGGCCGAGGCGCGCAAGATGGTCCGCACGTCGGCGCTCGCCTGCAAGATGTACATGGTCAGCCAGTCGCGGCGCTGGGAAATGAAGCACGCGCAAATCGAGAAGGCGGTCGCCGGCGGAAGGCTCGGCACGCTGACCACGGTCAACTGTGATTTCTACATCGGGGCGCACTTCGGCGGGTTCCGCGACGTAATGCCCAGCCCGCTCATTCTCGACATGGCCATCCACCATTTCGACCTGGCGCGTTACATAACCGGCGAGGACCCCGTCGCCGTCTACGCGCGGGAGTTCAATCCGAAGGGGTCGTGGTACAAGGGCGACGTCGCCGCGAGCTGCATCTTCGAGATGACGAACGGCGTGATCTTCACGTACCGCGGCAGTTGGTGCGCCGAAGGCTGCAGCACAAGCTGGCACGGCGATTGGCGCTTCATCGGCGACAAGGGTACGCTGCTTTACGACCACGACGGCGAGCCGCACGGCCAGGTCATCGCGAAGGACGAGGGATTCGTCCGGGCGATGAAGGACCTGAAGGTCCCGGACGCGACGATGAAGTACGGCGGGATGCACGGCGCGCTCCGCGAGATGCTGAGGTTCCTGCGGACCGGGAAGATGTCGCAGTGCGAGTGCCACGACAACATCAAGTCGCTCGCGATGGTGTTCGGCGTGATCGAGAGTTCGAGGAAAGGGCAGCGCGTGCCCGTCCGCGCCCTGTAACGGCATAGACAAGAGCTTCGGGCCGCCGATCCCCGGCCTCGGGCGCCTCGCATCGTTCGTCAGCTTGACTTCAGTGTGGCACGCTGGTATAAGGCAGCTTTGCCCGCGCTGTTCGCGCGCCGCAGGCGTGGTGCGGGTCGGGTTTGCGATGACCACGGACGCCCTTGGGAAGAAGCCCGGCATGCGGACGACGCTCATTGGCCCCTCCTTCTCGTTCGCGCTCTTCGTAGTAACACTTGGCCTGGCGGGCGCCGCCGAACCCATACCGTCGGTCTTCGTCGAGAGCGTGCGCAGGGACACTGAGTGGCTGGCGGGCTACCCTACACGCGTGGTCGGGACGAGAGCGCACGACGAAGCCGGCGCGGAACTGCTCAAGAGGGTGAAGGCGATCCCGGGCGTGCAGGTGCGGACGCACGAGTTCGAGGTGGTCGTGCCCGAGACGCTGAAGGCTGAGCTGACGCTGCCCGACGGGCGGAAGCATCCGGTCCACCCGTTTTGGCCGGCGAGCTCGCGGCTGAACACGACGCCGAAGGAGGGGATAAGCGGGCGGCTGGTCTACATCGGCGAGGGCAGGGCGGGCCGTCCGCCGGGGCACCTTCCGGCCCGCAGCGTTCGCGGGCAAATCGCCGTGATGGAGATGACCGGCGGCAAGCGGTGGATGGACGCGTTCAACGCGGGCGCGCGGGCCATCGTCGTGCTCGGCTCGCCCGAGGCGGCGTATAACGACGCCGGCTCGCACCTGATAGGCATCCCGATCAATGTCCCGCGGTTCTTCGTGCCCGACGGGAAGCTCGCGAGGTCGCTTCGCGGCGGCGAACTGACGGAGGGGACGCTCTACTGCGGGGCGCGCTGGGCCGCGAAGACGGCGAGGAACATCTACGCCCTTATCACGGCCCCGAGCCCGGCGGAGAAGGTCGAGAACCGGCAGGCATTCGTGCTCGGCGTCCACTACGACTCGATGAGCGTCGTGCCGGCCGCCGCGCCGGGCGCCGACGCCGCCGTCGACGTGGCCGTTGCCCTCAACGTGCTCCGGCACGCCGCGCAGCATCCGCCGAAGCGCCCGCTGCTTGTCGCCTTCACCGACGCCTACGCGACCAACCAGGTCGGCATTCGCGAGATGCTCGGCGCGTTCGCCACGCTGCCGGAGGACCGGAAGGCGCATTTGAAGGATGACCTGGCCCTTGCGAAGGACTATCGGGAGCACGAGGCGCTGGCGTCGGAAATCGACGCGGCGTACGAGGAGGCGCTGGCCAAGGCGGCCGGGCGGCTCGACGCGGCGGGCATCGGGCTGGCGAAGAAGCTTGCTCGGCGCGGCGCGATGAGCCGGCTTCACGAATTCCGGTACCGGGACCTGCGGCGGTACCTGAAGGACGAGGTCGCGCGCGAGGTCGTTGCCATCGAGACAGTGATGTACCCGAAGCGCGGCGAGATGTCGCGCACACAAAGGAAGCTGACGGTCGCTCGCCGCGAGATCGCCGAGCTCGAGAAGAAGGCCAAAGACGCAGCAGGCCGGGGCAAGGCCGAACTCGACCGGAAGATCGCCGGTCTGCTGTCGGAGGTCCGGCAGATATCCCTGAGGGCATACGGGCTCCGGGATGAGGCAAATGACCTGGCCACGAGGCGCACCCGGTACTACGGGGCGCAGCGCCGGCTGCACACGTCGGCGCCACTCAAGGACATCGACTCCTTCACGCTCGCGGACAAGAGCGAACTGACCGAGGAAGGCTTCCAGGCGATCAGAGCGGCGAAGGAGGTCTTCAACGCGTTCACGCTCGCCGACGGCGAAAAGGTGACGCCGGGCGATCTCGACGACGTCGCGACGGGCAAGAAGAAGCTCGAGTCTTTAGAACTCGCCGGCGGCACGCGCCTGACCGAACAGAACGTAAAGGACTTGGCGGCGGCTCAGAAGACGCTGGCGTCTTTCGTCCTCGATACCGGCAAGGTGTTCTCGGATGATGATCTCAACGCCATAGTATCGAGCAGGATTGCGGACGAGCTTTGGCAATTGGCTCGGGCGAGAATCAGCGGTCAGCTCGCGGCGCTCGAACAGGTGCTCGCTCGGTATGAGGAGCAGGACAAAGCCCGGCTCGAGATGCTGGAGATGCTCGGGCTGGCCGGGGAGACGGGCCGCCCGCTGGGCTTCGTGTTCGGGCTTGACCTTTCCGGCGCGGGCGTCGCCGCCGGGCCGTGCCTGCAAGGCAGTTTCGTCAACAGGAACGAGACGCGCGACGCGGAGTCCTTGAAGAGCTGGATCAAGCTGAGGAACCAGCAGGCCGGCGGCAACTTCTGGCCCGGCCATCTTCGCGCGGCCGTCAACCTCGCACCCTTCACCGGCACCGAATCGGTCGGTGCCGATATCGTCGGCCGGATCGCCAACTATTCGGCGTGCGCGCCGAGCTTCGCGACGGGCAGCATGACGTGGAGCACGCTCGACGCCGAGCGTGTGTATGTGGACACGCCGAACGACCGCGCGGACCGGCTTGACTGGGGGCGCCTCGGGCCGCAGGTCGAGGCGGCGTTGTTCCTGCTCACACACCTGCTCGAAGACATGAGGTTCGTGCCGCTGACGAAGGTGACCCCGCACTGGAGCCGTGTCCGCGGCAACGTCGTGGACCAGTCGCCGGGCGAGCCGGTGCCGCGCGTGCCCATGCAGGACTACCTTGTCGCGCTCGTGCCCGGCGGCACCGGCGGCGGCACGACGAACATCTATTTCGCGCCGGTGCCGGGCGTGAGGCGTCAGGAGTTTGCTTTGACGCGCATCGACGGCCGGTTCCGGTTCGACCTCATTCCGGCCGCCGTGTGGTGGCCCTGGTATGTTGTGCAGCCTGCGAAGATCGCGGAGGACGGCCGCGTCGTGCGGACGGTCGATTTGCTCAAGGGCGGGCGGGGCGCCACCCTCGCCACGAACATCCACAACCGCAATCCCGGACAGCTCAGGGCCGTCGTCTTCGATTGCGTGGAGATCACCGGCCTCGACTTCTTCGACCCGAGGTTCCTGATGGTGCTGCCCGCCGGATCGGTGCAAGATGCGCGGCGCGGCAGCGCCCCCCAGCGCCTGAACTACACAAGGCAGGGGGGCCACATGGTCGCCCACGTCGAGAGCGACGTGCGCTGGCAACTGCTCATGCGCCATGGCATCACCACGAACCGGCTGGCTCTCCTGAACATGACCGACCCGAACGAGCCGGGGGCGGCCGGTCTCACGATGCGGGAATCAATGACGGGCTTCAGCGCACAGGAGCAGTTGCCGGTCCACCCCACGCTGCAGGGCGCCCGCGACTTCTACCGGCTCGACTGGAAGCGCATCGAGAAGTACAAGACCGCGGGCATCAGCAGCGAGCACATCGAGAACCTGCAGAGGCGGACGAAGGCGTTCTTCGACGCGGCCGCCGCGGCGGCCGACAGCGACGACGGCAAGGCCTACGCCCACGCGGCCACGGGCGCGCTTGCCAACGAGGTGCGCGTGTACCAGGCCGTGCGGGACACCGCGAACGACGTCGTGCGGGGGGCCATCTTCCTGCTGCTCATGATCGTGCCGTTCTCGTTCGTTATTGAGCGCCTGATCTTCGCGACCCCGAGCATCTACAAGCAGATCGGCGCGATCATCGGCGTCTTCGCGCTGATGGCCGGCGCCCTCTGGAGCTTCCACCCCGCGTTTCGCATCACCGGCCAGCCGCTGATGATCATCATGGCGTTCGGAGCGATCGGCATGAGCGTCATGGTGATGTCGATGCTCTTCTCGAAGTTCGAAACGCTGCTGGAGGAACTGCGCAGCGGCCGGGCCGAGGCGAGCGGCGCGCGGACCTCGCGCATGGGCCTCGCCTACACGGCCATCCGCCTCGGGATCGCGAACATGCGCAAGCGCAAGCTTCGCACCGCTCTGACCGGCATCACCGTGGTGCTCATCACGTTTGCTCTGCTGTGCTTCATGTCAGCCGGCAAGTACCAGGACAAGAAGGAGATGAGCCGGGCGGAGGAGGCGCCGTTCGCCGGCGTGCTCGTCGCGCAGCGTTCCTCGCGCGAGATGCCCGAAGAGGCGCTCGAGAACCTGCGGAACGTCGTGCCCGAGGGGCGCGCCGTCGTGCCCCACTACTGGTGGGTGAACGTGGACGCTCAGTGGCGGCTGCACGTAAGGGCCGTCGAGGGCGGCAAGCAGATCTCGCTGAAGGGCGCGCTCGGCGTGGTCGGCGAGGAGGCCGGGCTGTCGGGTATCGACAAGCTGTGCGGGAACTGGCCGCGGTTCGGCGAGGGAGAGGGATGCTATCTGGCCGCCGACAGCGCGAAGCGGCTCGGCGTCGAGCCGGGTGACAGGGTCGTCGTCGCGGGCCGGGCGCTGGAGCTGCTGGGCACGTACGATGCGAAGAAGTTCGACGACACGATCAAGCGGCTGGACGGCGAGGCCATCACGCCGTTCGACTTCACGCAACTCGACGACAAGCAGCGCGGCCGCGTGACGCGCTCGGACATGCGGGAGATGACGGCGGAGATAGAGTCGGGCGCTGCGCTCGGGACGCCGGAGGACGCGCCGCATGCGTCGAGCGACGAGATCGCCATCGTGCATGCGTCGCTCCTGAGGGGCCTGGACGGCGCTTCGCTCAGGCACATCTCGGTCAAGGTCGATTCTCACAAGGAGGCGCAGGAACTCGCGGCCGATCTGTCGAGGCGCCTCGCCTTCCCGATCTACTACGGCTCCCCCGGGCAGGGCGTGACCGTCATCGCGAGCACGCCTCTTGTTCCGCAGCCGCCGAAGAAGCTCCTCATCCCCCTCATTATCGCCGGGCTGATCATCTTCAACACGATGCTGAGCTCGATCGCGGAGCGGAAGAGCGAGATTTACATCTACACGAGCCTGGGGCTGGCCCCGCTGCACGTCGGCTTCCTCTTCCTTGCCGAGGCCATCACCTACGGGCTCATGGGCTCGATCTTCGGGTACGTGGTGGGGCAGGGCGTGGCGAAGGCATTCACCAGCATGGGGTTCATGACCGGCATCACGCTCAACTACTCGGGCGGGCAGGCCATCGTGACAATGCTGATGGTCATCGGCGTCGTCATCGTGTCGTCCATTGTGCCCGCGTACCTCGCCGGCAAGCTGGCGACGCCGAGCAACGAGATGACGTGGAAGGTGCCGCAGCCCGAGGGCGACGTCATCCGCGACCGCCTGCCGTTCACGGCGACCGGCCGGACGGCCGGCGGCGTGCTCGAGTTCTTGTATGAATACATGGACGCGCACAAGGAGGGCACCATCGGCGTGTTCAGCGCCGACGACCTCGAGAAGTTTCATCGCGCCCGGGACGACGGCCGTGAGACGTACGGCGTGCACGGGACCGTGTGGCTCGCGCCATACGACCTCGGCGTGCGGCAGGAAGTGACGATCACGATCCACGCGACGACCGAGGCGGACATCTACGAGATCGACATCGAGCTTCTGCGCCGCTCGGGCCAGGTCTCGAGCTGGTGGAAGCTGAACCGCGTACTGCTGGGCGACCTCCGCAGGCAGCTCCTCGGCTGGCGCAAGCTGAAGATCGACCGAATGCTCGAGTACATCACCCGCGCGGCCGAGACGGGCACGCCGCTTCAGACGGCGTAGCGGACAGGGGCGAACATGCGCGAGGACAAGGAACTCCAGGAATTTCGGGACCTGATGAAGGCGCCCGACCGTTACGAGGACGGGTTCGGATGGGGCACGGTCCTGATGGCCCTGTTCGTCGGCCTCGTGATGGCCCCGTCGCAGTTGTACATGGGCCTCGTGGCCGGCATGGGCATCGGCGATGCCGCCAACTGGGTCACCGTCATCCTGTACGTCGAGATCGCGCGGCGGGCGTTCAAGAAGCTGAAGCGGCCCGAGATCTTCATCCTGTTTTACATGTGCACCGCAATGATAAGCACCGGCGGCCAGGGCCTCATCTGGAACCAGTTCTTCGTGCAGAGCGAAGAGGTCCGCAAGCTCGGCCTCTTCGATCTCATTCCCGACTGGTTCGCTCCCAGGGATCCTGACGTGCTCAACCAGCGGAGCTTCCTGATGGCGGCGTGGCTGAAGCCGTTGGGGCTGATGCTGTTGGGCTCGTTCATCGGCAAGATCGACCAGTTCGGCCTGGGCTACTTGATGTTCCGGCTCACGTCGGACGTCGAGCGGCTGCCGTTCCCGATGGCGCCCGTCGGCGCGATGGGCATCACGGCCCTGGCCGACGCGTCGAGCCAGAAGGAGACGTGGCGTTGGCGGACGTTCGCGATGGGCGCGACGGCCGGCATGGTCTTCGGGTTCGTCTACGTCGCCATTCCGAGCATCACGAGCGCGATCTTCACCGAGCAGATTCAGATTCTGCCGCTCCCGTTCGTCGACATGACCAAGTACACGGAAAAGATTCTCCCGGCGATGCCGGTCATGATCAGTTTCAATCTCGGCATCCTCATAACCGGGATGGTCATGCCGTTCTGGGCGGTGATGGGCGGTCTGGCGGGCCTGATAATCACCCTCATCGCCAACCCTCTGCTATACAAGGCCGGCATTCTCGACGGCTGGCAGGAGGGCATCGGCGCGATCCAGACGATTCAGTCGAACACGATGGACTTCTACTTCAGCTTCAACATCGGCCTCGCGTTCGCCATCGCCGTCATCGGGTTCTGCCACATATTCAGCTCGTTCCGGAAGAAGCAGGGCGACATGGCCGAGCAGTCGGCGACGACCATGAAGTGGAGCAATCTGTTCAAGGCGCCGCCCGGCCGCGGCGACATCCCGATCTGGATCAGCATCGCGATCTACTTCATCTCGACGATCACGTACGTCAGCCTGACCTACTGGCTCGTGAACTACGGCTCGGGGCGGCTGCTCGGGCCGAAGTTCCCGCTCTGGATACTCATCTTCTATGGCTTCATCTACACGCCCGTGATGAGCTATGTGTCGGCGCGGCTCGAGGGCATCGTCGGCCGTCAGGCAAGCATTCCGTACATGAGGGAAGCGACGTTCATCCTCTCGGGCTACAAGGGCGCCGCTATCTGGTTCGCGCCGATCCCGCTCCACAACTACGCCGGCCAGGTGGTGCGCTTCCGGCAGACCGAACTGACCGGCACGAAGTTCACCTCGATCATCAAGGCCGAGATGCTCATCTTCCCCGTCGTGTTCGTCGGCACAATCGTCTTCAGCCAGTTCATCTGGTCGATGAGCCCCGTGCCGAGCGAGATGTTCCCGTACGCGAACGAGTTCTGGGAGCTTGAGGCATACCAAACGGGGCTGATGATGTCGGCCACGATGCCGGGCGAGTCGGCCAGCCCGTTCCGCGAGGCGTTTCAGCCGCACGTCATCTTTATCGGGCTGGGCCTGGCGCTCATGGTCTACTTCGTGCTCGACCGGTTCGGCCTCCCGATATTCCTTGTGTACGGCGTGGTGGGCGGGCTCACTCAGAGCGAGCCGTCGGGCGTGGTGCCCATGGTCCTCGGCGCCTTCTTCGGGCGGTACGTTTGCCGGAAGAGGTTCGGCGATAACTGGCCGAGGTACCGCATCGTGTTCGCCGCGGGCTTCACGGCCGGCATGGGATTAATAGCGATGTTCGGCATGGGCTTCGTGCTCATGAGCAAGAGCGTTATCAAACTCCCGGTTTAACGGGCGCCGCCGGCCCGGCGGCCGTGGATTGGTGAGACTTGGCCTTTGGCGGCGAACAAAGCGGCTCGTGCTGCGTGGCGTGGATGGGCTGGCAGATCCGCGTCCCGCCCGAGTGGCGCCCGCTGCGCATTGCCGGCGAATGGCCCCGCGGCCACGTGATTATCGGCAGCGCCAACGAGCCGGCGATGCAGATACGGTGGTGGCGGCCGAACAAGAAGCGGTTCGACGCACGCCGCTGGATGCAGCAGCGGCTTCGCTCTTTGAAAGCCCGCGATGCCGGCCCCGAAGGCCCGGCGCCGAGCGGGTTTACCGAGACGGCCTGGGCCGCCGATGACGAGCCACAGAGCGGCGGCCGGAAGCTGCTCCGCACGTGGTACGGATACGCGCCCGACGCCGACCTCGTGCTCGAGGTGACGGTCAACCTCGACGCCCCCAACCGGACGCGCCGGATCATCACGTCGCAGGTCGTGCCGTCGCTCGCCGTCTCCGAGACCGGCCGGATCACGCGATGGTCCGTCTTCGGAGCCAGCTTCGAGTCGCCCGCGGGCTTCAGCCTGCTCGACAAGCGCCTTGCGCTCGGCGACCTCGTGCTGCGGTTCCGCGGCGAAGACCGCTCCTGCCTGATGCTCCGGCAGGTGTATCCGGCCGAGACGGCGCTCGCCCGCAGGAAGATCGAGCGCTGGATCGAGATGTGGCCGTTCAAGGAGCACCGCCGGTACAGGAAAGCCGAGCTGAAGGAGGTCTGGCGCGCGCGGTCGTTCGGCCGCATGCTCGAGGGAATCAAGCAGCCCGGGCGGAAGCGGCTGCCGTTGCCGCTCGGCTTCTGCGCCCCGCGAGCGACACTCGCCGTCGCCGTGGTCGACACCGAGCTCGACCGGCTGCTCATCGCCGAGCACGACGCGCCGGCCCGGGCGGCCGACGAAGAGATGCTGGCCACGGCGATCGCGCGGATGAACTGGGCGATACTCGAGCGCTGAGGAGCCTTGCGATGCTGTTCGCAAAGAAGGGGCCGAAGATCGACCGCGGCCGAGCGATGACCGCGCGGCCGGAGCAGACGCCCGTCATCGGCAGCGAGAAGCACTCCGACGGCGGCGTCACCCTCGTCGTCGAGCTCGAGGCGCAGAAATGGCTGAGCTGGTTCACAAGGACGCCGACGGTCCGGCGCTCGTTCAGGCTCGACAAGCTCGGCACCGAGGTCTACAACGCGTGCGACGGCAAGACGGGCGTGCGGGCGCTCATCAAACGCTTCGGCAGGGATCATAAGCTCAGCCTCGCCGAGGCGGAAATGTCGGTGACGCAGTACCTCAAGACCCTCGTCTCGAAGGGCCTGATCGTGATCGCCATAGACCGAGAGAAAAAGAAGCCCGGCGAGGGCGGCGCCTGACGCCCCGCAGCGGGCCGGCGCACAACGAGATGAAGATCGGTGGAACACCGATCAGACGCTGAAAGGCAACAGATGCGATGATGCAGGACGACGGCTATACAAATCGGACGGCGGACCCCGGCACGCGCTCGCTGCACGGCACGATCGAGCAGCAGGTCCAACTCTCGTTCAAGAACGCCGTCGAGATCGCCTGGCGGAACATCCGCGTCCGGCTCGCCCGGTCGCTGCTCGTCACCAGCGGCATCATCCTCTCGCTCGCGTTCCTCACGTACATCCTCTGCTCCGACAGTCTCACGCGGAGCTTCATCAAGAACGGCCCGACCCAGCTTGTCGAGCAGCTGAAGATTCAGAACAAGCTGATGGAGATCGACGACGCGGGCGCCCGGTCCCAGACGCAGTGGCTCGTCGGGCTCGCGCTGCTCGTCAGCTTCGTCGGCATCCTGAACGCGATGCTGCTGAGCGTGACCGAGCGGTTCAAGGAGATCGGCACGATGAAGTGCCTCGGCGCGCTCAACGGCCTCATCGTCGAGCTCTTCCTCCTCGAAAGCACGTTCCAGGGTATTGTGGGGACCGCCATCGGAATAGTAATCGGCTTCGGCCTGACCGTCATCGAGGGCTCGCTCGTCTTCGGCGGGGCGATGTGGACGGCGGCGGTCTTTCCCGGCGTCGAGATGCTGAAGTGGATTGGCGTGTGTCTGCTCGCGGGAACGGCGCTCACCGTCGCCGGCGCGCTCTACCCCGCGTGGCGTGCCGCGCAAATGCAGCCCGTCGACGCGATGCGCTCGGAAGTCTGATTCATGACGGAAGAACCAACAGACGCGAAGGGGGCCCCGCCGGCCGCGGAGCAGACGATCGATACGAGCGGGCTGCTCGCGGTGCACGTCATACGCGCCGTCGGCGTTCGCAGGATCTTCAAGCTCGGCGACGAGGACGTGCACGCGCTCCGCGGCGTCGACCTCAACGTCAAGCGCGGCGAATACGTCTCCATCATGGGGCCCAGCGGCTCGGGCAAGACCACGCTCTTCAACATGATCGGCGGGCTCGACAAGCCCGACGAAGGACACGTCTACATCGACGAGGTCGACATCGCCGCGCTCGACACGTTCGAGCTCGCCTGGCTCCGATGCCACAAGATCGGATACATCTTCCAGACGTTCAACCTCATCTCCGTCGCCAGCGCGCTCGAAAACGTCATGTTCCCGATGCTCTTCGCCGGCCTCTCGCAGGCGGAAGCGCAGGAGAAGGCGGCCGAACTCCTCAAGCGCGTCGGCCTCGGCGGCCGCATCATGCACAAACCGTTCGAGCTGTCCGGCGGCCAGCAGCAGCGCGTCGCCGTCGCCCGAGCGCTCGCCAACGATCCCGCGATCATCCTGGCCGACGAGCCGACCGGAAACCTCGACCTGCACACCGGCGAGGAGATCATCGGCATGCTCGAAAGTCTCAAGGACGACTTCCACGTCACAGTCATGAGCGCGACCCACGACCACAAGATGCTCGCAGCGTCCGACCGTGTTGTCTATCTTGTCGACGGGCAAATCTCGAGCATCAAGAACCGCGACGAGATCGAGATTCATGCCGGCACCATCGACGGCCAAACCACCGCCTGACGATTGCCGATGTTCCCCGGCAGGGGCAGGGCCCCGATCGAATGGAGGCGCCCGCGGCCTTTCGACCGCGAGCACCGCCCAGGGGGACACCACACTTACCACCAGCCGGTCCTGTATCCCGGCCAGTGCGTGTAGTGCATCTCGATCCACAACTCCTCGTCGAACACGAGGATCTTCTGGAACTTCATCATTGTCCCGCTGATGGGCAGGCTCACCTTGATGGGCGCCACGCCCTCCGGGGCCGCGCGGCGCAACTGTTCATCGACCGCGCGCTGAATCTGCGCCGCCTCCTGCTGCGCCTCCCGCGGAGCCGCCGGCGCCCGGGCCGCCTGCACCCCGAGCTGCCGGAACGTCTGCGTCGGCTTCAGCGGGCCGGCGAACGCCGAGTACCGCCCGTCCTTCGGCAGGTACACGTTGCACATCACGTGCATGATCGGCTGCGTGCACGTCGGCAGCTCGATGCGAAGCGTCCCAGCGCCCTCCGCCGGCGGGTCGAAGCTCTTGTCGATGTAAACGATCTCGACGGGGAACGCCGCCAGGTGCTGCCCGGTCGACCGCACCAGCGGGATGAGCGTCATCTCCTTCTCGTCGATCGCGGGCCGCACCGCCTTGCCCGAGACCGACACGCTCCAGATCTCCGTCTTCGGCGGCATCTTGATCCGCAGGAACTGGTTCCGGTTGTTGCGGACGTCATACACGACGCGCGTGATCCGCCGGCCGTCGAGCGTCTGCATCGTCGTGAACGTTACCGCGTCGACGATCGTGATCAGAACCTTTACGTCCTTGTGCTTCACGATCCGCAGCGGCACGGCGAAGTCCTTCCCGACGTAACGGTACGCGAGCAGCACCGGCTGCGACGTGAGCGCGACAAGCTCGGGCGGCAGGGCGCCGCTGTCGATCGCCGACGCGCCCTTCTCCGGTTCGCCCGATATCTCGACGTTCGCCAGCGCCACGACGGCAATGAAGCCGCGCTCCCGCTCGGTGTCGGCCGTGCTGATGACCGGCGTCTCGAGGTCGCCGGCCTTCTCGCCCGCTGCCTTCTCATAAGTAAGGTCGACCGTGTGCACGCCCTTCACCTCGCGCTCGAGCTGGACCTTCAGCGTCTTGCCCTCGACGCGCCAGTCGTGCAGGTACGGGCACCGCACGTCGAGCACGTTCACGCCGTCGGGCACGCTCAGCGCAAGCTCGCGCGTGCCGGCGTGCACGATGCTGTACGCGACCTTCTCGTGGCACGTGACGATGCCGTCGCCGACGGCCGCGAGCGTCTGCGTCTGTGCGAACAGCTTCGGCGGGCCCTTCTTCACCTCCTCGATCTTCCGCTCCCACGAGATCGAGACGCGGTTGCCCGCGGGCAGCGCGAACAGCATCCGCCGGCCGGCGCCGGCCTCCTGGTCCCGGATCGGCTGCGCCCCTGCAACCCGCACCTTCACGTCCTTCCGGTCGATCGCCAGGTCGAGCACGCACGTGCCCGAAGATACGCGGTCGAACGTGACCGAGTTCATCCCGCCGCTCTCGGTGACGGACGACGAGAAGCTGAGCTTCACCGGCAGCGGCCTGTCGGGCAGCGCGTCCGTCGGCGGCGTGAGGACCTCGTACATGTTGCCGTACACGTTCAGGTGCGTGCCATTCGGCAGCGTCGCCTCGCTGATGCCGACCGTCGCCGGAAGCACCTTGACCCGCTTCCAGTCCTCCTTCTTGAGGACGTTGACCTCCATCTCGACGTCGAACCCGGCGACCTCCTTCGAAAGCTGGCCGGTGTAGACCGCCTTCGTGATGAGGTAGTCGGCCGGCGGCGGCGGCCCGTCCCCCTTCTTCTTCTTCGCCTCCTCGGCAACGCTCCACTCGACGAGCGCGCGGAACTCCTTCCACGGCAGCTTGATGCTCGCCGCGCCCACGTCCTTGATCTTGATGCCCAGCAGCTTCTCGGCCTCCGCCCACGGGATGAGAATCTCGCCCGGCTGCACGTCGCCCGGCACCCTCGTCAGGCCCGTGATCTTCTGGAACTCGGCCCAGGTCATTATGACCCGGCTCGGCTCCGCCGCCTTTTCGCCCGCGCCCGCGGCGAATGCCGCCGCGACAACAACGCACGCGAGAGCCAGTCCGGTCAATCTTGCACGTCTCATCTGGCCCCTCCTTCCGAAATGTGCCGGCCCCACGAAGGACCGGCGGCCAATCCTCACTTCTCCACCATAACATAATCGGCCCGAAGGACCGGCTCGTCCTCGGGCTCGATGAGCGTCTTCTCGAACTTCACGACCCGGCCGGCGAGCGGGAGATCGATCCTCGGCGCCACCTCGCTCACCACCCGCGTCGGCTCGATCTGCTCCGTCCAGTGATACTTCTCAGTCGAGCCGATAATTGTGACGTAGTTGTTGTCGTTGTTGATGAGCAGGTACTTGCCGTGCGGCACGCGGATGGCGTTGTCGAGGTAGTCGAAGCGGTTCCCGCCGGCGTCCGACGCGACGATGTCGATCTGCCTGTAATTCGCGATCGTCGCCTTGTTCCCTACGGCCACGTCCTGCGTCGTCGGATTCTCCTCGAACGGCCGCGTGCGTTGACGCCGCTGGCCCGCGTCCATCAGTTGCCGCAACTGGCCCTCGTCGACGACGGCGTACTGCGCGTCGTTCTCGCCCGTGATGAACTTGACTTGGCTGTCGAAGTACACCGTGTTGGCCGAGTGGACGTTGACCTGTTGGCCGCGGTTCGGGTTCACGTTCGCTAGGAGTTCGCGGACCTGCTCCTGGACCTCCGGCGTGTGCGTTATCACAAGTCTGCCGTTGCGGTAGGCGATGGCGTCCGGCGGCGCGTTCGCGAACGCGTCGTCCCAGGTCGCGCTGTCGATGTTCTTCGCAATGAACTGGGTCAGCCGTTCCTGTTCGCCGCGCTCGCCGTCCGGGCGGAGGTCGCGTACGTCGACCGTCAGGTCGGTCACGTCGTAGAACCGCGTGATCGTCTTGCCCCGCGGCAGGAGGCGGTCGTCGGGCGTCGAGATGAAGATCGCGCCGCCGCGAACCGTGTAGCCGAGGTCGAGGTCGCGGCAGATCCAGGCGAGCGCATCCTTGAACGCGACCTTGTCGAGGCGGAGCGTGACGTCGAGGTCCTTGCGGCCCTCGATCGCCTTCTTGTCGACGACGATGTTCACGCCCTTCAGGTTGCATAGAAATGCGACGACGTCATCGAGCGGCGTCGCAATGAAGTCGAACGAGACGAGACCGTCCATCTTGTCTTCCAACGGCTTCCAGGCGTCATGGTCATAGTGGACTGTGCGCTTCTGGTCGAGCTCGGTCATGCGCGCCCGGCTCGTGATGAGGATCGCGTTGTCGCGCACGGTGTACGTGAGGTCGGTCAGCCGGCAGATCCAGTCGAGCGCGTCCTTGAACCTCAGCTTCTCGAGACGGAGGGTCACGTCGAGGCTGCCGCGGCCCTCAGCCGCCTTCTTGTCCACAATCACGTTGATGCGCTTCAGCCGGCCCAAGAACGCGGCCACGTCGTCCAGCGGCGTCGCGATGAAGTCGAACGAGACGGGCTCATCGAGCTTGCTCTCGATCCGCGCGGCCGCCTGCGGTCGAGCCTGCCGCTGCGCCGGCGAGTCAGGCTCAAGACGTACCTGCTGCATCCGTTGCGCCAGTTGAGCCATCGGCGCCTCAAGCTGCATCACGCGCTCGCGCAGTTGCGCTTCCTCCTCATGGGCGCGGGCGCGCAACTCCTCCAACTTCGTCCTTACTGCGGCGAGCTTCCTTGCTGTCTCGCTTCGGTCGGCGTCCTTGCGCCGGCCGTCTGCATGCAGCCTTTTCAGCCGGTTCGTCTCCGCCTCTTCTTCTTTCCTGTTGCGCCGTGCCGCCGCCTCCAGCTCGCGGAGCGCCTTTCTGTGCTCCTCGAGCGTTTTCTCCTGACCCGCCAGCTCCTTCTTGAGCTCGCTCAGTTCGCCCTCAAGCTCGCCGAGCTCCTGTTCTGGCGCCTCGGACCGCCAGTCGATTCCCAACTCGTCCGTCGCATTATCCTGCACATCCCGTTGCTGGGCGCGGCGGCCCCATTGAAGAAGCACGCGCTTGTCGGCCTCGCGCCCTTCACGCGGCTCCTCGGCCTTGCCGCCGGGTCGGGCCTCGGGATCGAGCAGCTTCTTCAACGAATGGATCACGTCCTCTTGCTCTTTGACCTGGCGCGAGAATTGCTGCGCCGAGAGCTCCGCCTGCTTCGCCGCCTGCTGCGCCGCCCGACCGGCCTGCCGGCCCTCTTGCGCCGCCTGCCGGGCGCGCGCGACATCCTCTCGCGTCTCCGCAAGCTTCCGGGCCCGCTCGGTCGCCTTGTCCTGGATCGCCAACTGCTCGCGGAGCCCGCTGCGGGCGCGGCCGGCGATGGCCTCGAGCTCCTTCCCGCCCTGGCCGCGCTTCCGCAGTTCGTCGGAGAGCGCGATGACGCCGCCATACGTCTCGGCCGCCGCTTGCCGCTGTCCGCTCCGGGCAAGCTGCTCCGCGCGCCGAAGCATGTCGCGATGCTCGATGAGCAGGTCCTCGTCGCCGGCCTGAACCTGCCTCTGAATCTGCTGCTCGCGCGCCCGGCCGAGCCGGCCGCTGAACTCGCCCGGCTTCGGGGCAACCATGGAGGAGGACTGGTCCATCGCGATAACAACTGCGATGTTGGTCTTCAGTTTCTTCGCGTTCCGCGCCGCGGCGCTGTCCGGCGCCGTCTTGATCGTCTGCTCGAGGAGGCCGCGAGCTTTGTCGAGGTCCTTCTGCTCGTACGCCTCGACGGCCGCGCGGTAGTAGTTGTTCGCCACCATGTCAAGATCGGGCTTCGCCGGCGGCGGCCTCGACGGGGCGGGGGCGATTGAGCGGTATCGTTTCACCAAGCCCAAGCGTTCGAGCAGCCCGGGCCCGCTTGGCTCCGCCTTGTGCGCGCGCCCGATGACCATTGTCTCCCGCGGCCGCTCGGCCTCGGCCGGCGCGACGTGCTCGAGCGGGCCGCGCCAGTTGACGAAGACGAACTCGTCCGGCAGGTACAGGTCGCAGGCGGTGTGTGCGATGGGCGCGTCGACGCGCGGCAGCAGATGCTCGAGCTCGCCCCGAAGCCCCAGCCCCGGCGACGTCTGAGTGTAGATGATCTCGACCGGGAAACTGACGAGCCCGCCGACGGTCGGGATCGACTTCTTCAGCGGCAGGATGAACTCGCCCGCGGCGCCCTTCGTGATCGCGACGCTCTTGTCGTCGACGAGCGCGGCCAGCACCTT
>JBDREM010000345.1:0-4462 GCA_043819695.1 Planctomycetota bacterium
ACGATCCGGATGCGGCGGCTCCGGAGCCGCCGGAGGAAACTGGACCCCGCGCTTGTGCAGCTTCAGCGTGTAGATGCTGTGGTCGAGGAGCCAGTGCGACAAGGAGGTGCTGCCGACCACCGCCGCCATCAGCGGCACCACGATGCGGTAGTCGTTGGTCATCTCGAACAGGATGAGAATCGCCGTCGTCGGCGCCTTGGCCGCCGCGGCGAAGAACGCGGCCATGCCGACCATCGCGTAGGCGCCCGAGGTCGCCGTCCAGTCCGGAAACGCGAGGTGCGCCAGGGTGCCGAACGCCCCGCCGAGCATCGCGCCCATCAAGAGCGTCGGCGCGAAGATCCCGCCCGATCCCCCCGAACCGAGCGTCGCGCAGTTGGCGGCGAGCTCGGCCGCGAAGAGTCCCAGCAGCGTGGTCCACGGAAACCGCACCCATAAGGCCGATTCCATCGTGGTCAGGCCCGTGCCGTAGACCTCCGGAAAGAAGCGCAGCACCAGGCCGACGGCCAGCCCGCCCACCGCGGGCTTGAGCCAGTCGGGAATGGCCATGGCGGCGAAGAAGTCCTCGGTGCGATAGAGCGTCTTCACGTAGAAGATCGCCGCCAGCCCGATCGCAATGCCCATCAGGAAATACAGCGGCAGCTCGGCGGGGCTGATCAGCTGGTACGACGGCGCCATGAACGCCGGGTAGTTGCCCAGGTAATGCCGGCCCACCATCACCGAGGTCAGCGACGTCACCAGCACCAGCAGGAAGTCGGTGTGCACACGGCCCATCAGGACTTCCATGGCGAAGATCGCGCCGGCGATGGGCGCATTGAAGGTGGCGGCGATGCCGCCCGCCGCGCCGCAGGCCACCATCGTCCGCACGTGGCGCGCCGGCAGTCGCGCCTGCTGGCCGACGGTCGAGCCGATGCCCGAGCCGATCTGCACCATCGGGCCTTCGCGGCCGGCCGCGCCGCCGAAGCCGATCGTCAGCGCCGACGCCATGACCTTCACCGCCACCACGCGCTTGCGAATGCGCCCGCTGTGGACCGCGAGCGCCATCATGACCTCGGGCACGCCGTGCCCCTTCGCCTCGGCCGCGAAGCGCACGATGAGCGGGCCGGCGAGCAGCCCGCCGATCGCCGGCAGGAGCACCAGACTCGCCGGGCCGAAACCCCCGAGCGCGCCGGCCACGGTGACCTGGGCGAACTCGGTCAGCCGCCGGAGCAGCAGGATGAACGCGACCGATCCGAACCCGGTGAGCAGGCCGACAATGACGGCGAGCAGGATGAGGTAGTTGTTCGACGGTACGTTCGACGAGCGGAACCAGGTCACGGTCGTGTCGAAGGCCGGCCGCGACGCGTGATCCAGCCGCGCCACGGCGCCCCTGAGGCGCGGCCACGTCCGGCGGGGACGCGGCGCGTCATTCATTGGACGGCACCATGGGCAGCAGCCGGATCCGGCCCTCGCGGCGGACCGTCAGCAGGATCGGCCGCGGCCGCCGCTCGAACCGGTCGAACGGCTGGCGCGCGGTCGCCCGGGCGAGCGACCGGCCGTCCACAGCCACGATGAGATCGGCCGCCACGAGGCCGGCCCGGGCCGCGACGCCGTCCTCTCGCACGGCGAGCACGACCCAGCCCTGAGCGGCCGCGTCGCCCCCGAACTCCGCCCACTCCACGCTCAGACCGAGCTCAACGAAGTGCACGGCGGGCTCCCTGGGCGGCCGGCAGTCGGCCGAAGGCATCCGAAGCTGCCCGTCAATCCGTTGGCGGGTGCGCAGCACGCGGAACGCCACCGTCTCGCCCGGATCGGCCTCCGGGTACAGGGCGTCGAACTGCTCGGTCGCCTCGATGTCGTGGCCGTTCCACCGCAGCAGCACGTCGCCGGCCTGGACCGGCGAACCCTCCGAGAACGCCGCCTCGACCACGCGATCGATCAGCACGCCGGCCGGGATACCCAGCATCCCGAGCACGTCCGGCTGAAGGTCCGAGACCTCGATGGCCTGACAGGGGTCGCCCGATCCCAGACGTCCGACGATGGCGAGCACGGTCCGGGCGGACAGCACGCGCACGCCGTGGCCGGTCTCCACGCCGATGCCGAGCAGCTCGCCGTCGAGATCGACGATGGCGGCAATCGAGGTGGACGCCGGAAACGGGATCGCCACGTCGAACGGCTCGTTCCCCGGCCGGCCGCCCACGGCGGGCGACGCCAAGTGGCCCGGCGTGATGCGCGGGCTGCCGTCGGACGCGAGGGTGACGGCCGCGACGAACGCACCGGGACGCAGCGTGGCGCCCGCGGTCGCCATGAACGCCCCCGAGCCGGTGCCGGGGACGGCGAACAGGGCGATCTCCTGCTCAACGTCCACGCCGACCAGAGACGGCGTCCCGGGCGGTCGGGGACGCTCCGCGCCTGGCGGCGCCGGCAGGTCGTCGCCCGGTGCCGCCGCAGCCGCGGCCAGGGTCTGCTGCGTGGCCTCCGCCTCGGCCTCACGCTCGACCCTCGCCAGCTCGTCGGCCGCTGTCAACGACGTCACCGCCAGGCCGGGCGCAATCAGGACCCCCGGCACGCGGCTCGGACCGACGAGCACGAGGTCTTCGGCGACCCGCCGTGCCAGCTGCGACCAGTAGTCGGACTGGTACGTGAGGGGGGTTTTCTCGACGTCCTGCCGGAACCGGGGCTCGGGGGGCGGCGTGGGCGCCGGCGGCCCTTCCTCTGCGGCCTGCGGCGGGGGGGCCGGCTCCCGATAGAGCGCCCCCTGCAGCAGGATGCCGGCCGCTCCCGCCAGCACGAGGACCGGGAACAGGAGGTTGTGCTCCCGAAGGGTCCGGACGCCGGGCAGGTGTTTCAGGAATTCCACGGGGTGTCTGTCGCTCACGTGCCGGCCCTGATCGTAGCAGCATGCGCCGCTGCCGGGAAACGCGGGCGCGGTCCTCGCCGGACGCCCGCCTGTTCGCGTAGAATCCAGCGGATCGTCCGGCTCATTCCGTCTCCACGAGGCCCGACATGAACCTTCTGACCGTCCGACGTCCGCTCGTGACCGCGCTGCTGGTCGCCGTCCTCTCGTCGATCGGTATCGCGCAGACCGGCCCCTACGTCCGCGACCCCAAACAGCCCGTCGACGAGGCCTACACCCAGAAGATCAAGGAGTACACGACGGAGCCGTTCTTCCTGTCGCCCCTCGTGGACTACCTGCCGGCCTCGAAGACCGTGCCGACGCCGATGGCCGTGCTCGGCGACATCGCTGGCGCCCCCGGCAAGCTCCCCTACGCCGAAGAGGTGTACGAGTACATGCGGATGGTCGAGAAGGCCAGCCCGCGCGTGAAGGTGTTCTCGATCGGCACGAGCGAGGAGGGCCGCGAGATGATCGCGGTCGCGGTTTCCTCGGAGGCGAACATCGCGCGGCTCGACGAGAACCGCGCGCGGCTCGCGCAGCTCGCCGATCCGCGGACGATCGGCCTGGACGATGCGCAGGCGGAGAAGCTCGTCGGCGCGACCGTGCCCGTCTACTACATCACCGGCGCGATCCACTCGCCCGAAACCGGGTCCCCCACGGCCCTCATGGAGCTGGTCTACCGGCTGGCCGTGGACGAGAGCCCCTACATCCGGTCGATCCGAAGCGGCCTCGTCACGCTCGTCACGCCCGTCGTCGAGGTGGACGGACGCAATCGGCAGGTGGACGTGTACCGGTGGCACCTGGCCAATCCCGACAAGCAGTGGCCGAGCCTCGCCTACTGGGGGCACTACGTCGCGCACGACAACAACCGCGACGCGATGGGCGCGACGCTGCAACTGACCAAGAACGTCATTCACACCTTCGTGAACTGGAAGGCGCAGGTACTGCACGACCTGCACGAGTCGGTGCCGTACCTCTACGACAACACCATCGGCGACGGGCCGTACAACGCGTGGGTGGACCCGATTCTGGCCGACGAATGGCAGCTCATCGGCTGGAACAACGTCGCCGAGATGACCAAGTTCGGCATGCCCGGTGTTTTCGCGCACGGCACGTTCGACACCTGGTCGCCCGGCTACCTGATGTTCATCGCCGCGATGCACAACGGCATCAGCCGGCTGTACGAGACGTTCGGCAACGCCGGCGCCGACACGGTCGAGCGCAGTGTGTCGCCCTCGCAGTACGCGCGCACGTGGTACCGGCAGAACCCGCCGCTGCCGAAAGCGATGTGGTCGCAGCGCAACAACAACAACTACCAGGAGACGGGCCTGCTGGTCTCGCTGTACCACTTCGCCCAGAACCGGCAGCTCTTCCTGCGCAACTTCTACCTGAAGAGCAAGCGCTCGGTGACGAAGCCGACGGTCGAGGGGCCCGCCGCGTACGTGCTGCCGGCCGACGACGCGCGGCCGGGGACGCAGGCCGATCTGCTGGAGGTGCTGCGCACGCAGGCCGTCGAGATCTCGCGGGCGACGGCGGCCTTCACGGTCGAGGTGCCGCGGCGGCCCGCGGCCCGCGAGGGCGGCGCCGGCG
>JBDREM010000346.1:0-8151 GCA_043819695.1 Planctomycetota bacterium
GCCTTTCGAGCCGACTCCGCAACCCGCAGTGATTGGCGATCTGGATGCCGAGGCCGGGCCGGGCGTTCGCCTCCAGCACCAGCGGCCCGCGGACGGAGTCGAGCACGATGTCGATGCCCACGTAGCCCAGCTCGAGGGCGCGGCTCAGCCGGGCGGCAACGTCGAGAACGCGGCCCCAGTCCGGCAGCCTGTGCCCCGCGACGGGAACGCCCGTGTCCGGATGCGTCGATATCGTCCGGTTCTTCTGCACGCCGCCCAGCGTCGTGCCGTTGCGGATGTCGACGCCGGCTCCGACCGCGCCCTGGTGCAGGTTGGCACGGCCTCCGGACGCGCGGGTGGGCAGTCGCAGCATCGCGATCGCCGGCGTGCCCTGGTGACAGATCACGCGGATATCAGGCGTGCCACCGACGGCCAGCCCCTCGAAGATCGCGTGCCGGTTGATTCGTTCCTCGATGATGGCGCGGTCGGGCCGTCCGCCGAGCGAATGTAGTCCGGCAAGGATGCTCGCGAGGTGGTAACGCACGTCCGCAATCGACGCCGTCCGGTCGCCCGACAGTCGGAAGTCGCCCCCGTCGCGGCCGACGACCACCAGGATTCCGCGGCCGCCGGCGCCGCGGGCGGGTTTGATCACGAACTCCGCGTGGTCGGCAAGAAGTTCGGAGATCCCCCGGACGTCGCCGAACCGTTCGAGGACGGCGTAGGTGACGGGTACGGCGATGCCGTTCGCTTGGCAAGTCTCCTTGGTGATCACCTTGTCGTCTACACGCGGATACAGCTTGCGGGGGTTGAGCGGCGACATCAACTCGAGGTTGCGGCGATTGATGCCGAAGATGCCGCTCTCGCGCAGCTCTCGCGGCCAGGCCCACCATCGCCATGACGATCGGCTCATGGCCTCGGCTCCCGCGTCACGTCGCGGAACCGCCACAGTTCGGTCAGGCGGTATCCCGAGTAGCGCCCGATGAGAATCAGAGCCGCCGCCACGAACAGCAAACCTTCCGGAAAGGCCAGAGCCAGCCGCCCGAGCCCGTCCCAACCGAGGAGTGCGAAGCAGCACGCCGTCACCAGCAGCGTACCGCCCAGAAGCTTGAGCGAACGCCGCACCCCGGACTCCTCAGTGGTAATGTGGAACCGCTCGATCACCATGGTCAGAATGACGAGCGGGAGGATGACGGCTCGGGCGCTGGGCGTCAGGCCGAAGCAGTCCAGCACGGATACCGCGAGCGTCAGTGTCAGCACGACGACCGTCAGGACGAGACTCAGCCGCGGGACCATCAGGAGACGCAATCTGTTAAGCAGGGCGCGGCCGCCGAGCCCGATCAGAGCGACGGAGAGCAGAACGGCCAGCCCGGTCCGCCAGTCGGCGTAGACGAAGCTCAGGGCCAGAAGAGCCGGCGTGAATGTCCCGAACGTCTGCATTCCGACAACGTTCCGGAACAGCGCAGTGATCAGGGCGCCAAGAGGAAGGAGAAGCAGGATCGCGAGGGTCTCCTGCATCCCCGCAGGCAGGCGCGTGAGGTCCACCACATCAACCAGGCTGCCGTTTCGCGAAGCCGCGGACCACGGGGGCGGAAGCAGCCGCCGAATGCCAAACCGCCGCTGGACCGGGTCGCCGCCGGCTGAGCGCACGATCTCGTGACCATCGAGGCGAACAGCCAGGTAATCCTGCGGAAGGCTCTCCGCATGGTTTCGCTCGGGATCGTAGGGCACCCACCTGTCGCGGACGTGGGCCTCGACCCAGAAGTGCGGCTCGGTGTCTTGTGTGTTGCGAAGCAGGAACCCAGTCACCAGGCGAGCCGGGATGTTTCCGGCACGGCATAGGGCGATCATCGCGCGCGCCCGGCCGAGCGTGGTAGCACTATTCCGCCGCAGCGCATCGACAGCCGTCGAAGGGGCATCAGCCCCGTCCCCAAGAATGTTCTCCGAGCAATAGTCGGCGATTCGGTCCAGGAGTTTGCTCTTGGCGGGGGCGTCCGGGGTCAGATGAGCCAGCACGTCCCGCACGGTCGGGCTCGTGGTCTGGATGTCCTGCTCGCCGCGCAGGTAGTAGCTCCGAAGCGACGCGGTCAGCGGTTCGTTGCTCGGCCGACGCCCGGCCTTCCCGGCGCGGCGAACGTGCACGTCGAACCGGGCGACGAGATGCAGCCCTTTCAGGTTCCGGCTGGCCACGGCGACAGCCTCGCGGCGGCCGGTCCGCTTGGTCCGCACAACGTCCATGCTCAGGTTCGGCCGAATGAACACCTCGCGGACGACGCGCGTGCCCGGGGTGTCGACCGGCAGGGCGACGCGAACGCGCGCGCCGGCCTTCGCGTCCTGGATGCGCACGTTGTAGGTGAGCCGCCACACCTTGTCGCCGCGGGACAGACGTTCGCCGGTCCGCGCTCCGACGCGCATCAAGATCAGCACTGCGGCCAGGAGGGTGCACCCCAGTGCCACGATCATTGCCAGTCGGTGCTCTTTCATCGGTCCTCGAGCGGCGGGAGGCGTCGGCGCTCTGCTTCGCGAACATGCTGGAACCGCGGGCGGGCCTCGCCGTCCGCAACTTCGAGCGCGGTCAGGAACGCCAGCCGTGCCACTTTCTCCGTCTTGCCTGGAATCAGTTTGTCCCACGTGTCGCGCGGCGTGTTGTAGTCGCGGTCGCGGCCGCCGAACAGGTACATCACCGGCACCTGCGCGTAGTAGAAGTACGTGTGGTCGGAGAGGCCGAGCCGGAGGCCGGCCGGGTGCGACAGCTTCAGCCCGACGTGTCGGTTCACGCGCTGGTGTATCTCGTGCACGTCCGGGCTCGACAGCGTCGCCACGGCGTTAATGTGGCCGGGCTCGTTCCTGCCGATCATGTCGAAGTTGATCATGAAGACCGTCTGCTGCATCGGGATTGCCGGCTTCGAGATGTAGGATTTCGAGCCGAGCTTGCCGATCTCCTCCGCGTCGAAGGCGACGAACACGATCGACCGGCGGGGCGCGCTCGGCAGCCGCGTGAACGCGCCGGCGATGTCGAGAACGGCGCCGACGCCCGCCGCATTGTCGTTCGCGCCGAAGAACACCTCGTCGCCCATTTCGCCCAGGTGATCGTAGTGCGCGCCGACCACGACGGCCTCTCGGCGGAGCTTCTCGTCGCGCCCGGGAAGGATGCCGACGACGTTGCGGCCGATCTCGGCCCGGCCGGCGATGGACGCCTTGAAACGTATCTCCCGCCCGCGCAGGGCCATCGACGACGGGGCGCGCTCCTGGGCGACGTCGACCGCCAGCAGACGGAGTTCGTCCGGCGACATCCGCGTGACCGTGGCGAGGAAGTCACGCGTGACATGCAGCACGGGGATCGTGATGTTCTCGGCGAGTCCTTTGTCGGGCACACGCAGCCGCTCGGCGACGGCGAGCTTGGTGCGCCAGCCGGCGGGGTCGTCGACCAGCATCAGCGCGGCTGCGCCGTGCTCCGCGGCGTTCCTTGCCTTGTACTCGATGCTGTCGAGCGCCCGCGTGTCGCCGGCCCGCCGAATCCAGGCGGCCGTCTGAGGGCCCCACGGAACGCCCGAGAACGCGATCACCACCTTGCCCTTCGCGTCCAGGTCGGCATATTCATCGAACTTGAGTTCGGTGGAGGTGATCCCGTACCCCACCAGCGCGCACTGCCCGGAGAATTCGGCCTTGCCGCCGGGCAGGTGGACGGGCATGTAGTCGCGGCCGAGCTTCGGCGCGTCGAGAACCAGCTTGCCGATCTTCGCTTCCATCTCGGCGGCGACGCGATAGCCGAGCCGGATCTTGAAGCTCTGCAGGTAGCTGCCTGCCCCGCCGCCCGGCCGAAGCCCGAGCTTGCGGAACTGCCCGGCGATGTAGCCGGCGGCCTGGCGGCTCTCGGGGGCGCTCGCCTCACGGCCCCGGAACTTCGGGTCGCACAGCACCTTCGCGTGCGCGACGATGTCCTTGCCGGTGATGGATTCCAGCACGTGGCGGACGTCGCGAGGCAGCTTCGGTGCGTCCTTCTCAGCGGCGGACGCGGCCGGCCCCGCCCCGGCCGCCCACCCGGCGACGCACGCGAGCAGCACGCAGGCGCTACTTCCGGAATTGAAGCGTGAACGCGGCACGCGCTTTCTCCGTTTCGGGGAAATACAGGATGCACAACGACCGGCAATGGTCGTCCAGCAGGAACACGCTGCGGGGGTTCTTGTCTTCGGCCCGATTCACAGCCGAGAACCCCGCCTTGACGAACCCCTCCGGCGGGGTGAGCGTCGAGAAGTAGATGGGCATCAGGCGCCGCTGCGGCTGTTTCTTGAGCCGCTTCACGATGCCGGCGGCTCCGCTGTTCGGAAACATCCGCGCCTCGTACTTGTCGGTCTTGACGTTCGGCAGCCGATGGCGGGGTACGGCGACCACCAACCGGTCGGGCTCGGCCCACGTGAACGAGACCGGCTTGAGCTTCGGCTTCGCCGGGTCGCGGTGGATGACCTGCATCTCCGGATCGCCCCACAGGCGGAAACTCATGGCGACGCGGTACACCTTATCCTGCTCTTTGTGGCCGCGCTTCGCCTTGAGTTCGGCGAGGCACATGAAGTAGTTGCGCGCGTTCTTGAGCGCCTCGCCGGCGGTCTCGCCGCGATAGAGGACGCCGTCGCAGAACGCCTTGATGAGTGAACTGCCCGATGCGCTGTGGATGTTGGTGACGCTGCCGATCAGCCCCGAGCCGCCCCGGCGGAAGACGACGCGCGCGGTGTTTTCCTCCAATGAATGGCAGCTCTGCAGGATGACGAGGGGCATGCCGTCGAGCGGCGGCTGTTGCTTGGGCGGCTCCGGAACAGCCGCCGGCCCCTCCGGCAGCGGGGCCGGGGCGGCCTCCCCCGCCGCGGGCCGTTCCTGGTCCGCCTGCGGCTCTGCGTCGTGCGGGTCGGGGGCATAAACGTCATCGTCAGGCTCGTCCTGATCTGGCTTCGTGTTCTCGGAGTCCGGGGCCGTCTCGGCGGGAGCGGGGTCCGGCTGCGCGGCGATTAGTTCGCCTTCCGGTGCGAAGATGCGCATAACTGCCAGGCCGTGATCAATGAATACCGGGCCCGGTTCCGGCTGCGGCTCGGGCTCCGCGTCCGGGATGATGACCGGGTCCGTGAACAGGAGCTGGTCGGTGATGTGGCCCTCGAAGATGATCAGGTGAGCCTGCCTCGCGGCCTCCAAGGTGGCGGGGTCGTCGGCCGGCTTGCCGTAGGATTCGGTGATCAGTACGCGGCAGTTCTTGAACTCCTCGGCCGTGATGCGGCTCACCGTTTCGCACAGGGGAAGCGGGCCGTATTCGGTCGACGGATTGGCAATCATCAGGGCACGAAATCGCTTCTTTGCGATCAGACGGTCCCGCGCGAGCACGCGCGCAATCAGCAGGCTCGACTCGCAGAGAGATCTGCCGGGTATCCGCCCGACGCCGTACGTCGCCGCGCCGCCTTTTCCCGGGCCGGAACACGGCTCGATGTCGACCTCGTACGTTCCGAGCTTGGCAGCATCCTTGAATAGGACCGTGCCGATCGCCTCGTAGCTCGCCAGGATCGTCACGGACCGCGGCGTCAGCCCGTGCCGGCGCACGAAGGCCGCGGCCGTCGCTTCAGCCTTGGCTCCGTCGGCGTCGCTGCAGAGCACGACGGGGGCGGCGCGAGCCACGGAGAGATGGGGTGCGAGCCACGTGCACGCGCCGCTGACGCCGTCTTCGTTCGGGGCGCGGACGAGGATCAGGTTTCGGATGTTCGCTGCTCCCAGTTCCTTGACCAGGTGCTGGTTCACGGCGTCGGCGTCCAGCACCTGCACTTTCTGCTTCAGCCGCTTGGTCCAGGCGGGATGCCGGGCGTTGTCGGGCAGCACGAGGAGCACGCGTTCCGCCCTCAACTCGTCCAGCACCGCGGCCGGCGCGTCCGCGTTGTCATTGACGGGCAGCAGGGGAGCGCCCAGATGTGACGCCAGCAAGGAGGCCATCAGCAGGGTGGCAGGTTTGTTTGCAGGGGCGGCCACCACCTCCCTGCTGGCGTCCCAGAATCTCTTCGCGATCTGCTCCGCGGCCGGCGGCGCATCGGCCCCGGTGATAAGCACGTCGGCCCTTATCTCTTCGAGGCCGCGTGCCAGGTTCGGATCTTCCTCGGCCGTTATGACGACGCTGCGCCTCGGGCTCAGCCGACGCAGCAGGTCGACCGCTTCTTCGGTGGGCGGCGAGCCGATCGCCACGAACGCCGGGGCGCGGGGCGCTTCGGCCAGCCGCTTGATGAGCGGAATGACGATGGGGACGAGCGCGGAATCGTCCGCCCGAACAATCACCGCTTCGATGGGGTCGGTGGCCTTGGCGGCGGCGAAACGCGCGGGCGGCAGAGGCGGTTGCGGCGCGGGCGCCTCCTGCCGCGCTTCCTGGTCCGCAGGCTCGGCATCGCGCGCGAAGGGCTCGATCTGCTCGACGGGCGGCGGGACACAAGTGAACGCCGCGGTGGCGGCGGCGACAGTCAGCAGCGTGAGGAGCGTGGCTCGCAGGGCGCGGCACCCGTCGGCGGCGAAGCCGCTCTTGAGCATCGCGTGCGACCATTGGATGCCGGCGAAGCCGCAGCCTGTCGGCCGAGCTGTCATGGCGACCCTCCCATGGGGTCAAACCCTCGGTAGTCTCAGGAAGTAAGCGGGACTACTCTTCTTCCGCTTCTTCTGCGGGAGGATTGGGATCGGGCTTCGGTTGGGGTTCTGGCTGAGGCTGGCGCCGAGGCGGCCGCTCCGCAGCCGGGGGGCTGTTTGCCTTCTTCTTCTCGGCGCTCTCGATACGCTTGGCCAGAGCGGCCTCGTGCTTCTTCGCCAGCTCCTTCGACGTGATCCCCTGCTTCGTCTCGGACAGCGTGGGCTTGCGGGGCACCTGCTCGCCCGCCTTGGCCTGGGCCTCGGACAGCTTTTTGCCGGGGTTCGCCTTCGCCCAGGCGAGCGCGGCCTCGACGTATTTCGTCTGGAGCGTGCTGACCTTGGCGTGTAATTGGTCCTGGCGGATGACTTCCGCGCCAAGCTGGCCGTCGCTGTCCTTCAACAAGCAGACAGAGTAGATCTCGAGCCGGCGGTTGTGCCGGTCGGTCTCTCGCGTGAGTTGACGTGCGTTGGCAGGAACGCGCCCCAGGCGCCCCACGCGCGGCGACTTCAGCTCAGGCACGGGGAACGACATCCCCGGGAACGTCTTGGTCCACTCCTGCATGAGCCTGGCCCGCTCATTGACGATTTCTTGGTACTCCTTCTGCAGACCGGCCCTGGCGCTCGTCGCCTGCTTGGACGTCATTTCCTTGATCTCGGCCGCGCCGTCGGTGCCGGCCACCAGGTAGAAGTACGAGAGTTCCTTGGCCGCCGGCGTGTTCGCGGCCTCACAACGGGCGGCAAGCGTGATGGCGATTGCCGCCGAGAGAACGCTGATGAGTTTCGCCCCTTGCATGGTTGTGTCCCTCGTCACAAAGCGGAGGCCCGGGTCCGGCGACTGAGCGGACCCGACAATTGGGTGGGGTCCACGTGAGCCGGGAGCCGGGCCTCCTTGTCAGACTGTGCCTGTTCTTCCGCGCCGCGTGGCCGCGTCTGGCGGTGGACGCGGGACGCCGGAGTTCAAGAAGCGCGCCCGCCAAGGCTGCGACAGCACCCGGCGTCCCATAGGAACCGTTCGCTTCATCGATTGGCCCCTCCATTGCCCGGCGGAAGAACTCCGAGCGAAAACCGTTACTCCATCGGTTCCTTATTCGTCGTCGTCATCGGGGTCCTTCACTTCCTTGAAGGTGCTCACGTTGAGCCACTTGACGTCGTCCTTCTCCGTGACGACGGCGACGACTTCCGCTTTCTTGCCGTCGAGGGCGGCCAGCTTCAGGCCCACCTCGGACAGCGTCACGCTGTAGTCGGTCTCGCCCACCGTCAGCGTCACCGACGTGACCTTGTCGTCGTCGTCCTTCTCGACGCTGACAGTGCCGATGAGCGTCACAGGCTTCTCCGCGGCCAAGACCGTATCGCACGCCATCAGCATGGTAGTAACAACGACCAGACCGACAATCACCAGACCGTACTTCATTGTTCGTCCTCCTTCCGCCCACGTCGTGCGGGGCGTCGTTCTGCAAACACCGGCCGCGAGACACTCGCGCGGCCCCACAATCCACGTTACCGCTTCGGGAGCGGCTTGCCCTTCGCGGCTGGCTT
>JBDREM010000347.1:0-2628 GCA_043819695.1 Planctomycetota bacterium
CAAGCCGCAAGCCGCAAGCCGCAAGCCTTCCGGCCCCACGATCACCACAACCCACGAAATCAAGCAGATGCAGCTCTCGAAGATCATCCCGGCCGACTACAACCCGCGCGAGATCACGCCCGAGGCGCGGGCCGGCCTGCAGGCATCGCTTGAGCGGTTCGGCCTGCTCGACGTGCTGGTCGTCAACAAGCGGACCGGCCGGCTCGTCAAGGGCCACCAGCGGCTGGAGCTGCTGCTTGCGTCGGGTGTCAAGCGGGCGCCCGTCCTGCTTGTCGATTTCGACGAGATCACCGAGCGGGCCGCCAACGTGTCGCTGAACCACCAAGGGCTGACGGGTCGGTTCACCGAGGCCGTGCTGCCCTTGATCGAAGAGCTGAAGGCGCAGATGCAGGGCGATGCACTGTCGCTGCGGATCGACGAGCTTCGCAAGCAGATCGCGGCGGCCGAGCCGGCTGAGCCTGTCGACGGGCTCACCGACCCCGACGCCGTCCCCGAACCCCCCAGGAAAGCCATCACCAAGCCCGGCGACCTCTGGCTGCTCGGCGAGCATCGCGTGCTGTGCGGCGACAGCACGAAGGCGGATGATGTGGAACGGCTGATGGACGGGGAGAAGGCGGATTTCATCTTCACCGATCCTCCGTACGGGCACAACAACAACGACGGCGGCGACCTTATCCACAATTGGGAGAAGGCACTGGGAAAGCCTGAAACGAAGTCATCCGCCGCCCGCCCGATCGCCAACGATTCCCCGGAAGATGCTGCCCGGCTTTACACGGCTTTTCTCAAGATAGCCAACGGACTGCTGCGGTCGGGCGGTTGTTGTTGTTGTTGTTGTGGTGGTGGTGGCCCGGATCCACAGTTCGGCCGATGGTCGCTTGAGATGGACCGCGAGATTGGCTTCAAGATGGCGGTCGTGTGGGACAAGGGCGGAATGGGAATGGGCTGGCACTACCGCCGGAACTATGAGTTCGTGCTGATTGCCGAGAAGCCCGGTGGCCCCTGCCACTGGTACGGCGGCCACGACGTGCCAAACGTCATCCGCGACATCGGCAAGATCATCCCGACCGCCGACCAGCACCCTACCGAGAAGCCCGTCGCCCTGCCCGCGTTTTTCATCCCGCTGCATTCCCAAGCGGGCGAGATCGTCCTCGACCCCTTCCTCGGCTCGGGCACCACGCTGATCGCCGCCGAGCAACTCGGTCGTCGTGCCTACGGAATCGAGATTGAGCCTCGATATGTGGACGTGTGTGTGCGCCGCTGGGAAGAATTCACCGGCAAGAAGGCGAAGCGGATCGGACCTGATGCTGTTATTCCGAGGATCTGATGCCCGACAAGCCCGACAACCTGGACGTCGGCTCGCTTGCACGGCAGAAGCGGCATCTGTGGCTGCTGGAGCGGATGGCCGCGGGCAAGACGCTGACGCCGCGTCAGATCGCCGAGCTGGAGTCCCTCGAGGCGGCCAAAGCCGACGGCACGCCCGGCGGCCAGTCCTACGCCGAGATCAAGAAGCGGCAGGCACAGAAGAACCGTGCCGTCGTCTCCACCGCCCAGGACATCGGCGACATTCCGCCGGTGAAGGATCCGAAGCGCCGGGCGAAGGCGGAGGCGTCGCTTCGGAAATTCTGCGAAATCTACTTCAAGGACATCTTCTTCCTGCCGTGGAGTGATGATCATCTGCTCGTGCTGGCCCGCATCGAGCGCGTCGTGCGCGAGGGCGGGCTGTTCGCTATCGCGATGCCCAGGGGATCGGGGAAAACCACGATTTGCCAGATGGGCGTGTTATGGGCGGCACTGACCGGTGCCGTGCCGTACGTTTGCCTGATCGCCGCCGCCGCTACGAAAGCCGTCGAGCTGATGGACGAGTTCAAGGTGTGGCTGGAAACGAACGGCCCGCTCGGCGAGGACTTCCCCGAGGTCTGCTTTCCCATCCGCAAGCTCGAGCGGATCACGAACCGCCAGCGCGGCCAGAAGCACCACGGCTTGCCAACCCGCATCGAATGGAACAGCGACAGCATCGTGCTGCCGACGCTCAGGTTCAGCGATGAGGAGCTACAGGCCGGCCCGCGTGCTCTGGCCGTACTCTCCCACGCTCCCACTCGCCCACTCTCCCACTCTCCCACTCTCGCGCGTACGTCATCTATCGTGATCTCGTGCACGGGGATGGAGGGGGCAGGCATTCGCGGACAGAAACGCAGCCTCCCGGACGGCCGCACGGTTCGGCCGCGGCTTGCGTTGATCGACGACCCGCAGACGAAGGACTCGGCGGGCTCACCGAAGCAGACGCGCGAGCGCATCGCCGTGCTGAACAACGATGTCCTCTACCTGGCCGGCCCGGGCGAGAAGATCGCCGGCCTGATGACCTGCACGGTGATCCGGCAGGATGACCTGGCCGACAAGATTCTCGACAAGGACAAGCATCCCGAGTGGCAGGGCGAGCGCCTCAAAATGGTGTACGCCTTCCCGACCGACGAACAGCTCTGGGCGGAGTATGCGGATATCCTGAACACCGAGCTGCGTGCCGGCGGGAAGATCCATCTCGCCACGAAGTTCTATCGCAAGAACCGCAAGGCGATGGACGCCGGCGCCAAGATTGCGTGGCCGGCGAACTTCAACAAGGACGACGAGCTG
>JBDREM010000348.1:0-44003 GCA_043819695.1 Planctomycetota bacterium
GACCTGCCCTCTTGCCGTTTGATGGAGCGCGTCATTCTGCGGCGCGCTCTTGGGCGGGTCGGGGACCCGCCCCTACATATGTAACCTCGTGCCGCCACGGTACTCCGTTGAAGGGCGACCGCACCTGCCACACAAGATCTGGAACGATTACCTCAGCTTTACTGTGACCGTTTCAATGTCCGTGTGTTGCTGTAGCCGAGGGCACTGACCTCGGCCGGGCCGCCCTCAAAGAGGGCGGCTACAGAAAAACCGCACTAAGCAGATCGGGACCACACGGACATTGGAACGGTCACGCTTTACTCGTTGACTTGGCCCCGAAACCCTGCTACCCTGAGCGGCGGAGAATGCAGGAACTTCGCGGAGGGCGCGGCGGTGTACCAGCACACCAGGCTATACGAGTTCTCCGGCAGCATCAAGCTCGTGCTGACCGGATTCATCCTCGCCGCCTGCGCCGCGGCCGTAATGGCACTCGCCGGTCTTCACTATGCCTGCAAGGACCTCGACGGCCGGCCCGAGATATCGTTCAAGGACATCAAATGGTTCATCCGCGGGGCCGATGCGTCCGTGCTCGAGCACGCCGCCGATCGTCCCAAGGAGTATGGCCTCCGCAGTGCCGACAGGGACGCGCTCCAGCCGCTGAAGGACTGGAGCGAGAAGGGCGCTCCGCGCGCCGAACTCGACACCATCCGGCGCATCCTCAAGGACAGCGAGCTCGACCGCGCCGTCGGCGAGCGCGACAAGAAAGCCGACGACACAATGCTGCTCGCGCTTCCGACGCTCCCCGCGAAGGAGTTCAACGCAGAATACCGGCGGCTCAAGGCGCTCGCCGCCCGGCCGCCGCCGCTCTCCGACGCCGGCCTCGGCGTCGGCATCGCGCTCTATCTCGCAATTGTCTCGCTCGCGTTCCTCGGGCTCGGGATGCTGTTCGCGCGGACGTCTATGTTCGAGAAGAGAAAAATCTTCTTCGTCGGCAACACGTTCGCGCTCATTCTCGCCTGCCCCATCTTTCTGTGGCTGGCGCGTGACTACACGACCGGCGTCTACCTCATGCTGCTCTCGCTCCTGCTGCTCGTCGTCTGCTTCGGAGTGTTCGCGCTCGTCGCGCTCTACGACATCTGGTTCCGCCGCACCGCAACATAGGCCGGCCGCTGTCGCAGCAGAAAGCATCCGTTTCGCAGCAGAAAGGGTCCGTTTCGCCTCCCGGCCCATCGCAAAACACCTCCTGCGGCCCGATGCGGCCACCTTGCGCGCGCCCGACTGTGGAATATTTCCCGATGCGGCGACGTAATCCCTTGCTGTCAAAGAGCTAACGACAAAATGGCTTCGTTTGGTAAAAAAACGTCTGCGCGCCCAGCGGCCGCATTATGGACCGAAAGCGATGCGTGCGCCCTCGGCGCAAACACATCGCTTCACCAGTTCATATACCCCAACTTCCGGCCCCTGTCAACCCCGCCGGCCAGAAATCCCCCCGACTTTCTCATTTTCCCGCCGAAATCGACATGGCCTCAGGGTCCTGGGGACAATAGGCCCGCTTGCGACTGAATTGAAGGTACTGTCCCCAGAACCAGCATTATGTCCCCCGGAACTGCGAGCCCCCGCGCAGGCGGATGCCGCCCCGTCCGCCGAAGGCGGACTTTGGACTGCGGTGGCACGACACCGCTTTCATACGCCGCGGAACGGCGAGGCACTCCGTGCCCTGTCAAAGGGGCATCGTGATGCCGCACGCCAAAAGACGCTTCGTGCCACGCTCTCCGCCCGGCGAAATTGCCGCCCCGATTCGAACTGCCGCTGTAACCTATTGCAGAACCGCCAGTTGCAATTCCTCTAAGTGCCTGGCACTTAGACTTCTTAGACTTGGCACTTAGACTTCTAGACTTCCCATGGAGGATTTCAGGCGCTGGGCCTTCGCGTCCGGCCCGCCGTCGTGAAATGCGTATGGCATCCCCTGATTACACCCTGATTACAAGCTCACTTCACGAGCCATCGTAATCATTCACGACCTCCCCATGGATGTCATCTCCGCCCCCGCCGTCATCCTCCCCATTCGGCCCAAAGCTACGAATCACCGCCGTTCTCCCCTCGCCGTTGATCTCGTAGAAGAACGGGTTGCCCCAAGAATCTCGATTTCGAAGAATCTGTGGACAACGTTCACGAAGCCGGTCCCCGATCCCGCGCTTGTCCAACAGCAACACGCGGACCGTCTCCTCAAAGTCAGGGCTCGGGAACTGTCCCTCGGCGACGAGCCACACCCTGAGCGTCGACTCCAAGACAGATACTTGATTCTCGGTGGCACGGTATAGCCCCGGCCGATACGGCCACCACATCTTCCACAAGAGAACACCGGCGAAAACGAACACGAGGGCCACCACCAAGCAAAGCCCCAGTGGCAAGACCAAAGGGTGAAGACTCCGGGCCGACTCGTTCCGCATCTTTATCTGCCTCAAATCACTTGAACACCGGCATTCAGGACAGCGGGGCTGTTGGAAAAGGTGCAGGAAACCGCCGACTTACAAAGTCGGCCTACAACAGGACCGGCCGTTTCGCGGCGTTCTGGGGCCCCTTGTAGGCCCGCTCTGTGAGCGGGCGGGCTTCTTCAACAGCCGCACCGCGACATAGGCCGGCCACTTTAGCAGCACAAAGCACCCGTTTCGCAGCAGAAAGGGTCCGTTTCGCCTCCCCAGCCGCTCGACATACCCCATCGCGCCCCAACGCAGCCCCGTACGATGTATTCTACCACACCCGCGTTCGCACGGCGAACGGATTTCACGCGGAGGATTTCACGCGATGGGCCTTCGCGTCCGCCCCGCCGCCGTGAAATACATGTGCCGTCCCGCGATTACACTGTCGTCGGTGGCTCCTTTTCGGTTCGCCTGGCGTGATGTGTCCCGATCCGGGCCTTCACAGCGCTGATAGCCCCAGCCACCGCGCCTAGCACAACTCCTGTCATTACGACCGATGTCGGCGACAGGATGTCGGCTAGCAGTGATATCATCGGGCCCGGCGGCTGGGAAATTGGCGCAAGAATCTGGGGTACGTGGCCTAAGATCGCAAAATCAATCGCAGTACCAAACCAGCCCCACCAAGGAATCCGCGCGGCCCCCCTGATGATCCAAGGATAGAGAACTCCGCTCCAAGGCCAATGGTCTGGCGCGAGCCGGCAGTAACCGAACAAGTAAGGCAGGTACAGCACTACAGGCAGCAAAGCCCAACGCAGCGCTGTTGTCTTTGGGCTCGCGCGCCTCCGAAAGAGGAACACGCAAAACAGCACGAATCCACTCAGGTACAAGAACTCGAACAGCACGTTTATCCAGTATCGTCGGGTATGTCGCCACCTCTCTTCAAAGACGCGCTCCTCCGACGGCACGTCGTGCGGCCACCACTCGCTCGGCTGTCTGTCAAGTTCTCTGAATTTCGCGGCACGAATTGCCCGCGTCAAGCCAGCCACTCCGCCTTGCTGTCCGGCGTCCATCCATGTCTTGTAACCGTTCAGCACACGAGGGGGAAGGTCGTCAACGGCGCTTGCTTCCGACAGTCGACGTAGGACTTCGGGGAAGTACGGCAAGACTTCGGACGCAGGCACCTTGTATAGTCGCTGCCCGGTGTACAACTGCTCAAAGTAAATGAACACCCCGGAACGCGGTTCGTAGACACCGCCCGTTCCCATGAATCGCCCGTCTCCAAGCTGCACCCGGGTGGTGTAATACCAGAACTCAACTGGTGTGCCCTTCTTGACAGGCGCCATAACCGGGGTCAAGATTGCCAGCGATATCGCAATGAGCAAGATGGTGAGCCCGGCGATCGTCCAGCGCAGCTTTGTTCTCATGGCACCCTCTCCTGCGGTTGATCGCCCCCCCCTCCCAACAGTGCCGTTTCTCAGAGATCCGCTGGCCGACCGGGCTCATTTCCAGACGCCGGGGATCTCGCGGCCGCAGAAGGCGCATTTGCCGTCCTTGAGGTTGGTCTGGCGGACGAGATAGGCGCGGCGGTCGATGACGACTTTGCCGCACTTGGGGCAGTATGTCTGTTCGGCGCGGTGGCCGGCGGGGCGGACGTTGCCGACGTAGACGTATTGGAGCCCTTCGGCGCGTGCGATGTCGTACGCGGCGAACATCGTCTTGTTGGGGGTCCGCGGCAGGTTGCGGAGCTTGTACATCGGGTGGAACGCGCTGAAGTGGAGCGGCACGCCGGGCCCAAGCTCCTTCTTGATCCACTTGCACATGGCCTTGATGTCGTCGGGCTTGTCGTTGAGGGTCGGGATGATGAGGTTGACGATCTCGAACCACATCCCCTGCTTCTTGAGGAGTTGGAGCGTCTCGAGGACGGGCTTGAGGCGGCCGCCCGTCATCGTCTTGTAGAACTCCTTGGTGAACGCCTTGAGGTCGATCTTGATCGCGGTCATTACTTTGCACATCTCGATCATCGGGTCTTCGTCGATGAAGCCGTTCGATATGACGACGGGCTTGAGGCCCTCCGTCTTCGCGGCGGCCGCGGTGTCGACCATGTACTCGTGGAAGACGGTCGGCTCGTTGTAGGTGAAGGCGACGGCTTTGCAGTTGTACCTGAGAGCGCTTTTCACGACCTCGTCCGGCGGGAGGTCGATGTTCCGCGTCCGCTCCGGCCGCGATTGCGAGATGTTCCAGTTCTGGCAGAATTTGCACTTGAGGTTGCAGCCGGCGGTCGCGATCGAGAACGCCTTCTCGCCGGGGATGACGTGGGCCAGCGGCTTCTTCTCGATGGGGTCGACGCCGACGGCGCACGCGTTGCCCCAGACGAGCGTGTAGTACGTGCCGTTGCGGTTCTCGCGGACGCCGCAGTAGCCGCGGCCGCCATCGGGCACGGTGCAATGCCGGGGGCACAGTCCGCAGGTGACGGCCTTGTTCTCGCCGGGCTCCCAGTTCCGCGCCTTCTTCTCGTAGAAGATGCCGCCGTACTGGACTTTGGGCGCGGCGAGCGCGTCGGAGAGGCTCGCGGCGAACGGCAAGGTGCACCCGCTGGCGATGCATGCGCGGAGGAAGCTGCGCCTGGAAGCCGCCTTGATGCCCGGATCGTCCACGTTCGCGCTCATCGTTATCGGCCTCGGTATATGATACCACATGATTACGCGCGCCGGAAACGAAACTTCGGCGCTCCCGCGGCCGGAAATTGGTTGCGATGCGCCGAGTGTGTGTGTATCATCGGACGTAGGGCACGCGAGGCCGCGCGGGCCCGGCGCTTGACCGTTCAGCGCCGCCCGCGGCGGGCCGTTTCAATTCGTGAGGGATGCCGGCAATGGGCAAGCCATCTCCGTTCCTCGTTCTTGTCAGCGCGCTGGCCGCGGCGGGCGCATTGTTCATCTCGGGCGCGTCGCCGGCCCGGTGTGCGGATTCCTTCGAGGCGCCGTCGGCGAACGTGAGCGTGCGCGTGGTCCGGCCGATCGCCGAAATGGCCGACACGTTCAAGCTGCCGGCAGCAGTCGCGGCGAACCGGGTGGTGCGGGTGGCGGCCGAGGTGGCCGGGCGGATCGAGCAGGTGAACTACAAGGAGGGCGAGCGTTGTGAGCCGCCGCCCAAGGACAAGGAGCGCGAGGCCGTTCCGCTGATCGAGCTGAACACGGATCTGCTTCAGGCGGAGTTCGACCGGGCGCAGGCGGCCGCGAAGCTGGCGGCAGACGATTACGACCGGATCCTAAAGTTGCGGGCGAAGGGGGTCGGGACCGAACAGGAGAAGGTGCGGGCCGAGGCCGCGATGCTCACGAGCAAGGCGGTCGAGAAGCTCGCGACCGTCCGGTTGGCGCGGGCGCGGATCTTCGCGCCGATCCACGGCGTCCTCAACGACCTGCTCGTCGAGGAGGGCGAGTTCGTGCAGTCGGGCGACCCGGTCGCCGAGATCGTCGACATCGACACGGTCAAGGTCGTGACGTTCGTGCCCGAGCTCGACGTCCAGTTCCTGAAGGTGGGTGCCGCGGCAAAGGTCCTTGCCGGCATCCGTGGGCGGGAGCTGGAGTTCGAGGGAAAGATAACCTACATCAGTTCGCTCGCCGACGAGCTGACCCGGTCGACGCGCGTCGAGATCACGCTCGATAACAGGCGCCGCCTGCTGCGGAGCGGGCAGATCGTGCGCGTCGTCATCGTGCGCCGCGTGCTGAAGAACGCCATAATGATCCCGCTCGGAGCGGCCATTCCGCTCGAACACGCGACGGCGGTGTACGTGGTCGAGACGGCGGAGATGAGGGACGAGAAGACCGGCAAGACAGAGAAGCGGGACGTGGCTAAGCGGCTCATCGTGAAGCTCGACGTACGACTCATCAAGGGCGTCGACCAGACGGTCCTGGTGAACGGGACGGAGCAGGTGGTTCGCGAGCAGCATATACTGGTGACGAACGGCCTGAAGAACGGCGACCGGCTGATCGTGGCCGGCCACCGGTTTGTCGCTCCCGGCCAGCCCGTCCGTATCGAGCGGGTCTCGCCCGGCGATAAGCGCGGAAGCAATCCCCCGAAATGATTCTCAGCGACGCGGCGATCAAGAACCGGGCCACGGTGACCGTGCTCACGATGTTCATCATCGCGGCCGGCGTATACAGCTATGCGACGCTGCCGCGCGAGGCGGCGCCCGACGTCCCGATCCCGTTCGTCATGGTCACCACGGCCCGCGAGGGCGTCTCACCCGAGGACATCGAGTCGTCGGTCACCATCAAGATCGAGAACGAGCTCTCGGGCCTGAAGGGGCTGAAGGACATCACGTCGTCGAGCTCCGAGGGGATGTCGTCCATCCTGCTCGAGTTCTTGCCCAACATCGAGATCGAGGACGCGAAGCAGTACGTGCGCGACCGGGTCGACCTTGCGAAGCCCGAACTCCCCGACGACGCCGAGGAGCCGTACATCAAGGAGATAAACGTTGCCGAGTTTCCCATAATGCTCGTGAGCATCTCGGGCAACGTCTCGCCCGAGGGGCTGAAGCTGGCGGCCGACCGGCTGGAGGACACGATAAAGCTCCTGCCGGGCGTGCTCGACGTCGACATCTCGGGCGACCTCGAGCGGGAGATCCGGCTGGAGATCGACCCCGACCGGCTGGCGGCCTACAGCCTGACCATCCACGAGATCCTTCAGCTTATCCCCGCCGAGAACGTCAACATCTCCGCCGGCGGGCTCGAGACCGAGGGCACGAAGTTCAACGTCCGGATACCGGCCGAGTTCGTCAAACCCGAGGAGGTGAACGATTTGCTGCTGGCCATCCGCGACGGCCGGCCGATTTTCCTGCGCGACGTCGCAACGGTCCACGACACCTTCAAGGACCGGGCGACATACTCGCGCCTCAACGGCGTCCCGAGCATCACGCTGAGCATCCGGAAGCGGATCGGCGCGGACATCATCCCGATCTCGGACAGTGTGAAGGAGGTGCTGAAGGCGGCCCGGCGCCGTTTGCCGGGGACCGTGAAGCTCGAGGTGACCGACGACCAGGCGAAGTACATCCGCATGATGGTCAGCGATCTCGAGAACAACATCCTTTCCGGCTTGATCCTCGTGCTGGCCGTACTGATCCTTTTCATGGGCTGGCGGTCGAGCCTGATCGTGGCGCTCGCCATCCCGCTGAGCATGCTGATGAGCTTCGCCCTCATCCTCGCGCTCGGTTACACGCTCAACATGATCGTGCTGTTCAGCCTTGTGCTCGCGCTCGGCATGCTTGTCGACAACGCGATCGTCATCGTCGAGAATATCTACCGGCACATGCAGCAGGGGTACAGCCGCATGGAGGCGGCGCTCCAGGGCGCCCGCGAGGTCGCCTGGCCGGTCATCACGTCAACGGCCACGACGGTCGCGGCTTTCTTCCCCCTGCTCTTCTGGCCCGGGATGATGGGCGACTTCATGAAGTACCTGCCCATCGGCGTCATCATAACGCTTTCCTGCTCGCTCTTCGTCGCGCTCGTCATCAGCCCCACGATCTGCTCGGCGGCCGCGACGGGTAAGCTCCGGGGGGCGCGGAAGGAGCGCCTCTTCGTCGCCGCTTACCGATGGGTTCTGTCCACGGTTCTCGACCGTCCGGAGATGACGCTCGTCTTTGCCGTCTTGCTCCTGGCGGGCATGGGGGCTCTCTACGCCACCCTCGGCCGCGGCCTTGAGTTCTTCCCCGACATCGACCCCGAGCGGGCCGTCATCAACCTCCGCCTGCCGCAGGGGGCGAACATACGCGAGGCCGACCGGCTCACGCAGATCGTCGAGAACCGGGTGCTGCCCTATCTGGGCCCGCTGAAGAACGGCGAGCGCAACGGCGGCGAGATCAAACACGTCGTCGCGAACGTGGGAGCTGCCGGGGCCGGGAACATGATCTTCCGCGGCGGCGCCTCGGGCCCGCACGTCAGCAATATCACGCTCGTGTTCCCCGACTACGAACGGCGCGAGCGCCCTTCGGCCGAGGTCGTCAGCGAGATCCGCACAAAGCTCTCCGATATTGCCGGTGCCGAGATCAAGGTCGAGAAGGAGAAGGAGGGGCCACCGACCGGTACCGCGGTCACCGTGCGCATAGCAGGCGAGGAATTCGCGAAGCTCGAAGCCCTGAGTGACGAGGCCAAGCGCCTGATAACGCACGTGCCGGGGCTCGTCAACCTGCGCGCCGACCTGGAGGTCGCACGGCCCGAACTTGTCTTCCACGTCGACCGCTGGCGCGCGAAGATCCTCGGCGTCAACACCGCCACCGTCGGCCAGTTCCTCAAGACGTCCATCTTCGGCCGCGAGGTGGGAACGTACCGCCAGTTCAACGACGAGTATGACATCACCGTCCGGCTCCCGTTCGACCGCCGGACGGACATCGAGGACATCTTCTCGCTGCGAGTGCCCAACGCCTACGGCCAGTCGGTCCCGCTCAGCTCGCTCGGCACGCTCGACTACCGCGGCGGGTTCGGCACGATCAACCGGCTCAACCGGAAGCGGGTCGCCACGCTGACCGCCGACGTCGAAGGCCGGCTCAGTGAAGAAGTCCTGGCCGACGTTCAGAAGCGGCTCAGAAAACTCGAACTGCCCGAAGGCTACAACATCACCTACGCCGGCGAAAAGGAAGAGCAGGAGAAGGCCATCGCGTTCCTCTGGAAGGCCTTCGTCGTCGCTCTGTTCCTGATCGTGATGATCCTGATCACGCAGTTCAACATGTTCTCGGTCCCCGTCATAGTCATGACGACCGTCGTCCTCTCGCTCATCGGCGTGATCGCCGGCCTGCTCCGTTCGACATGCCGTTCGGGGTGATAATGACCGGCATCGGCGTGATCAGTCTCGCCGGAGTCGTGGTCAACAACGCGATCGTCCTGCTCGCCTACACGCGGCAGCTCCAGCAGCGCGGCGCGGACCTGTTCGATGCCGCCCTTCAGGCCGGCCAGACGCGGCTGCGGCCCGTCCTCCTCACGGCGGCGACCACGATCCTGGGCCTGCTCCCGATGGCGACCGGGGTCGCGTTCGATTTCCGCCATCTGCGGTGGGTCACGCGCAGCATGTCGAGCCAGTGGTGGGGCAGCATGGCCATCGCCGTCATCTTCGGTCTCGCGTTCGCGACCGTGCTGACGCTCGTCGTCGTGCCGACGCTCTACGTGTTGTTCTGCCGCCTCGCCAGAGCGATGGGCATGCCCGACGTTCCGAAGAAGCTGTAGGTCTTCGCTGAAGTGTCACCGCAAAAAAAGTGTTCTCGCGCGGCGATTGCCGCTATCATGGTAGGGAGGGCCGGACGCAGGACGCCGGCCGTCGGCCAGCCGAACTGGACGAGGAGGGCTTCGCAAATGAGAACTCTTGCATTGCTGGGGTGTGTTGTCTTGCTGCTGTGCGGCTGCGCAGGCCAACAACCGTTTGCAGAGCCGGCGGACGACGACTGGACCGCGCGGCCGGCAACGGTGCCGTTCTCGAAGATCGGGCGCGGGCTCGTGAATATTGCGACGTCGCCGGCCGAGCTCTGGGCGACGCCGACGTGGCTGCGCGACGAAGGCGAAACGACCGTCTACGCGGTCGGCGTCGGGGTGCCGCAGGGCATCTGCAACGGCGTCGTTCGCATGGTCGCAGGCGTCGCCGAGGTGCTCAGCTTCCCGCTCTTCAAGCAGCGCATGCCGCTCTACAACCACGCATACGGCATCTGGGCGTTCGCGAAGAAAGACAAGTCGCTGAGCATTCAGAGCCTCAAGTGCCGCTACGTTTGGCATTTGCGCATTCGTCATTGATTCGTCATTCGGGCTTCGTTGCGCAGCGGAGCTCCGCTCAAAGCTATCAATCATATCCTTCGGGGCACCTGCGTCAGCGCGTGAAGCAGGTGCCTCGTCATTTGACATTCAGCCCCGGAAACCATAATATTCCGGCGCACCCATCGCTGCCGGACAGGCGTCTATGGCTCAGCGTCGCATCAAACTGGCGGCCTTCGACATGGAGGGCTGCCTCACCGACGACCCGACCGTGTGGGAGATCATGCACCGCAAGCTCGGCACGTGGGAGTCGCACGGCCAGCCATACTGGGACCGATACCGCGCGGGCGAGTTCGAATACGACACGTTCGCGCGGATGGACGTCGCCGTCTGGCGCGGAGCGCCCGCCGATCTGCTCCGTGCCGCCGCGCACGAAATACCGCTGATGCCCGGCTGCGCCGAACTGATGAACGCTCTCAGCGAGGCGGGCGTCGACGTCGCCGTCATCAGCAACGGGCTGCACTGCGTCGCCGGCCGCTTTCGAGACGAGTTCGGCGTCGAGCACATCCACGCCAACCGCGTCGAGACCCGCGACGGCAGGCTGACGGGCGAGATCGACATTCGCGTGCCATACGAACACAAGGGGCGCGTCCTACGCGAACTGGCCGGCAGGCTCGGCGTTTCACGCGACGAGATCGCCGCCGTCGGCGACAGCGCGTCGGACATCGAGATGTTTCGTCAGGCGGTTGTGAGCATCGCGTTTCGCCCATCGCACCCGTCCGTCTCCGCCGCGGCAACGCACACCGTTGACGACAAAGACCTCGGCTCGATCATCGATGTGCTCATCCCCGCATAGCGCCGAGCAGTGCCTGACTCATCCCCGCTCCGTTGAAAACCATCCGTTCAGCAGCTCGTGGTTGGGTGGCCCGGACTCCGTCCGGGCGGCCGCAGGCCGCAAGAGGGTCGTTGGGCACCTCTTGTCGCCTTCGGCGACCCCGACACAGTCGAGGCCACCCCGAGGAAAAAGCTTTTCAACGAAGCAGGGATAACTCAAGCGCAGTGGCGCTTGCCATGCGTGAGGACGCGGGGTAGAATGCGCCGAAAGCTGTTCCTCGCTCCCGAACGGACAGGAGAACAAGTTAATGCTTGGATGCCATTTCGGACGTAATTTCCAGGTCACGGTCGCGGGCGGCTCGTATCAGGACGGCCTCGCCGCCGTGCTCCAGGGCGTGCCGCCTGGAATGCTGCTCTCGGAACAGGAAATCTACGGCGATCTTCTCCTGCGGAAGCCGGGCGCCGACGAACTCTCGTCGCCGCGCAAAGAGCCCGACCTGCCGATCATCTACACTGGCATCAACGCCGCCGACACCGTCGAGGGCGCCGGGAACAAGGACCGCACGAACGGGACGCCGCTCACGATCCTCATTCCGAACCTCGACCGGCACTTCGTGCACGTCAAGCAGTACCAGGACACGAACCGCACGCCGCGGCCCGGCCACGCCTCGTACGCCTCCTTCATTAAGTACGGCCCGAACGACGACGCGATCGGCGCCGGCTTCTTCAGCGGGCGCTACACCTCGACCCTCGTCGCCGCCGGCTCGGCCGCGAAGAAGGTGCTCCGAGCCTGCGGCATCGACGTCTTCGCGTACGTGCGCGAGATCGCCGGCGTCCGGTGCGACGAGCCCGGCCACGCCGGCGCGCTGCGATACACCGACGCGTACAAGCAAATGCGGCGCGACCTCGATCCGTTCTACCAGGAGATCTACGTCAACGGCCGCATCACGCGCGAGATGCGCTTCCTCGAGAAGATGAGGGTGCTCGCCGAGGTCGAGCAGCAGATCGACGAGATTCGCGCGACGGCGCCGGTCATGACGGCCGCCGAGGTGCGCGAGAAATACGGCGTGCATCACATCGTCAACTGTCCCGACCTCGACGCGGCCCAGGCGATGGTCGACGCGTGCAACAAGATTTCGGCGACGGGCGACTCGGCCGGCGGCGTGGTCGAGGTCGTCGCGCTCGGCGTGCCCGTCGGCCTGGGCGAGCCGGTCTTCGCGAAGCTCGACGGCGAGCTCGGCCGCATGCTCGGCATCGGAGCCGTCAAGGGCGTCGAGGTCGGAGCCGGCTTCGGCGTCAAGGACATGACGGGCAGCGAGAACAACGACCAGATGCACGCCGAGGGCGGGAAGGTTGTGTTCGACTCGAACAACGCCGGCGGCGTCACGGGCGGGCTGAGCACGGGCGAGGCCATCGTCGCGCGGCTCGCGGTCAAGCCGACACCGACGATCGACAAGCCGCAGCACACGATCGACAAGTACACGCTCGAGAACAAGCAACTCGCAGCCATCACCCGCCGTGACGCGACAATCGTCGCCCGCATCTGGCCCGTCGCCGAAAGCTACACCGCAATGGTCATCCTCGACAACCTCTTCGCGCACTACGGCTACGAGGCGCTGAAGGAGAGGGTTAAAAGACGACATGAGATGATGGGCGATGAAGAAGCGTAACATCAGCATTCCACAGCAGGAACTGGCGGCGTTTTGCCGCAAATGGAAGATCAGCAGACTGTCGCTTTTCGGCTCCGTTCTGCGGGACGATTTTCGGCCGGACAGTGACGTGGACGTGCTCGTGAGCTTCCTCGACGAGGCGCAATGGAGACTGTTCGACCTGGTCCACATGGAAGAAGAACTGTCCGCGATGCTTGGCCGCAAGACCGATCTGGTGGACCGCCGTTCGGTAGAGGCGAGCCGGAACTACATCCGACGGCGCCACATCCTGAGCTCTCTGGAGCAAGTCTATGTGGCGGGATGAAGCATATCTGTTGGACATGCTCCTGGCGGCCCGCGAAATCCTGGACCACGCCGCGGGCGTCACTTGGCAGCGTTTCTCGGAAGACCGGATTCTGCAAAACGCCCTCATGCACTTGGTCCAGATCATCGGCGAGGCGGCACGCAAGGTATCGACGGAGTTCCAGGAGAATCATCCCGAGATCCCATGGCCTGAGGTCATCGGAATGCGCCACCGCCTGGTCCACGAGTACTTCCGAATCATCCCCGAGAAGGTGTGGGACGTCGTGCAACAGGATATCGCCCCGCTCATTGAGGCCCTGGAACCGCTCGTACCTCCGCCCGCAGAGACGGATGAGTGACGGAACTCAAGTTCGGCGCGAATCAGGAATTCCAACTCGACGCCGCAAAAAGCTCGGCACGTGGTATTATTGATGCATGCGTTGATAATAGAACGGACGGGGATGCGTTGAGAGAAACACGTGCGGGCGGCCGGTGACGGGGTTCGGCTGCACGGCGACGTCGGCGCCGTAGGTCTGCTGCACCGTCTCGGCCGTAAGGATTTCGTCCGGCGTGCCGAGGCCCGCGGTCTGCCCGTCCTTCAGGAGCAGAATTCGCTCGCAGTATTCCGCGGCCAGGTTGAGGTCGTGGAACACGCCGACGGTCGTGGTGGCGGCGTCGCGGTTCCGCGCGGCGAACAAGTCCATGATGCCGATCTGATGCGCGATGTCGAGATGGTTCGTCGGCTCGTCGAGCATCACGACGCCGCATTCCTGGGCGAGCGCCATCGCAATGAGCGCCCGCTGCCGTTCGCCGCCGCTGAGCTCGGTCACGGCGCGCTCGGCGAGGTGGGCGACCTCGGCCATCTCCATCGCCCGCTCGACCGCGTCGCGGTCGGCGGCCGTCTCCCAGCCGGTACGCGCGAGATAGGGCGTCCGGCCCATCGTCACGATATCACGAACCGAGAACGCGAGATGGCCCGAGCCCGCCGCGACTGAGCTGTCCTGCATGACGCAGGCGACCTGCCGCGCGATCTCGCGCCCGCGCAGCGCCGTGAGATCCGTTCCGTTGATGGTGATCCGGCCGGCGGCGAGGGGGATGATGCCCGTGATCGCGCGGAGCAGCGTCGTCTTGCCCGAGCCGTTCGGCCCGAGAATGCCGATGAACTCGCCGGCGCGCACGCCGAGCGAAACGCCCTTGATGACCGGCTCGCCGCCGTAGCCGCACGTGACGTTGTGGAGCTCGAGGGCGTTCATCGCGAGAGCCTCCCGCGATGTCTTCGGAGCAGGTAAATGAAGAACGGGCCGCCGAGGAACGCGGTGATGACGCCGATGGGGAGTTCGCCCATCGGCCGGGCCGTGCGGGCGATGATGTCGGCGATGACGAGAAACACCGCGCCTGCGAGAGCCGACAACGGCACCAGCACTTTGTTGTCGGGCCCGACAACGAGCCGGACCGCGTGGGGCACGATGAGGCCGACGAAGCCGATCAGGCCGCTGACCGCGACCGCCACGCCCGTCATCATTGACGAGATCACGAACAGCAGCTTCTTCGTCCGCTCGACCCGCAGGCCGAGGTGCGCGGCCGGCTCCTCGCCGATCGACAGGACGTTCAGGTCGCGCGTGAAGAAGAGCGTGACGCCAATGCCCGCGCCGACGGCGACCCCTGCGACGATTACGGGCCACGGCTCAAAGACCTGCAGGCTGCCGAGCAGCCACCACATTACGCTCCGCAGGCCGCGGCCGCGGGCGAACGCCGTGTGAGCGAGAAAGATCAGCACGCTGCTCGCGACCGCGTTCACGATTACGCCCGACAACAGGAGCGTATAGATGGGCACCGTTTTGCCGACGCGCGCGAGCGCGTAGACGAGAAGGATCGTGAGAACGGCGCCCGCGAACGCGACGCCCGAAATGGCCCACGAGCCAACCGCGGCCAAGCCGCCGAGCATTGCGAGGGCCGCGCCGAGACCGGCCCCCGACGACACACCGAGCACGTAGGGATCGGCCAGCGGATTCCGCAACACGGCCTGAAGAATGAGCCCGGCGACGGCGAGGCCCGCTCCGACGATCATGCCGAGCACCGCACGAGCCGCGCGAAGCTTCACGAGCGGCGCGTACTTCTCCGCGAAAAGCTCGCCGACGGGAACGCGCGCGTGCCCGGCGACCAGCGACCAGAAGAACACAAGGGCCAGCGCCGCCGAAAGCACCACTATGCCGGTGATGAGCTTCTTTCGCGCACTCATCGACTATGCTCCGCCCGGTACTTCGCGAACAGAGATGCGAGCTCCTCGATCCCGTCGGCGAGCCGCGGCCCCGGCCGCGATATGAGGTCCGCGTTCAGATCGGTCACGATGTAGCCGGACTTGACCGCGCTCACGCCCGACCAGCCGATGCGGGCCGCGATGACGTACCGCGTGTCCGCGGTTGCGGCGTGCGTCACGAGAATGATCTCGGGATCCTTCGACACGACGAAGTCCGGGCTGACGGTCGGCCAAGGCTGGCCCACGTCGTGCGCGATGTTGCGGCCCCCGGCGCGGTGGATGAGGTCGTCGAGAAACGAGCCCCTGCCGGCCGTGCTGAGCGGCTGCGACGACAGCTCGACGAAAACGCGCGGCCGCTCGCCGTCGGGCACGTCGACGGTCGCGCGGGCGAGCCGCCCTCTCAGGTCGTCGGCATACGCGCGGGCGACGCCGGGCACGCCCGCGGCGGCGCCGATCGTCTCGATCGCGTCGAGCACGTCTTCGATGCTCCGCTGCTCGACGCGAAGCGTCTTGGCGCCGGAGAGCCGGATCGCCTCCCTGGCCTCCGGGTCGCGGAAGTCCGTCGCGATGACCCACTCAGGCCTCAGCGCGTAGATCAGCTCGATATCGGGGGCGGCGAAGTCGCCGACCTTGAGAATGTCGCGTGTCTCAGGCGGGTAATCGCACGCGGTGCTGATGCCGACGAGCCGGTCCTGGAGGCCGAGGGCGAAGATGATTTCGGTCACGTTCGGCGCGAGCGAGACGATGCCGTGCTCGACCTGGTGATCGCGCACGGCGACCTGGCGAGAGATCGTGGTCATCATTGCCACGGCGGCGAATAGCGCCGTCGCGGTCCAAAGCAGCCCGTTCTTCAATGGTCGACCTCGGAAGCGCAGGCCGAATTACACCGGAACGGCGTGGTGAAGTCAAGGGCGAGGTGGTGGATCGGCGGTGGCCGAAGTGCGATGCAGACGTGTCACGCAGCGTGCGGGGCGCGTCGCTCGGGCCGGAGACCGAGCATCCTCGCGGCCACGGCATGGGCGATCTCGTCGGTGAGATAGTAGCCGGCTTCGAGGCGTTCGCGGACGAGGGCTGTTTTCTCGCGGCGGCTCTTCTCCAGGCGGCGATAGAGGCCGATGTATTGGTCCAAGTCGCGATGGCTCCAGAAGTTATTCGCGCTCATCTCACTGCGTCCGTGGCCGCGCGCCCGCGGCCCCTGCCACAGTGGTTATCGTCTCGGCGCCGCCGGCCTTTAGCGTTTCTGGCGGTGCCGGGCGGATTTGTTCGGTTGAGCGGGTGCCGCGGCCGGAGCGGGCCTATTCGCCGAGGATGGCGTCCATCCTGACCTTGAGGAGGATGAGGGCGCGGCCGTGGATCTGCGAAATGCGGGATTCGGACACGCCGTAGAGTTCGCCGATGTCCTTCAGCCGCATGTCTTCGTAGTAATAGAGGGTGACGATGATTCGTTCCTGCTCGGGCAGTTCGGTGATGGCGCGGCTGAGCGCCCGTGTCTTCTCCTCGAGTTCGATCCTGCTGCCGGGCTCGCGCGCAGTTGGGTCGCGGAGCAATTCGGCCATTGGAGCGCTTCCGCCGTCGCTGTCGAAGCCGGCGCTCGAGCGGGGCTCGTCGAGCGAGACGAACGACACGAAGCTGGTTTCCTGAAGTATCCCCTGCATTTCGCCGCGCGTGACGCCCATGGCGCTTGCGAGGTCGTCGACGGTCGGGATTGTGCCGCTGCGCGCCTCGAGCTCGCAAGTCACGGCTTCGACCTCCCGCGCGATCTTGCGCTTGGCGCGCGGCACCCAGTCGCGCGAGCGCAGTTCGTCGATGACCGCGCCGCGTATCCGGAGGATGGCGTAGGTCTCGAATTTCACGTCCTTCGTCGGGTCATAGCGCTCGATGGCGTCGATGAGGCCGAAGATGCCGCACTGTATCAGTTCCTCGCGGTCGCAGCTCCGGGGGGCGGAGGCGGCGACCTTTCCGACGACGTACTTGACGAGGGGGAGGCAGTCCATGATGATCCGCTCGCGGATCTCGCGGTTCCCCGTCTCCCGGTACTCCGTCCAGACTTCTTTCAGGTCCAACACTTGTCGGTTTCCCTCGGGCCGGCCGCGGCCGACGCGATAACGCCGTCGGCCTGGTACCGGTCAACCTTCGCCGCGAGCGCGGCCGCGGAGATGGACAGCCTCCTTGCAGCCTCGGCCCGGTCTCCGTGTGTTTCGTTGAGCGTCTTGACGATAAGCTGGCGCTGCGCGTCCTCGAGCGTCGGGCCGGTGACTCCGCCGATCACGCCCGACACCTCCGTGCGGCATGGCCCGCGAAGCAGGTCCTCCGGCTGGAGCACGCCGCCCTCTGCGCCGGCCACGGCCGTCCGGATGCAGTCCTTCAACTCCTCGACGTTGCCGGGCCACGCGTATTCCGCCAACAGCCGCTCGGCCTCGGGGCTGATTGCGGGAATGTTCTTCGAGGCCTCGAGCGCGAACCGGCGCAGGAACCGGCGGGCCAGCGGGCCCACGTCCTCCGGGCGTGCCGACAGCGGCGGAATCGAGAGGGAGAACGCGTTCAACCGGTAGAACAAGTCGTGCCGAAGTTGCCGTCCTTCGGCGAGTGCGCGGGGGCCGCGCGTCGACGCCGAGATGATGCGCACGTCGGCGCGGCTCGGCGCGCGGTGCGTCGCGGCTGGGCCCGCGGGCAGAAACTGGCCCTCTTCGATGAACCGCAGAAGCTTCGCCTGGCAGTACGGGCCGAGCTCTTCGAAGTTGTCAAGGAACAGTGTGCCGGCGTGGGCGAGGTCGAGGTACCCGGCTCCGCCTGCGGCGCCGGCCGGCTCGGACGAGTTGCGCCCGAAGAGGCGCGCCTCCTCGAACGCTGCGGGCCCGCGGCCGCAGTTGAAACGCACAAAGGGCCCTTGTGCGCGGCGGCTGCAGCGATGAATGTAGAGGGCGACGATGTCGGTCTCCGTCCCCGGCGGGCCGTAGACGGCGATCGGCTCGGCCGTGTCGGCCGCGGTGGCTGCCTGGCGGAGCGCATCGATCATTCCCGGGCTGCGCGACGAGAAGTCGTCGGGGCTCTCACGCTCCTCCCACTGCGCGCGGAGCATGAAATTCTCTTCCCTGAGCCGGCGCAGCTCGCCGGCCCGCTCGACCGCCTGGGCGAGTTGGCCCGGGCCGAGGGGTTCCTGAAGAACGGCGAACGACGAGGCGAGCAGCTCGGGGCAGTGTTCCGTAAGGGCGGCCGGATGCCCCATCAGGATCAGGGGCGCGTCCGGTGCGGCGACGGCAAGCGTGTGCGCGGCGGCGAACGCATCGAGCCCGGGAAGGGCGAGGTCGATGACGGCGACGTCGTAGCTGGCGTTGGCGGCGAGGACGTGGAACTCATCGGCGCTGGATGCAGGCAGGACGTCGCACCCGCGCTCGGTGAGCTCAGCGCACAGCCGGTCAAGCGCGGCGCCGTCTGCGTCGGCGATTAGTACTCGTTCGGCAGCCATTGGGAGACCCTGTCGATGTTCGTCGCGGCGAGGAGTTCGCGGGTGTTGTCCTTTTCGATTTCGACAATGGCGTGAATGCGTTCGGCGAGGCGTTCGAGGATCTCGTCGAGCGCGTCGCCCAGCCTGCGGACGTCTACGCTGAGCTGGCCGTCACGGATGCGCTCCCAGTGGTCGCGCAGGGGCGCGATGGCGGCTTCGATCTTGCCGATATCCTCGGCGAGGTGGCGCTGGTGCTCGACGAGATGGGCGAGCAGGCGCGGGTCGCGGCCGTTCAGGAGCAGGTCGCGCTGTTCGATGACTGAGCGCTCCAATCCGTCGTACAGCTTGGCCTCTTCTTTGTAGGCCCTTATCAACTGCGTCACGAGTTTCCGCCCATTGAGCTTGCTCATTCTTCACACCTCCTCAGGGTCGACGTCGCCGCGGTGCATGACGGTGAAGCTTCTGACCGCGTTGTCGGCGGTGTCGAATTGCTCGAATAGCTGATCGAGGTTGGTGACCTCGAGTAGTTTCTTGACCGAGTCCGAAGCGTTGGCGAGCCTGATGTCGCCGCGGTCGCGGCGCAGGCGGCCACAGCGCGAGGCGAGAAGCCCGAGCCCGTAGCCGGATATCTCGCGCACGTTGGTCAGGTCGACGATGATGTGTATCTGTCCGACCGCGGACAGGTTGTCGAGAGCCGTCTTCAACTCGGGCTGTGTGCGCCAGGTGATGCTCGAGTCGGGAATGAGGACGACGGCTGCTCCCTCGTGTTTCTCTCTAATGGCCATCCGATTTTCCCTCCTGTCATGCGCGTGACGCGCCGCTTTTGTGCTTCCGGGACAGGTCTAGAGCAATCAGCGTGCCGGAGGGCGGCCGGGCAGGTAACGAGACCGGGAGAGAGCGCCGTAACCGTGTGGAGGTTCACAGGTTATGAGATCGGTTTTTCGCAGCGTGGGGAGCGTCGTGCTGGGAGAGGCCCGACGCCGCCTGTAGGGAAGGAAGGGATCGTGGACGGCGCGCCGCGCCTAACCCGTGGAGCACCCGGAGGTTAGGCCAACGCTCCCGCCCCGCGAAGGCGGGCTACAAATATGGTAGGAAGGTCGGGCGGTGAAAAAGCCCGCCCGCTCACAGAGCGGGCCTGCAAGGGGCCGCAGAACGGGCGAAACGGTCGTTCCTGCAGGCCGACTTTGCAAGTCGGCGGGTTGCTTGCAGTTTTTTCAACGGCCCCACAGTCACCTGTGGGCGAGGTCGTTCAGTATCTCGATTCCGCGCCGCAGCGTCCCGTCGTCCGCTGAGTACGAAATTCGGAAATGCGTGTCTCGTTCGCTGAAGACGCTGCCCGGAATGATGAGCAAGTTGCGGCGAATGGCTTCTTCGACGAACTCGATGTCGCTGCCCCAGGGCGTCTTGGGAAAGATGTAGAAGGCCCCGCCCGGCCTGGTGAACTCGTAGTTGTCGGCGATGCCGTCGCACACCAGGTCACGCTTCCGCCGGTATGCGTCGGCGGCGATCGAGTTGTCGAGGTCGAGGTTCTCGAGGATCGCGGCCTGGGCCGGGGCGGGCGCGCAGACGAACGAGTATTGCTGCAGCTTTGCCATCTCGTTGATGATCGGCTCGGGCCCGAAGGCATAGCCGATGCGCCACCCGGTGACTGCGTGGGATTTCGAGAAGCCCGAGAGCAGCAGCGTGTTGTCGTGCATCGGGGCGATGCTGGCCGCCGGGCCGTCGTAGCTCAGGGAGGCATAGACCTCGTCGCTGATGACGAGCAGGCGATGGTTCGCGGCGAGCGCGGCGATCTCCTCGAGCTCGGATGCCGTCGACACGACGCCGGTCGGGTTGCCCGGGCTGCCGATGATGATGATCTTGCTGCGCTCGCTGAGGAGCGGCTCGATGCGTCCCGCGGTCAGCCGGAAATCAGGATACGTGTCCACGGGCACGGGCGTGCCGCCGAAGAACGCCACGGCGTGCTTGTAAATGACGAAATACGGGTCGGCCATGAGGACCTCGTCGCCGGGATTGACGAGGGTGGCGAACGCGAGGAACAGGCCGCCGCCGGACCCGGACGTCACGAAAAGCTTCCGGCCGCCGAGGCCGATGGTCCTTGCCATCCGCGCCGTGAGCGCCTCGACGAGGGCAGGATAGCCTTGCGTGGGCGTGTAGCCGTTCTTCCCCGCGCGGATCGCGCGGATGGCGCTCTCCTTGACTGCCTCGGCGACCTCGTGGCACGGCTGGCCGATGCTGAGGTCGACGGGGTCCTCGATGCTGGCGGCAAGATCGAAGACCCTGCGGATGCCGGAGGCATCGATCAGGCGCGAGCGGTCCGCCACGAACATGGAAGCGCCGTCGCCCATAATCCCGCCTCCGCTGGTAGAAAGGTGAAGGGCTTACTTCTTTGCGTCGGCAGCCGGCGCGGCCTCGGCGGCCCCTTCCGCCGCTTCCGCTCCTTCCACCCCTTCCTGTTTCTCCCCTTTCTTCTTCGCGTGGCTCTTCTTCAGCCTGGCCACGCGCACCTTCGGCAACGAGAAGACCGAGTCCTTGCCGGCCGCCCACTTCTCCTCTTGCTCGAGCTTGAGCAGCCGCTCGGTCCGGGTGAGAACGTTGCGGTGGCGCTTCAGCCGGTCCTTGGCGACGAGACTCTTGTGGATGCTCATTCAAATGCTCCTTCAGTTGAAAACTTTGGCGTACACCGGCACGGGCTGCACCTCGGCCCCGCGGAATTGACAGACGCCGTTGTGCCGCAGTTCCCGCAGCCTCGGCAAAAGTTCGTTCACGAGCGGGGTGGCGAGGCCATCGAATGGGCCGACGCACACCTCCAACTCGCGCCGGTGAGCCAGAATAAAGGCCTTCTTGCCGCTCGACCTGATGAACGCGGCATCGGGCGACTCGTTGAGGAACTCGCGGTACGCTCGCGCGTTCGCCGGACCCGCCTCTTGGGTGTGGCTGAAGACGCGCAGACAGATGACCGACTTGTTGCGAAGCTCGTCGGGCACCGCCGGCCGACGCGTCTCCTCTCGGCTGTTTCTCTCCACGGTGGCGCGCCCGCTAGTCTTCGGGCGCGGCGCCGTGCGCCGGCCGAGGGCAAACGCGATGAAGAACAGAATGACGACCACGACAGCAGCGAAGATGAGGGTCGAGCGCCTGACCGTTATCGCGGGCTCGTCTTCGGCGAATACCGACATCGGGAACGAGCGGCGGGCGGCCGCAGGCGGTGTCTCGGGCGACGCTGCGGCGGCGGGCGGCGGCCGCTGGGCCTCCGGCGGCTGCGGCTGCGGCGCACCGCCCCTTCCCTCGGCAGGCGCCGGCGAGGGCTGCATGGAGGCCCTATCCTTCTGAGCGGACCGGAGAGCCTCGAAGAACTCCTCTGGCCCCGCTGCTTTAGCCACGACCCTTCGCTCCGGAAACGGGATAAAGACGGCCCCCATTCGCCGCGAATACTTGTACCACAAACGCCCGGAAAAGTCAAATTGAGCTGCGCGTGTCAACGGAACTCGCCGAGCCTCGGCGTCGCGCCGGGTCTCGAGGCGACGTATGCGCCGATCCGGTTCGCGAAGTCGGCCGTGGCCTGCAACGGCCGGCGCCGCAGCAGGCCGTTCACCATCGCCGCGGTGAAGGCGTCGCCCGAGCCGACGGTGTCGGCGACCTTCACCTTGACGCCGGGCGAAGTCACGCGCATCCGCGCTGTCCGCAGCACGCAGCCCTTCGCGCCGAGCGTCACGCAGACCATCCTGAGCTTGAACTCGCGCAGGAGCCACCGCAGAAAGACGTCGCCTTTCTCGGGCCGCGCGAACGCGCCCCGGATGATGCGCACCTCGTCGTCGTTCAGCTTCAGCACGTCGGCCATCGCGATCGACCGGGCGGCGAGGCCGAGGCCTTCCGCGTCGCCGGGGCCGAGCTGCAGGAGCTCGGAGCGCAGGTTCAGGTCGCAGACGAGAACGGCCTTCTTCGCAGCGGCGAGGAACTTGCGGATTGTGCTGCGCGAGACCGCGCTCCGCTGGCCAAGCGTGCCGTAGCAGACGGCGTCGGCCCGCGCGGCGAGCCGCATGAGCCTCGCGCCGGCGCGAAGGTTGTCGTACGCGACGTCGCGCACAATGTCGAACGTCGGCTGGCCGGCCTTGTCGACCTTCACGATCACCCTGCCCGTCGGCAGCCGGCTGTCGACTTGAAGAAAATCGGTGGGCAGTTCCAGCGTCTTCATCAGCTCGGCGATCTCCTGGCCGAGGCGGTCGCGCCCGATGCGGCTGACGAGCACGCCGCGGTCGCCGAGCTCCGACGCGTGGAAGGCGAAGTTCGCCGTCGCGCCGCCCAGGTGCTTCTGCCGGCCGAAGATGTCCCAGAGGATTTCACCGATGCCGACGATGATTTTCTTCGCCATCCTGCGGCTCTTGCTCCTCACTGTGCCGGCGCGCCGCCGGCGCCTCGCACGAACTTCGGGTTGTTGCCGGCGATCACGACGGTCACCTCGCCCTTCACCTCCCGGCGGCGAAACTCATCGGCGAGCTCCGACAGGTGCCCGCGATGCACCCGCTCGAACTTCTTCGTCAGCTCGATGCAGACGCCCGCCGCCCGGTCGCCGAGAACCTCGAGCGCGTCGGCGAGGAACTTGCCGATGCGGTGCGGCGACTCGAAGAAGATTTGCGTGTGCGGCCGGTCGCCGCCGTCGGCCAGGAACTGCTGCCGCCGGCCCGGCTTCTTCGGCGGGAAGCCCCGGAACGTGTAGCTCGAGGTCGGCAGGCCGGACGCGAGCAGCGCGGCGTGAACGGCGCTCGCGCCGGGCAGCACCTCGACGTCGTGGCCGCGCTCGATCGCCTGGCTCACCGCGCGGTAGCCCGGGTCGCTGATGCCCGGACAGCCCGCGTTCGTGCAAACGCCGACCGTCAGGCCCTCGTCGAGCAGCTCGAGGATCCGCCGTCCCGCCCGCTCCTCGTTGTGCTCGTGGTACGAGAAGACGGTCGCGGGCCGCGGGATGTTGTGCTTCGCGAGAATCTTCGGCGTCTGCCGCGTGTCTTCGCAGGCGAGCGCGTCGATCTCCCCGAGAACCCGGAGCGCGCGGAGCGTGATGTCCTCGAGGTTGCCGATCGGCGTCGCGATGATATAAAGCGTGCTCAATGGTCTCCCTGCGCGAACGGGCTCATTGCTTCAGGTGCGACTCGACGTCCTCGGACAGTTGGCGGAAGGCGTCGGCCGCAGTGCCGCCGTCCTTCGTCCGGACCTTGCCTTCGACGTCGATCACGTCCGTGCGGCGCTCGGGTCCCGCCGGCTCGGCGGAATGCCGCCCGGTGTATTCAGTGCCTGCGGGCGACCCCGGCTCACCGAACCCGAAGAACCGCCAGAGGTTCCTCTCCGCGTGCCGCGCCGCGACCGCCATCTCCTCCTGCTTGCCCGAGATGTAGATGAACGCCGCGACGAGCAGCAACAGGAACGGATTGACGGGGATCCGGTCGTTGAACAAAGATGCGAGCGCAACGATGGCCATGAAGGCGGCGATCCACCGGCCGACGCGCGCGGCGACGTGCGTCGCATCCAGGTAACCGATCCTCGTGGCCAGATACGCGCGCAGCACCCGCCCGCCGTCCATCGGGAACGCCGGCAGCAGGTTGAACAGACCGAGGCCGAGGTTGACGATCAGCACGGCCCGGAGGAAGAGGATCAACAGGTCCGGTGCAACCGGCCCGAGCGACACCAGCAGTATGTAGGTCAGCGCTGCGACGGCGAAGTTGAAGAGCGGGCCGGCGATGGCGAGCCGGAACTCCACACCGGGATGCTCCGGCGCCGCACCCAGCCGCGCCACGCCGCCGATCGGCAGGAGCGTGACGTCGAGGACCGGGATGCCGTGCGCCCTTGCCACCAGGCAGTGGCTCAACTCGTGCAGCACGACGAACGTGAACACGACGAGGAACCACGCAACCGTTCTCCAGCCCGTAACGAGGACCAGGAACATCAGCAGCCAGAAGAACGTCGGATGGATCCGAATTGGCACGCCGAAAAGCTTCATGGAATCTATTATGTCGAAACCCCGCACCCACGCAAACACAATCTGCGGCCGATATCGCGCTGCGGCGCACGCAGCGCGCGTCCGCCACCGAACATGTCACTTCTGAGTCGCACCTGTTACTGAAAAGTGACATGTTGCTCGGCCGCGTTTCCGGGCTCTTCTGATATGGCGCTGCGGCGCACGCGGCGCGAGAATGCAGCGGTCAGCGCCGCGCGACTTTGATCGTGCGGCGGAGCAGCGTCTTGCCGCGGTAGAACGTGACGATAACGTTCGTGCCGGGCTTCGTGGTGAGGACGGCCCGCGCGAAGGTCCGCGCCCGGTCGATCGGCTCATCGCCGTACTTGATAATGACGTCGCCCGCCTGAAGACCGCCGTCGCGGGCCGGGCTCCAGAAGGCGTCGGCCGTCGGGCCGACTTTATAGATGCACGCGCCGGATTTCGCGGACAGCTTGAACTTCTCGGCCATTCGCGGCGTGACATCCTTGACGTGCGCTCCGATGAAGCCGCGCGTCACGCGCCCCTTCGTCTTCAACTGCTCGAGACCCTCCTTGACGGAGTTGATGGGTATCGAGAATGTGACGCCGCCCGTCTGGACCATGGGAGCGGCGATCATCACCGACGTGAGCCCGACGACCTCGCCTCGCGCGTTGAAGAGGGGCCCGCCGCTCGAGCCGCTGCCGATGGTCAGGTCGGTCTGGATAAAGTCCTGAAAGGCGCCGACAAGCCGGCGCTCGGCCCCTGCCACCACCCCGATGCTCAGCGTCTGGCGGAGCCCGAGCGGGCTGCCGATCGCGCCGACAGGATCGCCGTGGCGCAGCGCCGCCGAATCGCCGAGCTTCGCGGCGACGATCTTCTCGCCCTTCTTCAACTCGAGCTTCAGCAGCGCATAGTCCTCGGCCTCGTCGGACCCGATCCGCTTCGCGCGGATGACGCGGCCGTCGTCGAGGGTCGCCCAGAACACGTTGCCGCGCTCGATCACGTGATGGTTCGTGAGGAAGTGGCCGCTGTCGTCGATGACGACGCCGCTGCCGCCGAACTTGATCGGGCCGTTGACGAGCGCGTAGAGCGGATAGAAGACGAAGCTGAGCACGTCGCCGGGCATGTCCAGAACGGGAAAGGGATTGAGCAGGTCGATCGTCCGCCTGGCGAGCCCTTTCGGGAAGGTCTCGACCGCGGTGACCATCACGACCGACGGGGCGCACTTGTCGTAGAGCGCACTTGGCTCGAGCTCCTGCGCCGACGCCGCCGGCGCGCGACACGCGAACAGGAGCAGCAGAGCGGCGCAGGCCGTCACGTTGAGTGTCTTCATCGTCACTTCTTTCTGATCAGATCCTCGACGTGCTTGCCGAGGGCGTTGACCTTCTCTTCGGCCACAAGGAAAACCGCCGGAATGCCGCCGCCGGTCGCGTAGCAGGATTTCTTCCTCTCGTCTTTTTTTGCGCCGTCTTTCTTCGGCGCCGGCGCGGGAGCGGCGTCCCCGATGAGCAACTCGCTCGGAAGCTTCTCCTTCCGGCCGACCGTCACCGTGAGGAGCGGCTTCGCGAGCCCGTACTTCGCAAGGTTCTCCTGATTGTACTGGACGTAGCCTTCGGCCATCACCCAGCCGGCCTGCTCGACGAGCTTCTCGACCGCGATGACGTCCGGCTCGACGTCCTTGTGGCTCGTGATCGCCCAGCCGGCGCCGCGGCGTGCGACCTCGACGGCCGAGCCGTCGCGATGCACAACGCTCACCGTCGCCACGTTGCCCTTGAGGATATTGACGACCGTCCGCGTGACGAGCTCGGTGTCGAGCTTCTCGATGTCTTCGGCGGCCATGACGAACGCGAGCTTGTCCTCGCGGATCGCGGCGTAGCGGCCGCCCTTCTCCTTGCCGGGCGCGGGCGCGCCCACGACGAGCGTCTTTGAGACGAGGACCTTCTCGGGCTTTGCGGCGCCCTCCTTGACCGCGCCGGGCGGCTCGACCTCGATGATCAGCCCGGCGAGTCGGTGCGGTCTGCTCAGGCCGTACTTCGGATGTTCGAGGCCGCCCTCGGCGACAAGCTCGACGGCGCCGAGCCCATCGAGCCCGTCGATCAGCTTCTTGACGTTTGCGAAGTTGGCCGCGGTCAGCAGCGGGCGGCTCAGCAGCCAGCGGCCGCCGGGCGCCCGTTGCGCCGTGTAGTCCGCCCTGCCCCCTTCGAGGCGCAGCGACTTCACGTTGTGAGGCTCGAAGTCGAGCACGGTCTTCTCGCGGAAGAGCAACGCGCCTCGCAGCACCTTGTCGAGGATCGCGGCGTCGACCTCGTAAACGTTCGTCTCCTCGGCCAGCCGCACGTAACAGCGCTTGCCGTCCTTGGTGGCGGCGCCGAAGTGGAGCACGAAGGTTTTTACGGGCCTCTCGTCCGGCGGCATCCCGGCGGCCCCGCCCGGATCATCCTGCCGCGTCCTGACGGTCAGTACCGCCCTCGGCACATCGAGGCCGAAGGGCGCGTAGTCCTCCGGCTTGTCGGCCGGCCACGCCTTGATCGTCAGCGCCGCGACCTCCGCGAGGAAGTTGCTCGGCGCGGGGTAGTCGACGGCCGGCCCTTCGGGCGAGACGAACTTCCAGCCGAGCCGCTCACCGCGCACGAGCTTGATCTTCTTCTCGCCGAGCTTGATCTCGAGCTCGAACGCGGCCCAGCGGTCGTATCCCTCGACCAGTACCGCGGTGAGCAGCGACGCCGGGTCGGGCGTGAGGTCGTCGATGATGCTGCGCGACACCAGGACGATTGACGGCTCGGCCGCGCTCTTCGCGTAGACCAGCTTCGGGTTGTCCTTCGGCGAGCCGCCGATGAGGACCTTCGCGGGCGCCTCCCCCTTGAGCGTCACCGTCGCCGTGATTTGCGGCCTGTCGAGGCCGAACTTCGCCAGGTCGCCCGGGTCCTCGCTGACGAACCCGCCGGGCTCGACGCCGAGCGCGCCGAGCCTCGTGATGAGCGGGCCGACGGCCGCGTCGGCGCGGCCGCTGACGGCGCCGTCAATCCGCCAGTTCGCCGGATCGCCGATGCGCCGCGCGACGGTCAGCGTTGGCCGGCCGCTCGCGTAGACGAACGAGACCGACTGCACCTGATTCAGAGCGAACTCGACGACGCGGCGGTCGCGGAAGAACTCAACGTCTTCCCTCAGCCCCTTCGCGAGAACGCCGCCGTTGACGAGGAGCACCGATTTGCGCGAGCTGCTCCGCGCGCAGACGAGGCCGTCCTTTTCCTCGCGGCCGCCGCCGAAGTGAATCGTGTGCTTGCCGGCGCCGTCGTCCGCCGACAGCTCGACGGTCACAGTCGGCTCGGCGAGCCCGTACCTGGCGAGGTCCGCGGGCGCGTCATCAACGTACGCCGCCGGGCCGGCGGCGCGCAGCGCGACCAGGAGCTCGAGCATCTCGGCCACCTTGCGCGCGTCCGCGCGGGCATCGACGGGCGACACGACACGCCACCTGCCCGCGACGTTCGCGAGCGAGACCGCGCGCGTCTCGCCCTCCTCCCCGACGGAGATTGCGACGCGGCCGACGTCGGCGAGAGCGACCGGGACGATGTCGTCGGCGGTTTCGGTGAAGGCGAGCGCCGGCTCGCGCAGCCCGGCGGGCGGCACGTCGATCTCGCGGCAGAGCGTGTCTTTGACGATGAGCACCTGTGCGCGGCCGCCGACGCGCGCGTAGCGATGCGGGATTGCGTCGTCGCTCCCGCCGCGCTGCTCGAGGGTGTAGAAGTCGACGTACTCGCGGCCGGCGCCGGCCACGACTTCGGCGACGTCGGTCCCGAACGCGACGGTGAACGTCTCGCCGGTGTCGGCGGTCACGGTGACGCGGCAGCGCGGCTCCTCGAGCTCGTAGTCGGCGAAGTTCTTCGTCGAATAGCCGCGGGCCGCCTCGAGCGCGGCGAACAGGCCGGCGATGCGGGTCAGCTTGTCGTTCGAGGCGAGCGCGGTGGCGGGCTGCGTCATCCGCCATTTCCGCCGGCCGGCGCGCACGATGACGACGGGCCCCGGGCCGGCGCCCGGGCTGATGATCTCGACCTTTGTGATCCGGGCGGGGTCGAGCCCGGGGAAGAGCTTCTGCTGCTTGAGCGTCATGAGCTCTTCGGTCGTCGGCGCTTCGTACGTGGCGACGAGCAGGGCGAGCCCGCCGATCACGAGCAGGAAGACGCAGAGCATTATGAGCGCGGGCCTGAGCCGCATTGACGCAACCCTCCGCGAAACACGTTACCTCATCCGCCCGAGCCGGATGACGGCGCCGGCCAGGATAAAGATCGACGGCAGCACGAGGACCGCGATGAATCGTATGGTCCTGATCGCCGAGGCGGTCGTCCGGCCGTGCGCGATCTCCGTGGGCTTCGGACGCACGCCGAGCTGCCCGGCGCTGCCGGAGAGCCACGCAAGCGCCTTGTGCGCGAACTCCTCGTTGTAGGCGACGTTCCCGAACCGGATCATCTGCTGCACGAACATATTCGAGGAGCCGAGCACGACCATCACGGGCCGGCCGGTCTTTTCGTCTTCGACGGCGACGGCGAGCGTGCGCCGCCGCTGGCTGCCGCGGTCGCCCTCGCGGAAGTCCTGGCCCGGCCGCGGCCGCGGCTGGAGCCACGCCTTCTTGCCGGTCACGAGCAGCCGCGAGGTGCGCATGCCCGAGACGGGCGCAGTGTTGATCTCGGCGCACTCGACCGCTGCGATCGGGCGGCCGCGCAGCGCGGCGACGCACGGGTGCAGCTCGGCCGCCGAATCGCCGTTCGTGCCGGGCCGGCGATATTCCTCGACGAGCGCCGCGAAGAAGAGCGGCGACGGCTCGCTCTGTTGAATCTCGCGTCCGAACGGGCCGCTCTGCTTCACGATCCGCTCGTCGATCACGATGTTATCGACGTCCACCTCGATGCCGTACTCCTTGAGCATCGAGAGCAGCGGCTCAATCATGCGCCCGTAGTGCGCGCCCGTCGGATCGATCATGATGAGCGCACGGCCGCCGCGCTCGAGGTAGTCGCCGACGACGCGCGCCTGCTTCCCCGTGAACGGCCTGAGGCCGCTCGGCCCCCAGCTCTGGACGACGTGCGCGCACCACGGCCCCGCGATGACGAGCACGTCGCAGTCCCTCGGGATGCCGGCTGCCGCGTCGGCGTCGTCGAGGTCGAGCGTCTCGATGTGGAAGTACCGCCGCCGCAGACCCTGCTCGAGGAGGCGCGTGCTGAATATCTCGACGATCTGCTTGCGGACGTCGGGCCGCATCAGGGGGCTGGGCGGGCCGACGGCCCTCGGCTTCTCGCCGTGCCCGACGACGAAGTAGAGCTTGACGGGCTTGCGCGACGTGACGACGGCAAGCGCCTGGTGGAAGACGGAGTCGCCGAGGAACCTGACAGCCGGCTCTTCGGCGTCCTCATTTTCCCGCTCGCCGGGGACGTTGGCCGGGGCCGCGGCCCGGCGTTTCGGGCCGATGATTTCGAGCATCTCGTGCGGCGCGACCGCCATCGCGCGGCCGGTGGAGCCGCACTCGAAGAAGACCGCGTTTTTCTCGAGCCTGATGCCCTTCTTCTTCAGCCGCTTCTCGAGCTCCTTCGCCGGCTTCACGTCGCCCTCGCGGCGGAGGTCCAGATGGTCGACCTCGATGTTCGCGGAGATGCGCGCGTACTCGCCGAGGATATCGGTCACCTCGCGCCGCCGCGTCTCGTCGGCCGGCTGCTCGAGGAAGAACAGCGTGCTGATCCGCACCTTCTCGCCGAGCCCGGAGAGCAGCTCGACGGTGGCCGGCGGCAGCGAGTAGCGGCCGGCGCGCGTGTAGTCGATTCGCTCGTAGTGCCGGACGTTGAGCATTCCGATGAGGCCGAACGCTGCGGCGGCGAGGAGCACGGCCACGCCGAAGATGAGGACGACGGGCGTCTTCGGGCTCATGAGCCTTCGGGCGAGCGCGTCGAGGTTGAGCCCGAGCCCGCCGAGCAGGAGGAGCGCGCCGAGCGCGACGACGGTCATCTGCGGCGGCGCGAACTGCGCCTTCTCGCTCAGCAGCCAGACGGAGCCGGCGCCGAGCAGTATCTCGAGCAGGCCGAGCAGGATCGATGCGCCGGTCATCCGGCCGGCCAGCCGCCGGCCCGACGGGAACAGCGCGAAGCAGAGCATCGCGCCAATGAAGAGGATGTGGCACGCGGCGAGGATCTCGCGGCTCCAGCCGTGCGACGGCTCGAAGAAGCGGAACGTCTTGCCGGCGCCGGCCTCGGCCGCGGAGCGCGCCTCGTCGACGAGGTACATCGGCGCGAGCGCGAGCACGGCGGCGGCGAGGACGAGGCCGAGCGCCCACATCGCCACCGTTACCGAGACCGGTATTTTGCGCGCCAAGCCGGTTACCTCCAGCGTCGAACGGCGACCACACCGACGGCCGCGAACAGGAAGAAGGCCGTCCCCGTCACGAAGTAGACCACGTCGCGGGTGTCGATGACGCCCTTCGTGAAGCTCTCGAAATGGTACAGGATGCCCAGATAGCGGACGGCCTGCGGCCCCGCCGAGCCGGCGACCCACAGGAGCGCGAGCACGAGCGTCGTCGCGACCGCGGCCGAAATCTGGTTCCGCACCGACGCCGACACGCACACGCCGGCCGAGATCGTCATCATCCCGAGCAGCAGCAGTCCGAAGTAGCCCGCAATCGCCGGGCCCGTGTCGGGCTTCGCATCGCCCGAGATGACGTGGAGCATCACGGGATACGCGACCGTGGGGATGAGCATCAGCACGAAGAAGCAGAACGTGCCGAGGAACTTCGACAAGACGACGGCTGTGTTGGAGACGGGCGCCGTCATCAGCGTCTCGATCGTTCCTGAACCGATCTCTTCGGCCAGGAGCCGCATCGTGAGGAGCGGGGCGAGGAAGAGGAACATCACGCCCATCACGTTGAGGAGCGACGCGGCCGCGCCGTATGCGAACAGGCCCGACTCGACCGAGAAGTACCGCTGGCCGAACGAGAACCAGAGCCCGGCGATCACGAGGAACACGGTGACGACGATGTACGCGATGGGCGAGACGAAGAACGCGGCGAGCTCGCGGCGGGTGAGTGCGGGGATCTTGCTCACGTCGCATCACCTCCCTGCTCGCCCGTGAGCCGGATGAAGACGTCCTCGAGGCGCTCGTCGGCGCCGGCGTCCTGCATCAGGTCCGCGGTCGGCGCATCGGCGACGATCCTGCCCTTGTCGATGACGATCGTTCGGCCGCAGATCATCTCGACCTCGGGCAGGACGTGCGTCGAGAGGAGCACGGTCCTGGTTTCGCCCAGTTCGCGAATCAGCTCGCGCGCCTCGCGGACCTGGTTCGGGTCGAGCCCGATCGTCGGCTCGTCGAGGATGAGTATCTGCGGATCGCCGACGAGCGCGTCGGCGAGGCCGACGCGCTGGCGGAACCCCTTCGATAGCTGGCCGATCACGCGGCGGCTCATGCCGGCGAGCCCGCAGCGGCCGGCGCACTCGGCCACGCGCCGCTTCCGCAGGCACGCGGGCACTTCCTTGAGCCGGGCGCGGAACATCAGATACTCGCCGACGCGCATGTCGGCGTAGAGCGGGGCGTTCTCGGGCAGGTAACCGACGATGCGGCGGACCTCGTCGGAATCCCGGAAGACGTGGTGCCCGCCCATGTACGCCTCGCCGCTCGTCGCGGCGGCGAACGAGGTGAGAATGCGCATCGCCGTCGTCTTGCCGGCTCCGTTGCAGCCGACGAATCCGACGACCTCGCCGCGGGCGATCTCGAACGAGATGCCGTCGACCGCGACGGTCTCGCCGTAAACCTTCGTGAGGTCCCTGACCTCGATCACAGTCAACTCCGGGCAGGCGGCGTCAGAGCTCGTCCGCGCTGAAGTGGCGGGCGGCCCGCTCGCCGCTCACCGTTATCCACTCGAGGATGGCCCCGGCCAGCGAGAGCGCGCCGAGGCAAATGCACACGGCCGTCACGCCGCGATTGCCGAGCGCGGCCGACAAGCCGAGCGCGTCGGCGGCGATGCCCCCGCACGCGAGCGCGGCGGCGCCGACGAGGACGATGGCGAGCGCGGGCCGCGACCATTCGCGCAGCTCGGCCATCGCCTGGAACACATACCAGCACAGGATGAAGAGAAAGAGGGCGGCCATCGAGCTGAAGAGCACCTGGACCTTGCCGACGCCGGCCGCGCCGAGCCGCTCCATCAGGCGGAGGAACGTCGTCTTCGCACAGACGGCGAAGACCATCAAGGCCAGGCAGCCGGCGGCGAGTGAGGCCGAGAACGCCGAGCCGGCGGCGGCGAAGAACTTCACCCGCATCGGCACGGCGGGCGCGGCACGCCAGTCGGGCAGCGTGCGAAACCCATGCCAGACGCGCGTGAAGAAGAGAGCGAAGACGAGGCCGACGCTCGCCGCGAACAGGCGCTCGCCGGCGAGCGGGTGCTGCACCGACAATCCGCGGATCGAGAACCCGAGGAAAATGACAAAGCCAAGCGCGGCCGCCAGGCCGATGCCGGTCATGATCCATCCGAAGATGCCCACGCTCGCGGGGCGCGGGGTGTCGAACACGGGACGGCAGAGCGCCCGCAGTTCCGCCCGACGCGCCTCGGCCGAATCTTCTCGATCCTTCATGTGTGGCGTGGCACCTCCAGCGTGCGGGCTCGACAGGGGCCGTGGCCGAACCGCGAGCCCGGGGCTCCGGGCGGCGGCGTCTTCGCCGGCCATGTCTATCACATCGCCCCCATGCTGTCAAGATTGCGGCCGCCCGTCATCGCTCCGAAGAACGTCTGGTCTGCGCAGGGGCACGGCAGGCCGTGCCCCTGCATTGCACATCGAACGAGCCAAGCATTGCCACACACGCGTTGGAACGATTCCTGCCGACCCAACTACTGGTCAACAAGCTTCCGGTTCTGTATACTGGGTAAAGGTCGGGGCGCGTGTCCCGGCAGGAAAGGGTGCAAGAACCCGGAAGTCAAAGTGAGGAAAGTACCGTGAGAAGTATCCTGTTGGTGCTCGCCGCGCTCGCGGCGTTCGTGAGCGGCTGCTCCGAGATCTGGAGGTTCTGACTCGACGGCCCGAGCGCCGCCCGCTCGCGTCGGGGGCCCGGGGCGTGGTCTGTGTCACGAAGGCTGCATGTTGGTGTTATGGAGGAGTAACGTGAGGCTGATGTTGCTGCTGCTCGCGGCGCTCGTCGTTCTCATCAGCGGCTGCTCCGAATTCGGGCCAATGTGAACCGCGCCGCCCGAACGAGGCTGCGGCTCGCACCTGGGCCGGGGAGCATGGGCTGCGCCCGCTTCCCGCGCCGCTGCAGCTTCCGTTCGGCGCCATTATTGCATTGCGCCCGTAAAACCTTAGAATAGAGCTAGGAGGGATAGTGGCGCACATGATAGCTGCCAGGATATCGATCTTGCTTGTGTGTGTGGCCGCGGTCTGCTGGGCGCGTCCGGCCGGAGCCGCGGAGACGGAATTCGTGACGCCGGAGGTCCAGCGCGCGGTCTCAAAGGCGCTGAGCTACATCAAGCACACTCAGAACTCCGACGGCTCGTGGGGCTCGTCGGGCTACGACCGGCACCCGGCGATCACGGGGCTGGCGTGCATGGCCCTGATGGCGCAGGGCAACCTCCCCGGCCGCGGCAAGTACGGCAACAACGTCGAGCGCGCCGTCAAGTTCCTGATGAAGAGCACGAACCCCTCGACGGGCTTCATCGGCGGGAGCAGCGGCGGGCAGATGTACGGCCACGGGTTCGCGGCCCTCTGCCTCGCCGAGTCGTATGGGATGACGCCGAGCGCCGAGCTCCGCAAGAAGTTGCGCCTCGCCGTCCGCTGCATCATCAAGAGCCAGAAGCCCGACGGCGGCTGGCGCTACGACCCGCAGCCGTACGGCAGTTCAGACCTCTCGGTCACCATCTGCCAGATTATGGCGCTCCGCGCCGCCAACAACGCGGGGATCAAAGTCGGCAAGAACACGATCGACCGCGCCATCAAGTACACGAAGCAGAGCGCGAACTCGGACGGCGGGTTCCGCTACATGCTGAGCTCGGGCGGCTCGTCGTTCGCGTTGACCGGAGCCGGCGTGACCTGCCTCTACGGCGCCGGCGACTACGACAGCAAGGAAGCGAAAAAGGGCCTGGAGTACCTCAAGAAATACCTTGCCCAGCACGGCGGACAGGGGCGCTACGGCCACTACTTCTACGGCCACTACTACGCCGCCCAGGCGATGTACCAGGCGGGCGGCAAGTATTGGGAGTTCTGGTACCCGAAGGTCCGCGACCAGCTCTTGAGAACACAACTGGCGAACGGCAGTTGGCAGTCGCAGGCCGGGAACGTTTATGGTGCTGCGATGGGGGCGCTGGTGCTTCAGGTCCCCTACAACTACCTGCCGATCTTCCAGCGGTAGGAAGCGGCACAGCCCGGCCCGGCGCTTGGCTCGCCCGAGCCTGTGGGGCCGTTGAAAAAGGCGCACGAGACCGCCGACTTACAAAGTCGGCCTGCAGGACGGCCGTTTCGCGGCGTTCTGGGGCCACTGGAAAGCCGGGACAGCCAACGAGTGGCAGTCCCCAATGGCACTAACATAAGGGGCTTGGCCTGTGTCGCAGAGCTCCGGTCGTAATCGTAATCTTACTCCTAATCGTAATCGCTATTTTCGTAACTCCCGCTACGGAAGAGGTTTACGATTAAGATTAGGATTACGATTAGGATTAAGACAGAGAAGGCGGCGAGCCGCCCGTTCTCTCTGGCGGCGGATGATCGGGCTTAAGTTAGTGCCATTGGTGGCAGTCCCGGTTTTCCGGCCCGCGCGGTGCGTGAGCAAAGGCGAAAAACGGTGACTGGCACCAGCGGAGCGAAGCGGAGACGTGCCTGTCACCGCTTTTCGCCGGTCCGGCCCCCGTTCAAAATATCCGCTCTGTTGGATGTGTCCTGATGACGCCCGACCGTGTCCACGCAAAGATCAGCTCGCTCCGCGGTCTTCTCCGCAGGCTCGTTATGATGGCCGGCATCTCGCGGGTCGTGCTCATCGCGGCGGGGGTGGCCGCCCTGTGCCTGCTGTCGGATTGGACGTTCCGCCTGTCCGGCTACTGGCGCATCTCGCTGGGCCTGGCGTCGGTCGCCGGCGTGGGAGCGGCCGTGTTCTGGTTCTTCGTCCGGCCGCTGCTGGTCTCGATGCCGGACGATCAGATCGCCTTGCTTTACGAGCGCGAATTCCCCGAGCTGTCCGACGTGCTGGTGAGCGCGGTCCAGCTCGCGCGCGTCCCGGGCGCCGCGTCGCCCGAGATGATCGCCGCGGTCATCAGCGACGCCGAGTCGGCGAGTGACGGCCTGGAGCCGGCCCGGGTGCCCAGGCGAGCGAAGCTCAGCCGAATGGCGCTCGCGGCGACGGTCGCCGCGGCTGCGGCGCTTGCCTTCTGCCTCGCGGCGCCGGGCGCGGCGAAGACGTTCGCCCTCCGGTACCTCGACCCGTTCGGGCCTGCGGAGTGGCCGCGCAACACCCGGCTCATCATCGAGGTCGCCGGCTCGACGGAGCCCGTCGTCTCGGTCGCGCGGGGCGAACAGATCGCCATCAAGGTGACGGCGGTGAACGCTCGCCGCTCTCCGCTTTGGGCTCCGCCGGCGAAGGTCTGGCTCGATTACGCACACGCGTCCGGCGAGCAGGACTCCCGGCCGATGCGCCGGGCCCTCGGGAACGTCTACCAGGCTTACTTCAACGACCTGCCCGAAGACCTGACGGTGAGCGCGCGTGCGCGCGACGCGCAGACCGGCGAGGTGCTCATCAGGGTCATCGAGCGGCCGCGGGTCGAGGAGGCCTGGCTCTCGTTCGAGTACCCGAAATACACCGGCCGGCCGCCCGACCGGCCCAGCAGGTCGGTCAGCGAAGTCCGCGCCATCGTGGGCACCAGCGTGCGGGTGCAGATCAAGACCAACCGGGCGCTGCGGCCCGGCGGGGCCGCCATCAGGATCGATCCCACCGGCACCGTCCAGATGCGTCCCACCAACGGGAACGGCGACGGCGGCTCGACGCACGAGGGCGAGTTCGTGCTCGCGCTCGGAATGAAATGGTTTCGCGTGGAACTCACCGACACGGCCGGCAACCGCAACAAGAACCCGCGGACGTTCCAGTTGCAGGTCGTCGACGACAAGCCGCCCAGGGTGAAGATTCTCAAGCCCGGCGGCCAGACGCGATGCACGCCGCACGCCACGCTGCCGATCGAGGCCGGCCTGAAAGATGACCTCGCCCTCCGCGGCGCCTGGCTCCGCTACGCGCTCGGCCCCAAGGACGCGCCGTTGACGCGCCCGCTCGAACTCGACGCGCCGAACGCCAAAGAGGCGCACATCGCCACGCGGTGGGACCTCTCCGACCTCCGCGTCAAGGTCGGCCAGACGATCTCGTACCGCGTCGAGGCCGACGACCACCGCGACGTCTTCCCAGCCGGGTCCGGGCAGACCCGTCAGGTCGGCCGGTCCGACGAGTATTTCATCCGGATCGTCTCGTCCGCCGACCTCGCCAGCGAGCTGGACCGGCGCCTGTTCGCGCTCCGCAACGAGGTGAAGAAGGCGAAGGCCCACCAGGAGGGCGACCGCCGCAAGGTCAACGAGCTGCTCCGAAAGATCTCAGAGGGCCAGCCGATGACGAACGACGACCGCGGCATGGCCGCCGACGCCGAGAACGTGCAGCGCGAGCTCGCCCGCAACGTCGCCCGGATTGCCGTCGAGGTCGGCAAAATCCGCGAACGCATGCAGGACAACCGCATCGGGAGCTTCGCCGACCGGCGGCGCCTCGACGACATCAATGCAGCCCTCGGCGACATCGCCAGGGCCGACATGCCCCGCGCCGCGCAGTTCATCAACAGCGCCCGCAAAGACCTCGCCAGCCGGAACGGACGCGACAGCCTCCAGACCGCGGCCGGAATGCAGCAGGGCATCATCAAGCGCCTCGAAAACGTCCTGGCCAGCATGGCCCACAACGAGGACATCGACAACCTCGTGCGCGCGGCCCGCGAACTCCTCCGCAAGCAGCGAACGATCAAGACCGACACGGCCGCGTTCGCGGGGCGGCCCGGTACGTTCGGCGCCGATCCGAAGCAGCTCAAGCCCGCCGACTTCACCGCGCTTAACCTGCTCGCCCGCCGCCAGCGCGGCGCCTGCGACGACATGCGCAACCTCGAACAGCAGATGCTCGACGTCTACCAGCGGCTCAAGGAACGCGATGCAAAGCGCGCCGAAATCGTCCGCCTGGCACAGCTCGGCGCGAGCCGCGACCAGATCCGCCTGATGATGGAGGAGGCCGCCGGCACGCTCACGGGCAACCGCATCGGCCTCGCCGCCGCGCGGCAGGACGTCGCCATCAAGGGGCTCGAACGGCTGCTCGAGACGCTCCAGAAGGCGCGCGAGGAGGCCGGCAGCGATGAAGCCCTCGCCCAGGCCGTCAGGGACCTCGAGGAAGCGCTCGCCGACGTGCAGCGGCTCCGCAAGCAGCAGGAGGGACACGCCGCCGATGCCGCCGAGATCAACAAGAATGCACAACAGGCCAAACGCCTCAAGGAACTCAGGCGCGAGATCAACAAGCTCCGCGGCCAGCAGGACAAGACGAGCACGGAGGCGGAGGACGACGCCCGCCTCGACGACGCAGCGAAGCAGGAGGCGTCGCACGCCGGCAAGGCCGCCGAGATCAAGAAGCAGCTCGACAAAGAGGCCGAGTCGGCGGCCAAGCGCCGCGCGGCGCACGAGGGCGACATCAAGAAGAGCGCCGGCGCCGTCTCCGGCGCGGAGTCGCAGATGGGCTCCGCCAGGGACAGCATGCAGCGCGGCCAGGGCAGTGACGCGCGCAAGTCGGCGAAGACGGCGAGCGACAAGCTGGCCGAAGCGGAGAATCACCTCGACAACGCTCTGAAGACCATCGAGAAGCAGCGCCTCGCCGACACGAAGGAGGCCGCGCTCAAGCAGGGCGACACGGCGAAGGACGCCGCGGCGGTCGCCGACAAGCTCAAGCGGCTCGCCAAGGAGAACGAAAGCACATCCCGGCCGGCGTCCACCGGCCTCGACAACGCCGGCGGCAAGGTCGGCGAGGCCGGCCAGTCGATGCGAAGCTCGCACGCCAACATGGACCGGAACGACACGGTCCCGGCCGAACAGGACGCAAAGGAGGCCGCCAAGAGGCTTGGCGAGGCCGAGGACATGCTCAAGAACGTCCGCGACGACCTCCGCAAGAAGCAGAAGCAGCAGAAGCTTCTCGACCTGGTCGTCGAGCTTCAGCCGATGCTCGAGAAGCAGATCGAGATAAACGACGAGACGCGGCGGATCGACGCGGCGACCGCGGAGCAGAAGCTATCGGAGCCCTCGCGCCCGGACAAGGTCCGCCTGGGCCAGCTCTCCGGCGACGAGAGCGCTCTCGCCAACAAGGCCGCCGAGATTCTCAAGAAGGTCGAGGGCGAGGACGCGCCGGTATTCGCCTGGGCCTGCCAGAAGCTTATCAAAGACATGGGCGAAGTCGGCGAACGACTCGCCCGGTTCGAGACCGACGCGTACACGCAGGACGCCGAGAAGGACATCGCCGACACGCTCAGGATGCTGATCGACGCCCTCAAGCGCGAGCAGTCGAAGACGCAGCAGGGCGACGGCGGAGGAGGCGGAGGAGGCGGGGGCGGCGAGCCGATGCTCGTTCCGCCGTCTGCGCAGCTCAAGCTGCTCAAGATACGCGAACTCATCATACATAACCAGACGAAGCGGATCGAGCTCAAGCGGCTCCTCAAGACGCAGAAGAAGCTGACGCCGCTTCAGAAGAAGCGGGTGCTGAAGCTCGCAGAGGAGCAAGTGAAGCTCGGCGAGCTCACGACGCAGTTGGCCGAATCACTTGAGCGCGAGGCTCGCAAATACCAGGAGCAACAGGAGCAGATGGAATGAAGACCTCCCTGTTTCGGACGGCGGCGTGCGTGTCGATCGCCTGGGCCCTGAGCGGCGCTCTTTGCAGCACCGCATGCGCCGCGGAGCCGGCCAAGCCGAAACTCGAGCCCGAGCCCAAGGCCAAGCAGCAGTTCGAAAACCCCGTGCGCAAGATCTCGGGCATGATGAAGAAGGCCGGCGAGCTTCTCGACAAGCTCGAGACGGGCGAGCCCACGCAGGAAGAGCAGAAGAAGATCCTCGCCGATCTCGACCGCCTCATCGAGATGGCGCAGAAGGCGTGCTCCTCGAGTTCGCAGCAGCAGCAACCACGGACCGGCCAGCAGGGGCGGCAGCCACAGCAACAGCCGCGCAACAACGGCGGCGCGTCGCAAGGCAGCAGCCCGGCCCCCGACGAAAAAGACATCCTGCGGCCGGTCAAGACGCACCTGGGGCGCGGACCCGCCGACCTAAGAGAGGTCTGGGGCAAGCTGCCCGACGTCCGCCGCGACGAAGTCATGCAGCTCCTTGACGAGAAGCTCCCCGCCAAATACAAGCAGCTCCTCATCCTGTACTTCAAGGCTCTCTCCGAGAAGAAATGACCCGCCACAGGATATCAGCGTGTTTGTTTCTCTGCGCGCTGGCCTGCGCGACGACGGCCCCGCCGGCCCGGGGCGCCGGCACGCCCGACGCCCTCGCCCGCGAGCTCGGCGACAGTTCGTTCGGGACGCGCGAGGCGGCCCATTGCTCGCTCGTCAAGCTCGGCTCACGCGCCCTGCCGGCGCTCGGCAAGGCCGCCGAATCGCCGGACCCCGAAATCCGCCGGCGGGCGCAATCGGCCATCAGGATGATCCGGTGGAACGTGACGCCGGAGCTGGCCCGCAAGGTCGGCGACGCGTTCGCCGGCTACGAGAGCAAAAAGTGGTTCGAGCGCGAGCGACTTGTGATGGACGTCGCGGCCGTGGGCGGGAGGGCCGCCCTCCCCTGCCTCGAACGCGTCCTCAAGATCGAGACGAGCCGGCCGGCCCGCCGCGCCGCCGCAATCGGCTTGCTCCGCCTCGGAGCCGACGGTCTTCTCGCTCTCGAACGGGCCGGCGGGAAGTTGCTCGACCTGCCGCGCGACGACCCCGCCCTCCGCATCGAGATCGGCAACGCGTTCCTCGAAGAGGGGCGGTACCAGCGCGCGGCCGACGAATACCGCAAGGGCCTGAAGTCGGCCCCGAAGAATGCGACGCTGTGGTACAACCTGGCCTGCGCCTGCTCGCGCCTGAAGAAGCACGAAGAGGCGGCAGGGGCGCTCCGCAAGGCGCTCGAGTGCGGCTTCAACGACATCGACTGGCTCAAGAGGGACCCTGACCTCGAGGGTCTCCGCCGGCACAAACTCTACAAGAAGCTGCTGGACCACATCGAGAGCAAGCGGGCGGGAGACTGACCATGCCGCGGCGCCCCGGCTGTGAGCGGATTCTCGTGATGGCGCCGTCGTGGGTCGGCGACGTCGTCATGGCGACGCCGGCCATCCGGGCGCTTCGGCTCCGCTATCCACAGGCTCGCATGACGGCCCTCGCGCGGCAGGCGGGGGCCGACGTGCTCGAGCAAAATCCGCATCTCGACCGCATCATCGCGGCGAACAAGAAAGGCGTCGGCCCGGAGAGCGGCGGCCTTCGCGAATTGATCCGGCTGCTCCGCCGCGAGAAGTTCGACCTCGCCGTGGTCCTGCCGAACTCGTTCAGGACCGCGCTCTGGGCGCGGCTTGCGGGCGCGAAGCGCCGCATCGGGTACGCCCTGCAGTGGCGGTCGCTTCTGCTGACCGACCGGCTCCCGCCGCCGCGCGAGGACGGGAGGATCGTGCCGATCAACATGGTCGACCGGTACCTGGCGGTCGCCGCGCGGGCCGGCTGCGCCGAGCTCTCGCAGGAAGAGGAGCTTTTCGCATCGGAGGCGGACATCGCCGCGGCGGACCGGGTGCTCTCGGCGCTCGGCGTGGGCGCGAACGATATGCTCGTCGTTCTCATTCCCGGCGCGTCGTACGGCCCGGCGAAGCTCTGGGGAGCGGAGAGATTCGCGGAGACGGCCGACCGGCTCACCGAGGAGCGGGGCTGCAAGGTGCTTGCGCACGTCGGACCCGGCGAGGAGGACGTCGGGCGGCAGGTCGCCGCGGCCTCCAAGAAGGGCGTGCTGGTCGCGCCGCCCGGCGCTATCGATCTCAAGGTGCTGAAGGGTATCATCCGGCGTTCGTCGCTCGTGCTGGCGAACGACACCGGCCCGCGGCACTACGCCGTTGCGTTCGGCGTCCCGAACGTTGTCGTGCTGGGCCCGACGAGCCGGCGGTACATCGACGTGAACCTCGGACGTACCGAGCTGCTTCAGGCGGAGGTCGACTGCGGCCCGTGCCAGCTCAAGGTGTGCCCGCGCGACCACGAGTGCATGCAACTGGTCACGCCCGAGGACGTTCTCGCAGCGGCGAACGCGCTGCTCGGCTGAGCGGCCTCGCAGACATTCGGCTCCGGCGGAGCCGCGATGGCAATGTCCCCCGCGCTACTCCTTCTCCTCGACGGCCTTCTCGGGCTCCTTCGCAAGGAGGGCGGGGTCGAACGTGATGTCGACGCGCCTGTTCGTCGCGCGCCCGGCGCGCGTGTCGTTCGACGCGACCGGCAGGTCGCTGCCCCATCCGCGAACGACGAGCCGCGCGGCGGGAATTCCGGCGTTTTTCAGGACGCGCGCGACGGCCGCGGCCCGGGCGAGCGAGAGGCCGAGGTTGTCGATGTATTTCTGCCGCGCCTCGAGGCTGCCGACCGGCGAGTTGTCACTGTGGCCGTCGACGTAGATGCCGCCCTCCTTCTTGGCAGCCAACCCCTTCGCAAGCTGCTGGAGAGACTCCATCGCGGCCGGCGTAATCTCGGTGCCGCCGAGCGCAAACGAGACCGTGGCCTGGACGTCGCCCGCTTTGCTGACCGTGACGCCCGGGAGGCTGCGGAGCTTGTCGACGAGCGCCCCTCCGAGCTTCTCGTACTTCGCCTCGTACGCGCCCGCCTCGGCCTTTGCGCCGCCCAGTGCATTTTCGAGCTCCTTCCCGGCGGCGGCCGCCTTGGCGAGCTTCAGTTGCAGGTCCTCGTTCGCTGCCTCGGCAACGCTGAGTTTCTCGGCGTAGTCCGACGCAGTGGATTTGCCCGCAGCGATCTGGGCCTCGAGTTCGACAACCTTCGCTTCGTGGGTCTGCCGGCTTACGCAGCCGGGCAGCGAAGCGGCAAGAACGACAACAGTCAACGAGAGAACGCGCAACATAACTGTACCTCCCATCTGGAACAAGCGGAAAACAGGGCCTGCAATCGGCCGGATTTACCTGATGGTGTTCTCTGCCAGGAAGTCAAGCAGGTTCTTGTACACCGCGAAGCCCGGAGCCGTGTCCGTCGCAATGCCATAGAAGATGGGCACCGCGAACAAGAGGACGAGGAATGTGACGACCGCGACGACGAAGAAGATGGGCGAAATAGTTGCGGCGGCGACTTCTTCCTGGTATTGCTGCGAGCGGCGGGGCGCGGTGATGCCGGCGGTCGCCGATGCGGAAAGCTCGTCGGTCGTAATGTCCAGCTCGTCCGTAGCTACGCCGGTGTCTTGGAACCGCAGGGGTCTTTCTTCGGGAACGGTCTCATCCTCCGCGCCCACGGCCGGTTTCGTCGGCGCGCCGAGGCCGTCCGACTGGATTTCCTGCGTGGCCATCTCGGTCGCCTCGTCCTCTTCGAGCAGAATGGGTGCCGCGGCCGGGATGATCGTCTCGTCCTCGCCGATGATGTCGGCCTCGCCCGAGAACGTCGGGATTACCGTCCGGGCGGTATCGTCGATCACGTCCTCATCGGCGATTTCGATGGTGGGCACGACCGTCTGCGCGGTATCGCCGCCGACCGTGTCCCCGGCGGCCGTGTCGTCCAGCCCGAGGAAATCGATCGAGCCCTCCTGTCCGATGCCGGTGAGAAGCTCGGTCTCTTCGGTCTCGTGCTTGGCGCTCTTGACCTCGGGGCCGGGGGCTATCTCGCCGGGCTCAACGGTCGGAAGGGTTTCGTCGCCGAGCTCGTCGGGTTCGATAACGAGGCCGCCGGCGTGCGTTTCGCGGCTCTTCTTGAGGTCGAGGACGTCTGTGCGCCTGAACTTCAAGGAGTCGTCGTCGCGGAACGCGCGGATCTCGCCCTGTGCGACGAGCGACCGCAGTTCGTGCGTTGCCATTTGAAGCTCGGCGAGAGCTTCGTCGAAGCTAAGAAGTTCACCACCCACTGTCCTGCCCTCTGAATTGTGGCCGCCCGGCGGCGTCCCGGCCGGCCGAGCAAGCCTGCTACTTGTCAGCCTCTTTCTCGAAAAGCCTCTTCACCTGAGCCGGCGTGTACAGGTCCGACGGGACCCGCCGGCCCTTGGTCTCGTACGGAAATGGCGTCACCTGTGAGTACAGCGCGTCCCAGCGGCAGTGCCTGCCCGCGAGGAACTCGAGGTCGCCGCGGTAGCGGGACTGGCCGCGATCCACGCCGGACCGGCGATAATAGGCGTAGACCAGCAGCACCTCCTTCTCTGCGTCGAACATGTAAAGGATGCTCTCGCCCG
>JBDREM010000349.1:0-3346 GCA_043819695.1 Planctomycetota bacterium
AATTTCACGGTGCGTGTTGCCGGTCGCCGCGGCCACGCCGGAAGGGGTCTCGTTGGGCTGATACCGCCCGGAGAGTATACGGTGGAGTTCTTTCCGGGCCGGCGCGACTACTACGACGGCTGCACTGCGAACGTCACGGTCGAAGCAGGCAAAACTGCGACCGTGACGGCGACGTTGCCCTGGCGAAAAGGCAGCCCCTGGTCGGCGTGGTCCGCCGGCACGCTCGTCGGCAAGGACTACGCGGCAAGGAGTCCCTGCTTGCAGACGATTGATGATGCGCCGGCCATCGTGGCCGATGACGGAGCCGTTCGCGTGTTCTGGTCGCGGGAAGGCGACCTGTGGTGCGCGACGAGCACGGACGGCCAGACCTTCTCGCCCCCTGCCAAGATCCCCATCCCCGTGTCCAGCGGCTGGATCGAGCAGGACCCCCTTTGTCTGCATGACGAGTCGGGCCGGTTCCTGCTCGTCTTCCGAAGCGACCGTGAGGGCCAGCACCGGATGAGAGCGTACGTCTGCTGGTCGCGAAACGCCCGCAACTGGTCCCGACCGTCGATGGTCGTCGACCGGCCCGTCGGCCAGTTCCATATGATTCAGGACCGCAGGGGCCGTTACATCTGGGCCGATTCGACAGGGGCCACGGTGACGGTGCTGGTCTCCCGCGACGCCTACCGGTGGGAGACATCCGCCAAGCTGCCTCTCGCGGGCGATGCGGCATCCGTCTGCATCTTGCAGAGAGCCGACGGCAAGTATGAGCTGATGGCCGAGAGCATCCGATATCCGTCAAAGCACAAGGACGTCGAGTGGGCCAGGACGGCGGCTCTGCGGTGGTTGAGTTCGGACGCCGCCAAATGGAGCGCCCCGGAAACGATCACGGAACTGCCATTCCGCAACTATGGCTACTTGTGCGCCACCCACGTTGATCGATCGACCGTCCTCTTCTACTTCGGCTCCAACCCGTTCGGCGGCGCTGGGAACATCCTGCGGATGTTCCGCGAGAAGCCCGGCGGGGGATGGCGCGCCGGACCCGGCCAGGAATGGCTTCTGACGACCTACGGGACGATGACGTCTCACCCCAAGTGGGGATACATGACTGCCTGGTCCGTCCCGCCGAACATGCAATTCGCGGTCCCCGGAAAGGGACCCTACTTCATGCGAGGCAAGAGCGTCGATCAGTTCCTCGAAGAGCCGTAGGTCCGTGCCTGGCACGGACCTACCTGGCACGGACCTAAGCTGTAAGAACTTGGCGGACAAGATGTTACGCCTTGCCCTTGTGCTCGCGATGCCCAAGGCGTATAATCGCGGTCGAATGCTGCAGATTCGCGAAGGGAGACCAAAGTGGGACGAACGCGGCGATTCAGCTACCCACGCGCCCTCCACCACGTGACGATGCGGTGCAATAATAAGGAGTTCCTCTTCGAAGAACGCTCCTTCCGCCTCTTCCTCGACATGCTGCTTGAGGCACGGGACAAGTTCGCGGTGGACCTGTACAACTACTGCCTGATGACAAACCACACCCACCTGCTCTTCGCCGTGCCAACGGCAGATACGCTGTCGCCGTTCATTCATCGCGTGGCGAACCTGTTTGCGAGACGATTCAATCGGATGCGCGAGCGGAAGGGCCATCTCTGGGAGGAGCGGTTCCACAGCACCATCATCGAGGGGGCAACGTACTTCTTGAGGACGATGGCGTATCTGGACCTCAATCCTGTCCGGGCTCGAATGGTCGCCAGCCCCGCCGATCATCAGTGGTCGGCCCATCGGCATATCGCGGCGGAAAACGAAGCGGCCGTCGCCCTTCACCGCGACTATGTGGCTCTGGGCGTTGATTCGGCAACACGGTACGAGGCATATCTCCGCATCATTGAGCAAGAAGCCCTGCGGCGCCCGTATTCCCTTGCCCAGACGCTTTTCATCGGCAGCAAGCGTTTCGTCTGCGACATGCGGCGGCGTTTCGGGGTACGCCGAGTCGATACCGACTCCCCGCACATCGAACTCATCGATCTCGAAGAGGGGGTGCAAGCAGCCGAGCTGCGTCGCTCTCGCATACCCTTGGCGACGTAATGCGTCCTCCGCAACCCGCTGCCACTGCATTGGATACAACTTAGGTCCGTGCCAGGCACGGACCTACGCCTTTCCGGCCGCGCCTCTAGTCGGCCTTGATGTCATACGCCATCAGGACGTCGCCGTGCCGGATGTAGAGCCGGCCGCCACTGATGGACGGATGCGCCCAGTGGGGGTCCTTCCCCCTGGTGATCTGGAACGAGCTGATGACCTTGTGGCCGTCGGGCGACATCTCGACGAGCGCAAGCTTGCCCCGCTCGCCGTAGCAGTAGAAGAGCCCGTCGGCGAGGGCCATCGAGCCCTCCCCGACGATGTCGGCCTCCCACATGACCTTGCCGCTCTTGAGCTCGACGCAGTACCACTTGCCGCGGCGGCTCTGGGCCGAGCCGTAGACGTAGCCGGCGACGAGGACGACGCCTCCGTGGCGTGTGTCCGGCCGCTCCTCCGCCCATCGCTGCGTGACATCCTTCCCGTCGGCCGAAAGCTCGAGCATCACGCCGCCCTTGCCGTAGCCGCTGGTGCAGTAGATCATGCCGTCGGCGCAGACGGGCGTAATCGGATGGTTGCGCCGCTGGTTGCCGTACGGGTGCCCCCAGAGCAGCTTGCCGGTGGCGGCCTCGACGCCGATGATGTGGTGCGACGTGATCGTGGCGATCAGGCGCGTGCCGCCGCGCTCGATCAGGATCGGCGAGCAATACGAGGAAGCTCCTGCGAGGCCGCCGGTCTTCCAGACCGTCTCGCCCGTCTTCCTGTTCAGCGCGGCCATCATGACGTTCTTGCCGCCGGGCGTGCAGATGACGTTGTCGCCGTCGATGAGGACCGACTCGGCGTTGCCCCACATGATGAGCTTCGCTCCGAACCGCTTCGTCATGTCAACCTGCCACAGGTTCTTTCCGGTCTTCGCGTCGAAGCACGTCACCACCGCATAGGCGCTGACGATGTAGGCCCGCCCGTCGTGCACGGTCGGCATGGTGCGCGAGCCGGCGTGCCTCTTATCCCACTCGCGGCCGTACTCGAGCTTCCATTTGAGTGTGCCGTCGAGATCGAACGCGGAGCAGCGGCCTTCGCCGTTGGTCTCGCCGGTGACGTAGACCTGGCCGCCGGCAACGATGGCCTGTGCGAATCCGCGGCCGATCCCGTCGACCGACCACACGAGCTTCGGCCCGCCGGCCGGCCACTTCTTCAGCAGGCCGGTCTCCGCGCTCTTGCCGTCGCGGTTCGGCCCGCGCCATTGGGCCCAGTCGGCGGCGACAGAGACTCCGCCCGTGAGCAACGCCAGTGCCGC